>DASUWQ010000343.1:0-3835 GCA_036378375.1 Chthoniobacterales bacterium
GGCTGGTTACGTGGAGACCAAACGGAACGGCTCTAGCGCCGGCTTGCGCTCGTCATCCACCGGGATAAACGCCTCGATATTGGTAACAGAGCCATCCTTTCCGCTCTAAAGGCCATATCCGCTAAGGTTCATGGATAATCCTATGACCCAGAAGGTAGTGACCTGCATTGCTCAAAGCTGGTCACGCTTTTACTAAGAATTTCGGGATTAAGTCGAACATAACAGCATTGAGTCCGGCTCCTATCAGGCCTGTGATCGCGACCGTAACCAAAGCGAAATTAACCCGACGGCAGAAAGCTGCTTCTTTCGTGATGCTGCGCATCGACGGAATATTGATCAAGATACTGGTCAGGCTTGATAGCACTACACCGTTAACGCCCGTAGTAACACTGATCTGATGATGGCTCATGAGCGTGGCAGCAGAAGCGATCGAAGAAGCACTGGACAGTAGACCTCCGGCGATGCTGACAAAATAAAAGCTGCCTGATCCAAAGTTACGTTCAGCCAACCCTCCGAGAACGTTCAATACCAAGAATACTAACCCGAATTTGAACGCGGCAGAAAGTTGGAAAGGAGATTCCAACGATAGGGATGCTTGTGCCTCTGAGCCTGACGGAATCGGATGTCGACTCCAGAGTATGACGCTGATTAAGAGCATCGCCGTCAGTGGCAGAGCGCATTGCGAAGCAGCTTGCGACGCCAACACAAGGACGATCAATCCATTGCGCAACACCATTGCGCCGGTAGCGAGCATGATACCTCGATACACGGAGGAGCTCAGGACGGACCCAGCGGTTTGCATCCGGCCTGTCAATTCTACGACAACTTTGCGACTGTTGATCAAGCCTCCGAAAAAAGCCGTGATTTCCATTCCTCGTGGACCAAGCCATTTCATCAAGATGTAATTTATGAAGCCGATAGCGGCGATGATGATGACGCTGGCCCAGTTCGACTGGGGATCGATTAAACCCCAAGGATCCACCGGATGAGACGGTAGTACCGGGAAGATGATGAAAGTGAGAATTCCCAGCAAGATCGCTGAACGGACTTCCTGGTCCGAAAGACCGCCGACAAATCCTGAGATTGGTTGTTTCCAGGCTAACAGTGCCGCAGTGATCAGTCCGGTGGTAACTGGCGTGAAAATATGCCCTTCACCGCACAGGATGCCGCAAACCGCTACGAGAATCAGCGCCGTTGAGGTGGTCATAGCCAATTTGTTTCCAAGCATCAGATGACGCGCATTTAGAAAAGCGACAAGCAGAGCGGCGAAGGCTAAGCTGATCACCGGATAAAAACCGCCAAATAGGCCAGCGGTCGCCCCGAGTAAGCTGATGAGGGCAAACGTACGCACGCCGGCTTTACCGCGGTGCTCGCGCTCCAGACCGATGAAAAGGCCGATGGCGATGGCCAACCCGAGACGAGTCAACACCGGCAGAAAAGGCCAATGGGTGATCTCTTGGAATTCGGGCGAGAGCTCTCCCATCGAGAAATGGATATTCTTAAGGTTCTGTTCGGGCTTAAGCACGCGAGCACACAGAGACCAACTCGAGCGCAGCCTTTCATGCAAAACCTGACAAACATTTCGCTCGATGCAAGCGAAATGGACCCCCGGGGAAATGCTGGCTACGTTCCCGTCACCAATGTTGGCAGGCTCGCCACCTCGCCATTATCTTGCAACCCGATATCCATGGGCCGAAACCATCCCGCCCGCGCTTGATGGGCTGATCGTGAGGGGCTACCACTTGGTAATGGTCAGCCAGCTAATCGCGATGGAATCGCACGGTCCCTCATCAACACAACGGCCGACTGGCGCCGGTAAATCCCCGATAGGTAGGGCTAGGTGATAAGAATGTTTACCGTCCAGACGAAATACACCGGACGTAAATCAAGACTCGCGATAAACCGTTAAAGCCCACCCTTCGGGATCGAATTCAGGTAGACTCGTTAACGAATTTGCTAATCCCTGTTCTATCACTTCCTCCGCGTTCTCCAAGGTAAGGTAATCGAGAAGCCGAATGGCATTGATAATGGGCTCCTGATTAATGCAAAATACCTTGCGACCACCAGTACCGTATCGCTCTGCAGTTCGAGTCAGTAGGTCCAGGCCCTGAATGATCAATTCCACTGACCGAAATCGCGAATTCTTGAACTTAAAGGCAATTCTGGAATCGAGCCACAACCTCTTGGCGAATCGATCTATCTCTTCTGAGCGTATCCCCATTGCCTTGATGCGGTGGCGACTCTGTGCCAGAGAAAATTGCAACAGTCCGAGATTGTGGTTCCGGCATGAAACAAGTCTGTCAGCCCACGCTAGCAAAACGCAGAGCAGGCCACTAATCGAAAGAATATAAAGACTTGGACCCGTCAGCGCTTTCAAAAATAGTGCTGAAAGCGCAATACCGATGAGCTGCGTTGCTATCGATAGATAAGCTGACACGGCGGCCGGCCCTTTCCAGAGCTGCTCTCGAAGTTGTTGATGAAGCCAAACTTCCGAGTTCAGCATTGTTCATCCTCCTAGTGGCTGATATAGAATAGCACTCCCTGTTGTTCGAGGAATTAAAAGAAATCGGCCTTCTCCACCGATGAGTTTCCCGCAAAGGTGCAGCAGACGGCTTACAACGCGGGGATTTCGCTCCGGGCTTGAGTGTGTCGAATGTCGGTGGCTTGATCGCGCCAGAACGAATCCTCGCCAATATTTGTCGCGTGGTCCCCGACTCGCTCAAGGGCGCGAGCGACGAAGATGAGGTCCAAATAAGTGGGTACATTTTCCGCGTCGGCTGTAGCCCTGGCAATCAGTTTCTCACCAATATCGGTCGTCAGCGCGTCCAATTCCTTATCGCGGGGTTTGAGCGCCCGCGCGAGGGCGCAATCGCTTTCTGCGAAAGCCCGTATGCTATCGCGGAAGATCCCCAGCGCCAGCTCAAAGGCTGGCTCAAGCAAAGCAACCTCGCTCACCAGAGGCCAGCTGTTCAGTCGTTTCGCTCTCCGGGCAATCGTGACGGATTGGTCGCCAACCCTTTCCAGATTCGTGCTGACCTTCATCGCAGAAATTACCTCTCGCATATCAGAGGCAACCGGATGGAATCGAATCAGTAAACCCACTCCGTCTTGGTCGACTTGCTTTTCAAGCAGGTCGATCTGTTCATCGTCTGCGATAACATGGTCGCAGAGGTCGCTGCTGCGGCTTAAAAGAGCTTCGAAGGCGGCATGGAGCATCCGATCCGTAAGGCTAGACATCATTAAAACGTCGTTCTTCACGGTATAAAGGGCAGCGTCGTAGCTGGTAAGAATATGCTTCGCTTGCTCGGGCATTTTGTTATCTCGATTTTACGATATTTTGACGGCTTTGCGAGCTAACCCGTAGCGTCGCGAAGGGGGCCTCAAGCCGTGTCAGTCGAGGATCGCATTTCGGGCACGCTCCAAGCACGGTACGTTTCGTATGTTGTGATCTCGGGCCGCTACCTACTCACTGCTGCCCTTTTATCCCGCTTGCATCATCGGGTTTTGTTGGTTAACAGAAGCATGCCCAAGGCCTCGACCAACGCTCCGAGACCGCGTCCGACCAAGGAAGTCTCGGTCATGGCGTGGATTGAAGATCCGCCCAATGGCGTTCTCCTTGTGCGCCAAGCGGCGGGATTCAAGCTTTGGACGCTTCCAGGCGGTAAGGTCAAACGAGGCGAATCGCTGGTCAAAGCCCTGAAAAGAGAAGTCCGCGAGGAGACTGGACTACATATTCAGGTTGGTTCTCTTTTAGGGGTCCTTGATCGGCGTGATAAGGACGCAATCGCACTGCTCTTCGCCGCGATTCCGAACAAGCGGCCAAGCAAGGCTAAGC
>DASUWQ010000344.1:0-2306 GCA_036378375.1 Chthoniobacterales bacterium
AAGCTGCTGGATGCTTCCGAATTGCAGCGTAAGAGCTGGAATCTGATTGCAGGCGGTAAAGGCGTACATTGGGCGGATATTAACGAGGATATCTCGGTTACCGGGCTACTGGCCTTACAGAAGGTACGACGTCAAGTCGACACTTTGGACGTCTAGGACCCTGAATTTACCGATGAACTAAATCAAGAGCTCAAAGCAACCGCGAACCTTATGCGGCACTTTATCAGGACTACCGTGCACGGCTCGATGCGGGCGGAGGCTGCCGAACACGGCTAAATACAACAGACCTGCTATGGAGATCATGGTGACTCGTTGAGGACTGAAGCCCGTCAATTCCCCGACAAATACGCTGAGTAACAAAAGGACGCCACCGCCGCCGACTAGTTGCATGCCCGCAAGATCGTGACTTGGAATATGGGCGCCTCGGCATTGAGAGTATACGGTACCGAGCGCCCACGAGAGTGCGGAGGTAAGCAGTAACAGCATCATTGGGAGCGGCAGTGCTGCACTTGCCGGTGATTCGCTCGGCCAGGCAATAATCGCGACCCCAATAAACCCGGGCAATAGGCCCAGCAATCGAAGGAACGGTTCACGTCGTCCGATTGTTAGGTTGACGAGAATGATCCAGAACGGAATGGTCGCCAGGGAGGAACGCCAGTCTCGAGTGCAAGCGAGGCGCCTAAAGTCTGATCGATCCAGAACTTGATGACGGTAAAAAGACGTTCGGACTTATTATCAGAGAAGAGGGTTGGTGGGATCCGACTGGTAAAGCTTCGCTAATTTCAACGGCATCTCATAGATGCGTTGCATGCTTGGGGCAAACTGCCGAGGCAGGATAGGATTCGAGGTTATTGTTGAGACTTGGCGACAGCCGAGAATTTGGAACCCAGACCTCACCACGGGCTCAGAATTTTTGCGGCATACCTTATTCGATCACTTCTTACGGATCTCCATCACCAGTGCGGGGCGGTTTTCTTGGATTTGGTTGCTAAGTTTGATCGTGCTTGCCGTCAGCGTGGTTTCCCATTCCGAGTTTGTTCCTTCCACCACGAGATAGGCGGCGGAAGGGCTTGCTGACAAACTTGGTTCGGACCGGGTCAAGAGCGGCCGTTTTAAGTTGCGGTAGAGAATTTCAGTGGCGAGGTCGTTCAGATTGGTGGCATCGCGCTCACTGACGGCAGCTAGGAGGGAACTCTTTATCAGGTCACGAGCAAAGGCGCTGTTTTGTGGATTGTCGATGAATGACCGGGCAATCACCACCCTCAGCACCGAGATCAATCCCGTTGAATCGGTTTCGACATAGACGGTCGCTAATTGGCGGAAATCTGATCCGGAGGGCTTGAAAGAGAGAAGCTGGCCTGCCTTGGCCAAAGGTTGAGCGGGACCGATCTGCTCTAGATTGAAAAATTGGAAATAGTCTGACTGCGACCGAGCACGCGCCAAATCTGTGCCAATTAACCCGGGCGAATGGCCAGCGTTTGCGGCGGCTTGAGAACCGTTCACGCCGGAGAGTGCTAAGGATACGAAAGCGAGAAATTTGCGCCAAGGATTCATACCGACTTGATTCTGAATGTTTCTTCTACAGATATGACGAACAGGGATTGGGCGATTGCTGGAAAAGATGTATGCGATGGATTGGGCACTAGCTCATGATGTGCCATGTGGAGGATGGCAGCCGACAGGGAGAAAGCGGAGGACGGACCGATCGACCGGGAAATCGGTAAATTGGAACGCACGTCATTTTTCCTAGAGTAACTTCCAAAACATCGAGCTGCGAAAGCGCATCCATGCCGACCCAAACAAATACAGACGGGATTTGAGCTCCAGGATGACTTCAAATATAACGCGCGGTAGTCTTGAACGATGTCGGCGCGGTCCAATTCGAAATCTAAGTGGCAACTGTTGTGGGTCGTTCTCGCCGCCCTATCAGGATGCCTACCGGATGCATTGAAATGACATGGCTGTTTCCGGGATTGGCTTACAGACCCGGTTATTATAGCGTTGTAATGGGCGCAGTAACGAGACAATAGGGAACAGATGTAAGCCGCTTTTGTTAATAATGGAGCGATCGCTGCCTTCGCTGCTTAGACGGGAGCAAGCGAAGACGGAAGCGATGTTGCGTGAACAGAGCTTTCAAATTCGGGCCCAGGAAGCATCAGAGATAGCCGTCGGCAACGTAATGACGGAGATATTCAAATGAGGCTCCGAATTCAAATGGCGCGGAGCGGACAACTCGGAGTTTTCTTCAGCTGATCCCTCCTGAAAAGGACAGTCCTGTATGGAAGCGATCAACGCCAAAAAGCATC
>DASUWQ010000345.1:0-6779 GCA_036378375.1 Chthoniobacterales bacterium
GTAAACGGGTAAACGACATCGACGAAAAGAAAGCGAACGCAATCTTCGACCTATTGGAGAAGTTCGCCGGCTACGGATTTAATAAGAGCCACAGTGCCGCCTACGGCTTGATCAGCTACCAGACCGCTTATTTGAAGGCGAACTATCCGGTCGAGTTTATGGCCGGCTTACTTAGCAACGAAGTGAACAATACCGATAAGATTTCGGTGTTCGTTGCAGAATGCCAGCGGATGGGAATGACGATCTTGCCGCCCGACATCAATCGAAGCGGTCTCAAATTTGTCCCCGAAACGACGGAACATGGACAGGGTATTCGTTACGGGCTTTCCGCGATTAAGAATATTGGTGAAGCGTCAATGGCTTCAGCCATCAAGGAACGAGAGAACGCCGGGGCGTTTAAATCGTTGGATGACTATTGCGGGCGTCTCGATTCGCGGACGGTTAATCGGAAAAGCCTGGAAAGCTTGATCAGGGCAGGTGCCTTTGATTTCACGGGACAGGATCGGGCGCAATTGTTCGCGCAGATCGATCAGGCACTGGCGGCCGGAGCTGCTTTACAGAAAGACCGTTTAACCGGTCAGGTGTCACTCTTTGGCGATCTTGAGCTTGCCCCTGCTGCCGGGAAGCGGAATGGGCGGAGCACCGAATTCACCCCGTGGAGCATCAGCGAAAAGCTCGCCTATGAGAAAGAGCTGCTCGGGTTTTATGTGACGGGCCATCCCTTGGATGCTTACCGTGATCTACTCGAAGGTGGCAAATATACGGCCATTACGAACTTGGCGAACCTAGAGGACAGAGAACAGGTCAAAGTCGCCGGAACCATCGCAAGCTTGGAAAAGAAGTTCACCCGCAAAGACGGCAAGCCGTTCGCAGTGATGACGCTCGAGGATTTTACCGGGACTAGCGAAGTTTTGGTCTGGGCGGATGTATTCGCAAGGTTCGGGAAAGAGCTCGAAGCGGGCAAGATCATTGCAGTTTCCGCGAAATTGGAACGGCGCGACGATACCGTGCGCCTGATCGCTTCTGAGATCGGTCCGGTGGCGAAAGGGAAGAAAGCTGGTGCGCTCACGATTGATATTGCTCTCGAGCGAACCAATGAAGATAAGCTGTTTGCTTTGAGAGAGTTAGTGATGAAGCATCCCGGGTCACAAGCTCTATTTCTGCGGTTTCGAGCTCCGGACGGTCAGGAATTGAAGGTGAAAACGAATACCGGATATTCGGTCCGGGATGACGAGTCATTCCGCGAAGAGCTGGCGCAGCTGCTGGGATGACGGGTTCGCGGTTCACCGTTCACCGTTCACGGTGGGGGTAACAGGGCGTCCCCATAGCCCTTACGGGAATAGGACTTATGCGACTTATGGGACCTATAAGGCGCCTCCGTAAGCTGACTGGCCGACTGCGAACCGGGAACGGCGAACCGGGAACGGCGAACTGTTAACTGTTCTTGCAAATGACGGGTTTCGCATTAGTGTCGACGTTCCCGTCGCCTGGACTATGACTCCTTTTAACCGCGAAGTGAAGATTTTCTCCGGCTCGGCTCATCCCGAGCTCGCCCAGAAGATCGCAAAATCTATGGGCGCCTCCCTGGGGGACGCTACCGTCAGCTCGTTTCCGGACGGTGAAAGCCGGGTCAAAATCAACGAGAATATTCGCGGCCGCGACGTCTTTATTGTCCAGCCTACGTGCCCCCCCACGAATCAAAATTTGATGGAGCTGCTCATCATGATTGACGCAGCTCGCCGGGCTAGCGCGTATCGTATAACGGCGGTTATTCCGTATTTCGGTTACGCCCGTCAGGACAGAAAGGATCAACCCCGGGTTCCGATCACGGCTAAACTGGTAGCCAACCTGCTGGTCGCTGCCGGCGCGCACCGAGTTCTGACGCTCGACCTGCACGCACAGCAGATCCAAGGTTTCTTCGATATCCCAGTCGACCATTTGTACGCGGCGCCGGTCCTTATCCGGTATATCCGGCAAAAGAAGCTAGATAACCTGGTAATCGTTTCCCCTGACGTAGGTGGCCTAAAGCTAGCCTCGGCTTACGCAGAAGCGTTGGGAGCGACCCTCGCCATTGTCGGCAAAAGACGCACTAGCCCGACCGAGACCGAAGCGCTTCACGTGATCGGCGATGTGGACGGCAAGAATGTTCTGATGGTAGACGACCTGACGGAAACAGCGGGAACTTTGACCAGCGCCGCGGCCCTTCTAAAGAAACAGGGTGCTCAAGAGATTTATGCCGGGGTTTCGCATGCGGTTTTTACCGATATCGCGCATGAGCGATTGCGGAAATCCACGATTTTGGAATTGATCACGACTGACAGCACACCTGTCCGGTTACATCCGGAATGCCGGATCACGGTGTTATCGATCGCAGAGCTTTTAGGACAAGGTATCCAACGAATTTATTCTAATGAGTCGGTGAGTTCACTCTTCGACGTCCATACGGAACAGTGAGGTTACATCTATGGCGCAACAAGCTAAATTGACGGTGCAGAAGCGGGCAGAAGTAGGCCGCAACGCAATAAAGAAGGTTCGTAAACAAGGGTTGATTCCTGGCGTTATCTACGGAGTGGGACAAGAGCCGATCAATCTCGAGGTTAACGGTCGTCAGCTCTCCACGGTACTGGCGCATGCCTCCAGTGAGAACATCTTGCTCGAGTTGGAAATCGTCGACGGCGACGATAAGCGTAACTCGTTGGCAATGATTCAGGAGGTGCAACACCATCCGATACAGCGCCAGATCTTACACGTCGATTTTCACGCGGTTTCCGCTACGGAGAAAATCACGGCTGAAGTACCGATCGAAACGGTTGGTGAACCGGTTGGCGTTAAAACCGGCGGCGGACTGCTTGAGCATATTTTGCGCGATCTGGAGGTCGAATGTTTACCGGGAGATTTGCCGGAACGAATCCAAGTGGACGTAAGCAGCCTTGATCTCAACCAGTCAATCCACGTGAAGGATCTTCAGCTCCCGGCCGGGGTCGAAGCAGTTACCGACGCAGATTTGACGGTGGTAGCGGTCAGCGAAGCCCGAGTTGAGGAAGAGCCGACAGAGGCTTTGGGTGCCGCACCAGTGGCGCCAGAAGTCATCTCGGCCAAGAAGCCCGAGGAGGGCGCCGCCTCAGCGGAGTCTTAATTTGTTTCCGCAATGGCGCATTTGCGGCTGCTAGCCGGTCTCGGTAATCCTGGGCCAGAATACAACACGACGCGCCACAACGTTGGTTTCATGGTCCTTGATCGGCTAGCCCAACAGGAAGGATTGGCCTTTGCGGCCGCATCCAAGTGGGATTGTCTCTGGACGCGCTGGAATGAGATAATCCTGGTCAAGCCGATGACTTACATGAATCGCAGTGGCGATTCTGTAGCCAGCGTACTCCGGTATTTTCGAATCGAACCCACCGAACTACTTGTGGTCGTTGATGATGTGGCTTTGCCGCTGGGCAGGTTGCGGCTACGTTCGTCAGGGAGCGACGGCGGTCATAATGGCCTAGGATCAATCATCGCTCATTTGGGAGTAGAAGTACCGCGCTTGCGAGTGGGTGTCGGCGCTGCGGTGGATAGCGCCGATTTAGTTAATCATGTTCTGGGCCCTTTCTCGAAAGCAGAATTGGCGGTAATAAGCCGTTCTGTGGAAAGAGCAACAGAAGCGATCCACAAGGTAGTGGACGCTGGACTGGAAACAGCGATGAATATATTCAATCGTGCAGAATAATATTGCCTACATTATGAAAAACCGTTATGAGTGTTTAATGGCCTTAGATACCAGAGGCCAGGAAGATAGTGTGAAAGAGATTGTTGAGCGTCTGGAGACCGAGTTTACCAAAGAAGGGGCCACCATCGAGCAGGTCCAAAAGATGGATAAACGGCAACTCGCTTATGCGCCGCGTAACGTGGAGTCTGCCTACTATGTTAATTTCGTTTTTGAAGCTGATCCTGGCCTGATTGCTAAACTCCGGGGCAAATTCAAGCTCGATCCCTTGGTCTTTTTGCAACATTATCAGCAGTTGCCGGTGAACAACTCGAAACCGGCACGCAAAGAATAGGATTACTCAGAATAGGATTACTTTTATGGCGAATCTCAACCGCGTTCTATTAATCGGTAATCTGACCCGGGACCCAGAGATCCGGTATACACCGAAAGGGACGGCGGTTGCCGAGATCGGCATAGCTGTAAACCGGGTATTCAGCGGGGAAGACGGCGAAAAGCGAGAAGAGGTTACCTTCGTCGATGTCACTCTCTGGAGTCGCCTAGCTGAGATCGCCGAACAATATCTGAAAAAAGGGCGTTCAGTTTTCATCGAGGGACGTCTGCAACTCGATTCTTGGGATGATAAGCAGACCGGTCAGAAACGGTCACGATTGCGAGTGGTAGGCGAAAACCTGCAGATGCTTGGGGCTCGAGGTGAAGGTGAATCCGGCGGGACAGGCGGTGCGCCAGCCGCTCGCCGTCCAGGTCCTGCGCCAGCGCCAAGGCCGAATCCTCCGCGCGACCCGGACCTCGATACCGAGCCGGACGATATCCCATTTTGAGCCTGCATCGGCCAGAGATGCGTCAGGCATTTTTGAGCGATGCCGGCTTTGGCAGCAAAAGTCCGGCGCACTCCCCTTTTCGTGCAGCTAGTCAGCCGGCCCCATTTTTCGTGTAGACATCTGGGTCGTGACGCTGCATAAAACGATCGGGCTGGGACAACTCCGCGAAACCAAACCTCCGGTAAAGCTCGTGCGCGTCCGCAGTAGCAAGCATCCAGCGACGTAAACCTTGCAGATCCTGATGGGCTAGTACCGCTTCCATCAAGCGTTTCGACAGTCCTTGGCCGCGGTGTCCGGGCAGGATAAAAACGTCGGCTAGGTAAGCGAAAGTGGCCCGGTCCGTTGTCACCCTGGCAAAACCGACCTGACGCCGGCCCGGATCCAACGCGCCTTTTCCCGAGGCGTACACACCGAAACAGAGAGAATTGGCGATTGAACGCGCTACCACGTCTCTTGGAATACCCCGCGCCCAATAGCTGTGCTCAGAGAGAAAGTAATGGATGAGTTCAAGATCGAGCCAGGCCAACTCTGTACTGATGAAGCATTCTGTGTCGACCATGTGACTTATGTAGCTCGTAGAAAAGTCCCCGGATACTGTAAGACCTCGGGATCGGCGGTTACAAAGGTCAAACCAGCCGCTTTAGCCTGGGCCAGCATGATTCTGTCAAAAGGATCTCGATGCAAATTCGGCAATTGTTTAATCGCGCGCGCGTGCGCAATCGTGATCGATAGTTCCTGAAAGTTAGCAGCTGCAAGCTGGTTCAACAGATCGGATGGTGCCCGGAGCTTTCCTAGCGCAGCTTTAATCTCGATTTCCCAGGCCACGGCGGCACTAACGAACACGATATTCGCCGGGTTTTCGATTGCGCTACGAGCGACCTTAGAAAGGCGCTCTGGGACCGAAAGAGTCCACAGAAGAACGTGCGTATCCAAAGATAGATTCATTTCGTTTTCGGCTTTCGAGCGAGTCGTCGCGCTGGCCTTTCCCCAACAAAGAGGTTCTCGATGTCGAGCGACGGCGCGTCAAAGTCATCCGCGATCCAGACTTGGTTGCGCCAGCCCCCGAGCTGCCGTTTTTTCAATTCTGGCCGCCAAGGAACCAGCATGGCCATTGGTTTGCCGGCTTTACCGATAACGATGGTCTCGCCGGCAGCGGCCTCTTCGAGCAACCGAGAGAGTTGCGTCTTAGCGTACTGCACGTTTACCGTCTTCACACTAGACCAAGTCTGGTCTGGTCTGGAAGTTTGTCAACTAGGACGCTGGATCGCTCCAGTAATCAGCGCCTCGGTAACCTCAGCTAGCTCGCGCCTGACTTCTAAATCGTAGGCCTGAGCATTCGCTTTCGCTTCCCGGAGTCCATCAAAATATTGGCCGGTAACACCATCTAAAGCCGGATCCACCACCAACCGAATCGTTGCCTCCAACCCCTCTTCCACGGTGCTCATTACGCTCCAGCCGGCTTCTAGAACCAGCTTCGTAGGCATGAGGGATGCCGGGTGAAGAGTATTAACGGTCACACCGGTATTCGCCAATTGAGCAGCAAGATCAAGTGTCCACGCGACCATCGCCAACTTGCTCTGCCGATAGGCGGTGACTCCCGAGTAACCGCGTTCTGACATAATATCGTCGAAGTTCAAGGGCGCTTGCCCCACAGAAGCAACGTTCACAATCCGCGCGGGTGCAGAAGCTTTGAGCTTAGGAAGCAATCCTTGAGCTAGGAGGTGCGAGGCCAAATAATTGACTGCAAAACGGAGTTCGTAGCCATCTTGGCTCACCTCTCTTTTGGAAGAGTCTTTGCCAAAGCCGACGGCAGCATTGTTGACGAGGACATCAAGACGTTGTTGTTCGGCAGCTACCCGCCGACCGAGCTCAGCGGTCTGTTTTAGCGAGGCAAGATCCGCACAATAGAACTGCAACTTTCCGTTCCCGGTTTCCTGGCTGATTTCATCGAGGATCGCCCTTCCGCGTTGGTTATCTCGTCCGTGAAGGAGCACCGTCGCTCCTCTTTCCGCCAAAGCCTGGGCCAGAGCTAATCCCAATCCACTGGTAGCGCCGGTAATAAGAATCGTCTGTTCCGCCAATGGTCTCATGAAGCGAAGATACAACGCAGGGGCGAGGGCACCAAACCGCGCTGAGATAGCTTGTAAGAGGCTTGCTAAAATATGGCAACTTATGGCGGCAAGACCCCTTCTCGTCGATAGCAGCTATTATATCGACCGGCTCCGGCGACGGAAACCTCTCATGCGATG
>DASUWQ010000346.1:0-5132 GCA_036378375.1 Chthoniobacterales bacterium
GTCTCCGTGGACGATAAACAAGTCATTGTCAGAGAAGGCGAGCCCGGCAACCGAATGTTCATTATTCATACAGGCCGAGTAGAGGTAGTTAAGTACCTTGACCAACCAAAAGAAACCATCCTCGCGGTGTTCGGATCACGCGATTTTCTAGGAGAAATGTCCATGATCGAATGCGTGACTCGCTCCGCCTCGTTACGGGCTGCCGAACCGGCCTCTCTTTTTTCCCTGAAAGGCACTGACCTATACCACCTCTACCGGCATCAACCGGATCAGTACGCCATCGTCATCCTGAATATCGCGCGCGACTTATCAAGACGACTCCGATCAATCGACGAAAAGTTCGCCGCCATCTCCCACTGAGTTCTAGGCTCTAGGTTTTAAGTTTTAGGTTCTAAGTTGGTGGGCTAGGCCGCGAAACGGCCCTGTGAACGAACTCTGCCAAGTTCGCCTGAACAACTTTGAATCTAAAACCTACAGCGTAGAACTTAAAACACCTGTGTCGGGCCGGAAGACAAACGCGTTGCTACATTGACGGCAGGTCACGGGCCAAAGCATCACCACGCGAAGTCGTATCCCACGTTCCATAGCGTCCTTCATCGCTTCTGCCATCTGTTGCTCCCCTTCCTTCTGCGCCGCATCTGCCGCCTCAGCTCCGAACGGAACTCCGCACCGCGGACAAGGCCAGGCCGCAAGCTGCCCCAAACGTTTTTGCCGATCGCGCCGAACCTGGGACTCGAGCAAACGCAGAAACAGAAAGAACCCCAGGATCCCCGCCACAAATAGAAACCCGGGAATGTATTGCAGCATCATGACTGAGTTCGAAGTTCCAAGTTCGAGGTTCCGAGTTAGCTTCACGCCTTGCCGACCCAGGGCCAAGGAAGGTGCACGGGTTTTTCATAAGTCTGACACCCGACGCCTAACCTGGAACCTAAACTCCGAACTTAGAACCTTTAACTCCTTAGGCCATCCAGTTCCCACCATCCACTCCGTAGGTCTGTGCAACCACATAGTCGGAATCTTCTGAAGCGAGGAAAACGGCGCAGCCCCCCACTTCTTCCGGCTTTCCCATCCGTCCGATCGGAATTACCTCACTTACTTGGCGTTTCTTTTCGCCAACGGCCAGATTTTCGAGTCGGGCAAACTCCCGATCAACCACATCCCACATCGGAGTATCGATAATTCCAGGTGCGATGGCGTTCACGTTGATCCCGTGTTGGATCAGAGCCAGACCTGCCGATTGAGTAAGACTGATTACGGCCGCCTTGGTTGCGCAATAGGCTGCAGCCAACGGTTCGCCCCGCCGTCCCGCTTGGCTCGCCAAGTTGATGATCTTGCCGCCGCGTCCTTGTCGGATCATTTGTCTGGCGACGGCTTGCATGGTGAAAAAAGTGCCGTCGACGTTGATGGAAAAGAGAGTCGACCATTGCTCTCGCGAAACCTCCGTGATCGGCGTCAGCGCGTAAATGGCAGCGCAATTGACGAGAATATCGATACCGCCCGCCCGGTCGGTCACAGCGCTAACCAAGCCATCAATCGACTCTTGCTTAGTCACATCCAAAGGGACACTGAATGAGCCTGCACCGAGGCTTTTTACGAAAGCCTCGGCGGCAGCCGTGTCACGATCCGCGACCACCAGTCGCGCTCCTTCATCAAAGAAGCGCTTCACAATCGCTTTTCCGATCCCGCTCGCTCCCCCGGTTACAATCGCAACTCTGTCCGCGAGTTTCATGGTTTCACCACATAACGAAAAGCGCGCGACTGGTCGAGCCGGTAGGGCGAAAACCTCGGCGCGCCGACGATATCGTTCTCCCCATTATTATTCCGCGCCGGTTTTGAGCCGTGCAGCGCGTGACAACGTTCATAATGTTCGCGAACGAAAACGGTAGGACCGCAATAATCATTCGCTCAGGCCGGACCCCACGAGACGGCTCAAATCCGGCGCGAAATAACCCTCGAGCTGGCGATACGCTCGGCGCGCCGAGATTTTCGCCCTACCACCCCGTTTCCCAAAAACGACACCAACTGCTACTCGGAAATGGACTATTTTTCGCACAAGTGAGATCGGCAGCTGCCCTCTCCCTAGGAGAAACGTATCTGGCACGCAACGTGCTATATCTGAAACGCGTGTTTATTATGAAGTACGCGCAGTTCCACACGCTCTCTGGAGCGCTTAAGGAAAGGGTGGGATCAGTTAAGAAGCTTAGGACACGCTAAGCTCCCAGTCTGAGCAACCCGTTCGAAATCGGCGAAGGAAATTTCCTTCGTGAGAGAGGATCCCTCTCTCAGGTCCAAACCTTACCGACCGCAGCGTCACCTGCTCGAACACTATAACGGAAAAGAGGACTGCTGCTTTTCGAGGGGAAATAAGTAGCCGGACTGACATCTCGCGTCTGCCAGAACCGGCGGGTAACGATGAAACGTATTATAATAGCGGTGTTTGTTTTTGTTGGCGCTGGCCTGCTGGTTAGCGCCTTTTCGGTCAGCCAAGAGCCTTTACATTATCGTCTAGCCAGCGACCCGGCGATCCATGGCAAAGGTAAAGATGGTGAATGCATGGACTATGCAGTCGCTCTTTCTTCAAAACTTGCCGCCAACGGCATTCACGGCCGGCTGATTTTTTATCGATGGCACATCCGCGACAGCGGGATTACCGGCAGTCACGTGTTCGTGGTTTATAACTTACCCGATAAATCCGAATGGATTGTCGACAACGAAAACGATCACCCGCGAGAAGTGCCGGTGGACGCCAGCCCAATGCAGCTTGTCTATCTGCTGAGCAACGCACGTCCGGCTCCGGTAGACGTCGAATTGCAGGAAGGATTGAACCACCTGAGTTTCTTCTGACTCGTTAGGTGCGGGACGAACCGAAGAAAAATCTCACGCAAAGGCGCAAAGGTTAAGACAGATTAGGAATAGCCGCGAAACTTGTCGCGCGGTAGGCTTGGCGGAGGTGGAAAGGCACAAAAATCGCAGAAAAAAGCTGAGAAGAGCCGTTTCGCGGGTGCGGGATAGGTTGCTGGATCTGCAAGTGGGAGACAGCGGCTCCCCGGAAAAATCTGTGTTCTTTTTTGCGCCTTTTCTCGGCTATTGTGTTCCTCCGTCTTAACCTTTGCGCCTTTGCGCCTTTGCGTGAGATTTTTCTTCCTTCTTAAGCAGTGTAGGGCAGGTACTCCGGCTTCCACTGCGATTCTGTAACCCGGCGGCGAAGCTCAGTCTCATCACCTTTGGAAGCCAAGCCTTCTTGCTGCGCCGCTATCCCGACAGCAAACGCTATCTCGCGGGCAATCTCTCGAATGTTTTGCAGGCCCGGTAGCAACGAAGCCGTGGGATCTTTGATGGCAGGCGAGTTCTCGCCTAACGCATTTGCCGCAGCCAACAGCATCTTATCTGTCACTCGCTGCGCTTGCGACGCGACTAACCCAAGGCCCACCGCAGGAAAAATGTACACATTGTTACATTGAGCGATATCGATATTCTTTCCGTCATACTTGGCCGGACCAAACGGTGAGCCGGTAGCAACCAGCACTCTACCTTCCGTCCAAGAAATCAAATCCGCCGGAACCGCCTCAGAGTGACTGGTTGGGTTGGACAACGGAAATATGACTGGCCGTTCGGTTTTCTTGGCCATCTCGCGAACAATCGGCTCAAAAAATATCCCGTGTACCGTGCTGAGACCAATCAGGACCGTTGCGTTGATCTTCTTAATCAGTTCCGGTAAGCCAATCGTGCCCTGCCCATTCCGAGGCCAATCCGCGATTTCGTTTCGATCTCGGACGTATCTCTTCTGTTCTTCGACCAGATCTTGACGATCCGAGTTCAGCAACCCGTCTTTATCAACGATCCAAAATCGGCTTACCGCTTCTTTCTCAGATAAGCCTTCAGATAACATGGCAAATCGTAAGTAATCGGCCACGCCGACGGCCGCTGAGCCTGCACCAACAAAAACGATTTGGTGATCCGAGATCTTTTTCTTCGCCACTTTGGACGCTCCAATGATTGCCCCTAAGGTAACCGCGGCGGTACCCTGAACATCATCATTAAAGGTGAGCAACTCATTCTGATAACGCAGCAAGAGCGGTCTAGCGTTAGGCGTCGCAAAATCTTCCCATTGCAGACAGGTTCTGGGTAACTCCGCCTTAACCGCGTCTACAAAGCGATCGATAAAATCGTGATATTCTGAGCCGCTGATTCTTTCGTGCCGCCAACCGAGATATTCAGGATCGCTCAACCGTTCAGGATTGTTAGTACCAACATCGAGGATGATCGGTAACGTTCGTGAAGGATGGATGCCGCCGATCAACGAATAGAGCGACAGTTTCCCAATTGGAATACCCAGACCGCCAAAGCCCTGATCCCCAAGGCCCAGGATCCGTTCTCCGTCAGTAACCACAATCACATCGACCTCGGGGTTAGGCCGGTTGCGCAATATCTGTTCGATCGAATCCTTTAAAGGATAAGAAATGGCTAAACCGCGGGGACGCCGATAAATGTGGCTGAACTGCTGGCAAGCTAAACCTACGGTTGGCGTATAAACGATCGGCATCATCTCGACCGTATGATCAAGCATGAGACGATAGAACAGGGTTTCGTTGGTATCCTGCAGCTGGCGCAGGTAAATATGGCGCTCCAAATCATTGTCCAACGCTTCATACGCCTCGTAGGCACGCCCCGCCTGCTCAGCTAACGTCTCAACCTGCGGAGGCAACACCCCATGCAGGCCAAAAACATCTCGTTCCCGATCACTGAACGCCGTTCCCTTGTTCCAAAGCGGCGTATCCAACAAATCCATTCCGCGTAGTCCATTCGGAATTCTAACCGTCTTCTCGTCTGGCATAGGTTGTCTCCGCGTTTGCTTCGCCCTCAAACTCAACAATTAGTAAGACTTTGTCATCTCAATGTTTACGACGACAGCAGCTTTTGTTGGATGGTGCGGTAGGGACGAGCTCCGTAGGAGCGAAATCTTTATAGGCCCCCGCATCCCGCTAGCGGCTAGCTCCGTAGATAGGGTCTTGGAAGTCAAACGGTTTTTGGCATAAAGACGAGCGAAGGGTCGAATGTTTTTTGGTGTTTGAGGACGCCGAAGGCGATATGGAGGAGCTTGCGCATAATGGCGCCTCTGATGGCCAGATCAG
>DASUWQ010000347.1:0-13579 GCA_036378375.1 Chthoniobacterales bacterium
AGATCGCCCTCAAAGGTGATCCCTACGCTTTCTACAGCCAGCATGGCCTGCAGACCGCGTCTTTGGTCTTTAACCTCGAGCGGTTCACATGGTCGGACCGCGAGTGGATGGAGGCCCGCCGGACCCGGCAATGGCATAAAGAAGCAGTGAGTGTCTATGAGGTGCACCTTGGTTCTTGGGCCCGAGTTCCGGAAGAGAACGACCGTTACCTGAGTTATCGCGAATTCTCAGATCGGCTGATCAAGTACGTGAAAGAGATGGGCTTCACTCATATCGAGTTGATGCCGGTCGCCGAACACCCGTTCGATGGGTCTTGGGGATACCAAATAACCGGGTACTATTCTCCGACTAGTCGCTACGGAAACCCGGACGAATTTCGTGAGTTCGTTGATCTGTGCCATCAAGCCGGTATCGGAGTCATTCTTGACTGGGTACCAGGCCATTTTCCCAAGGACGCCTACGGACTTGCTCAGTTTGATGGGACCCATCTCTACGAACACGCCGATCCACGCCAGGGAGAACATCAGGATTGGGGAACGTTGATCTTCAATTACGGCCGGAATGAGGTCCGAAATTTTCTAATCGGGAATGCCTTGTTCTGGTTGGACGAATATCACATCGACGGGCTTCGCGTGGATGCAGTCGCATCGATGCTTTATTTGGACTACTCCCGACAGCCTGGCGCCTGGATTCCGAACGTCCACGGCGGCCGCGAGAACTTAGAGGCAATCTATTTCCTCAAACGTTTTAACGAGGTTTCCTACGAGCGATTCCCTGGCATTATGACCATCGCCGAAGAATCAACGGCGTGGCCGGGAGTTTCTCGGCCGACCTTCCTCGGCGGCCTCGGGTTTGGGTTCAAATGGAACATGGGTTGGATGCACGATTTCCTGGTCTACATGAGTCGGGAACCCGTTTATCGGAAGTATCACCAGGGCGATATCACTTTTTCATTGCTCTATGCCTTCCAGGAACACTTCATTTTGGTGCTCAGTCATGACGAAGTGGTTCACGGCAAAGGTGCGCTCCTCAACAAGATGCCGGGTGATCCATGGCAGAAGTTCGCCAATCTGAGGATGTTCTACGCCTGGATGTATTCCTATCCCGGGAAGAAGCTGCTTTTCATGGGCGGCGAATTCGGGCAGTGGCAGGAATGGAACCATGACCGGAGTCTTGATTGGCATCTCCTACAATTCCCCGGGCACGCCGGACTGCGGCGCCTCGTCCAACACCTCAATTATCTTTACAAGAAAGAGCCGGCGTTATGGCAGCTGGATGATTCGTACGAAGGCTTTGACTGGATCGATTTCCATGACGCCGAGAGCAGCATCGTTGCTTATTTCCGTAAGGCACAGGATGGCCCGATCCTCATTTTCGCCGTCAACGCGACCCCAGTCCCGCGTTACGCTTATCGGATCGGAGCCGCCGGCGAAGGTTGGTACGAAGAAATCCTGAATACGGACGCGGAAACTTACGGTGGTAGTAACGTCGGGAACTTCGGCGGCGTCCACGCGGATGCCATCCCGTGGCAAGGCCAAAGCCACTCGATCAGCATCAATTTGCCGCCACTCGGTGTGGTTGCCTTTAAAAAGCACCCGTATGGCGAAAAGCACCCGTATGGCGCACCGGACGGTAAAGAATGAGAAACACTAGGGATGAGCCCCAACTCATCCCTAGCCGCGACGTGGTCCCTAGGAACAATCAAGCTCCGTAGGAGCGAAATCTTTATAGCTATCGGTCATCCACGCAAAATCAGCTCCGTTAGGAGCGACATCGAAGATCGTCATCAACCCTGATCCGACGTTCCAATTGATAGGTCGCTCCTATCGGAGCTCGAGGGATTGCTTTGCATCGGGAGCTACCAAGATCCGACTTCTACGGAGCCGTTTTTCAACTCGTCGCGTCGCCGTTTCCTAGGCGTTCTTCCGGCAGAACCTTCGACCTCACCTCACCCTCCGCCAACCGCGTGAGGATCTCGTCTCCCGGATTTACCTCGTCGCTTCGTTCCAAGATCTCCCCGGTCGTTTTCCGGGTAATCGAATAGCCTCGCTGCAACGTCTGTTCCGGGCCGAGCAAGGCGATTGACCGTTCTAGAGACACCAATCGCTGTTTCGCTCGTTCAAGCTGGTACTTGGCCGCGTTCTCTAGTCTGGATTGCACCCCGGCTACCTCAGCTCTCCGGCGAACCACCACCTGCGCCGGTCGATAGGCCTGCAGTAATGAGGCCAGACGATTCGTGTGAGTCCGGTGATATTCGACCGTCCAACGCAGCAATTGCAGAAGGCGACCCTCGGTCTGATCGATTTTCTGTTGCCGATCTTGGATCAGCGTTCTTGGGTCGCGCAATCCTCTAGCCTCTTTCAGCCGGTTCAAGCGTAAAACGCCAACTTCAACGGACTGTTTGGCCAAACGAACAAGAGCGGTCTGTTTAGCAGCCAATGAATTTCGCAGAAATTCTTGTGCAGGAGCCACCAGTTCTGCTGCCGCGCTTGGCGTAGGCGCTCTGAGATCCGCCACAAAATCAGCAATCGTGAAATCGATCTCGTGACCCACGGCAGAAATAATCGGCAGATCGCACCCATAAATAGTCCGAGCTAACACCTCCTCATTGAACTCCCAGATATCCTCCAGGCTGCCACCGCCGCGAGCCACGATGATCACATCGACCGCCAGCGAGACTCGCTGTCGGTCAAGATATCGAATCATCTCAGCAATCTCGCCGGCAGCCCCCTCGCCTTGGACCCGAACGGGACAGATCAAAATTCGCAGCCACGGACTCCGGCGTTCCAGAATGTTGAGCATGTCTTGCAGGGCGGCCCCGGATCGCGATGTCACCAAGGCCACGCGTCGGGGAAACGACGGCAAGGCCTTCTTGTGTTCCGGATCAAATAAGCCTTCCGCCTGAAGCTTGCGTTTCAATGCCTCGAACTTGGCCTGAAGCAGGCCTTGCCCTCTGGTTTGGACCAGCTCGACCACCAATTGATATTGGCCACGGGCTTCGTACACCGTCAGCCGGCCAAAGGTTTGTACCTGCAACCCATCCTTTAAGATGAGTCCGGATCGGGCCGAATACGCTCGCGCGAACATGACGCACGCCAACTGCGCCCGGTCATCTTTCAACGTGAAGTAATGGTGCCCGGACGACTGTTTCCGATAATTAGAGATCTCTCCTTCCACCCAAACCTCGCCGAGCCGGCTCTCCAAAATATCCCGCACGTGACGCGTAAGCTCGGTGACCGAGAGGATCGTGGCCATTCTCGTAACTTAGCTTCTTCCTCCCCGAGCGCGAACTCCGGCACAGGCGATGCAGGCCTATCGCGTCGTCCTCGTCCTCGATGTGCGAGCGTTGTGCTGCAGACCCACCTCGGTAGGGACGAGCTCCCGCTCGTCCAGATGTTCCGAAGAAATCTCACAAAGCGGATTTCGGACGAGCAGGAGCTCGTCCCTACCGCTCCGCCCTCAGCTCAGCTAGCAGCTCTTCCCGCTGTGTCGCAGAAAGCGGCATTAACGGTGGCCGGACAGTTTCCCATGCCGGATCCTGACGCGATTCGGCCAAAATCGATTTTAACGCAGGTATGACCGGATACTTCCGAAGAGCGCGTCCCTGGCGCTGAACTTCTGCCTGCAGGTTCTCTGCTTCCGGTCTCTGCCAGGTTTGAAATACTTTCTGTAGCAGCGTCGGATTGATATTAGCAAAAGCCGAGATACATCCTTTGCCGCCAGCCCGAAGAGCCGGCAAAAGATGCATCTCACTTCCGGGGAACACTCGGAAACCGGTGGAAGCAAAGCGCTCAATCACTTGCCGAGTGTGTTCCCAGTCACCCGAACTGTCTTTGATCCCGATAACTACGCCAGGAAACTCGGTCGTTAGTCTTTCTATCAGGTCAAAACTGATCGCGACCTGAGAAATCGGGGGGATATGATACAGGTAGATCCGCAACCGGTCATCGTTCACCCGTTCGATCAGAGTAGCGAAATAACGGAACAACCCCTCAGCCGAAACCGCCTTGTAATAGAAAGGCGGCAACATCAAAACTCCGGGGCAACCCAAGCCGATCGCATGTTTTGTCAGCGCAACCGAATCTGGCAACGAACAGCAACCGGTCCCCGGCAATAGCTTTCTCGGATCAATTCCATGGGAGACGGCGTATTCGAGAAAGTTCGTTCGTTCCGTGACCGAAAGAGAGTTTGCTTCCGAAGTTGTGCCAAAAACGACGAGAGCATCGCAGCCCTGTTTAAGTAGCCATTGAAAATGAGAGACAGTCCGCTCAGCATCGATCTCAAGTTGTTCGGTAAAAGCGGTTACCGCCGGCGATAATATTCCTGAAGGTTGCGTTGTCTCCATGTTCTCTCACACCGCATTTTTTATAGCCAGGCTGGCTTGCGCAAGTCTGGCGATCCGTCCCTTGACCTCTTCAGTTGGGACCTTAGCGTCGCTAAAGTCGTTACGCGTTGCATACACAAAACGCGGAATAATCAGGCAACGAAAATCGAGCATCAAACTGTCGGCCAGGCTCATTACGGACATATAACTCGAGGCTCCGCCCGCCGCACAAAGAAAGCCGACCACTTTGTCCTCCCAGCTGTCGCCGGTTAATTCGACCAGGTTCTTTAAGGCAGCACAGACATCGTAGTTATAGACCGGAGTCGCCGCGATAATCACACGAGCCTCCGTGATGAGCTTAGCGCACTTGGCCACATCAGGATGACCGTAGGCGGTTTCACCGTCGCACAATGGGAGATTGACCGCTCGCAGATCGAGGAACGCACAGCTCACTTGCTGGCTCTCATAATACTCGCGCAAATATTCGGCCAAGATCCGGCTTCGGCTCGATGATCGCAACGAACTCGAGATAACCAGGTATTCTTTGGGTCCTGACATTCTTGGGAATCAAGCTGAGAAGCCATCCGCGCGCCAACAAAAATCCAACAGGCCTCGCGCAACGGACGCAGAGGACGCAACGACAGCGGTCGAAGCGAAGCCCAGAAGCATTTCGGAGGGGCGTTGCATTCCGCTCTATTAGTTCGCAGGGTTTCGACGCCGACAGATATTGTAGCTATCTCGTTCGAATAGACGCGACGCCCTGGAACCCCGCACACCTGCCGCACGTTGGTTTTGAAAAGCGTAACGGTTTGCTACACATCGCCCCTCCGAATGGCCGGAAAAAATGCATCCCGTTTTCACCCCTTGCCTTTCGTTGCGTCCTCCGCGTCCTCTGCGCGAGGCCCTTTCTAACGTTTCGCGTTTTTGATCAAGGCCCAGGCTGCTTCCCTGGCCTGCACCGCCGGCATGGGCGAGCCGGTTGCGTGCGAGTACACAATCGCGCCTTCCATGAGAAGAGTGAGTTGATCCGCTAACGCTTTCGAGTTTAGTAAGCCTGATTCCACGACCAACCGGCGAATCTCTCCGTGGAAAGCAGCTTTATGTGCCAAAGCGGCTTGATGAATTGGATCGTGCAGGTCCTGATACTCGGCCATGGCTTTCTGAAAAAAACAGCCACGAAACTCCTTACTGCTGACCCAGGTAATCAGCCAATCAAACGCGGCCAGTAACTGCCGCTCAGGAGCTCGCTTCTTGGCCCGGATAAACCGAGAAAACGATTCGCAGAATTGCTCGCTGCGCTTTTCCAGGACTGCTAAAATGAGCTCTTCCTTCGATCGAAAGTGTTTATAGAGGGTCATCTTAGCGACCCCGGCATCGGCGAGTATCCGGTCAATCCCGGTGGCATGATAGCCGTCTCGATAAAACAACTCCCAAGCGGTCTCGAGTAGTTGATCCCGCTTGGTTAACCCCTGGCGTGGCCTTCGGGTGGAGGCCGAGCTCTCTTTAGCTGACGATAATGAAGACACTCCGGTCAACGGATGAAAAGACGAAAACGGCCAAAAGTCAAAGGTAACATGTTAGTAAAAGATTCTTGTAATAGACAGATCTGTCTGTATATTCACCGTTCACCGTTCACCTCTCACTCTAGAGTATGACCGATCGTTACTTAGAAATTGCTACCAGTGACGCCGTTAAGGATTTGCAGGAACGCTGGGGCAGTCGCGCCGCCTATTCCCGCCTCGAATCCGGTCCTCTGACCAATAACCAGCTCGGACCCGAAGAAATCGCTTTCATCGAAGCTCAAGATTCGTTCTTTCTGGCGTCCCTTAATCAGAGTGGGTGGCCCTACATTCAGCATCGAGGAGGTCCACCCGGATTCTTGAGGGTACTCGCGAATAACCAGTTGGGGTTCCCTGATTTTAAGGGAAATCGTCAATATCTTTCGTTCGGTAACATCCAGAAAAACCCTCGGGTCTCTCTATTCTTGATCGACTATCCGGCCCGAGCACGACTCAAGATTTTTGGTAACGCGAAACTTGTTGAAGGAGATAGTGTACCCTACGCGTTACGTGAAATAGAAAATGAGCCCGGCGCTACCAACATTGAGCGGGGAGTCATCATCCAGGTCGAAGCATTTCATTGGAATTGCCCCAAATACATCGTCCCCAGATTCACCGAGGCCCAGGTGCGCACCGTAATCGACCCCCTGGTAAAAAAGATCAAAGACCTCGAAGCTCAACTTGCACGGCTCTCAACCAAGCCCTAGGGATAATCTCTTACCGGGAGTAACGCAGAAAACCGAGAGAGTGAAGCCGTTGATGCCGGAAGACGGCCAGCCGTTGCCAGCTTGTTTTTTCTAGCTTCGGTCGGAAAAATCTCTGTGACCTCCGTTATCTCCTGTTCAAATTTTTGAGGTTATGAGCACGTTTCGCCCCAAGGCAGCGGTTATTGCCGGAGTCGGCCCAGGATCGGGAGCAGCGATTGCCCGCAAATTGGCCAAAGAAAGATGCGCAGTCGGATTAGTAGCAAGATCCGCAGACTATCTGGGTCAACTCTCGGCCGAGTTACAGACAACCAAATCACCGGTAGCTTGGGCGAAGGCAGATGTGAGTGATGCGAAAGAGATAAAATCCGCCTTTGAGCAACTCCGCCAAGCCCTAGGACCGATCGATCTGCTGGTCTTTCACGCCAGCGCTGGAGGCCCTTTTGGCCAGCGGTTATTATCGATTGATCCCAAGGATTTCACGCGGAGCTGGGCCATCGGCACGCTTGGAGGCCTACTTTGTGCACAGGCGGTGGTTCCAGAAATGCTGGAAAAAAGGGCGGGAGCGATTCTGTTTACGGGAGCGACATCGTCCGTGCGCGGCGCCTCCATTTCGTTCAGTAGTTCGAAATTCGCGCTGCGAGGGCTAGCCCAGAGTCTTGCCCGCGAGCTTTGGCCACAAGGGATTCATGTCGCGCACGTCGTGATCGACGCGGTCATTGGCGATCCAGGCACAGCACATGTGCCGCCAGGACCTGAGGCCTTGCTTGATCCCGACGCGATGGCCGAAGCCTATTGGCAACTTGCCATTCAAGACCGTTCAGCTTGGACCCTGGAATTGGATCTCAGGCCATACGGCGAAAAATTCTTCGAGTAGTCGAGAAGTCGAAACGCACGCAAGAAAACAAAGAGTGATGAAGTATCGGAGTGTTGCCGTGATGTAATAGTGGCCTTTGCGTCCCGAGTACGTCCACCGCTCCAGCGCCCCATCACTCCCTTGCCTAGTTCTCATCAAACGCCAGCTGCATCCAGTCAAGCACCTCAAAATCAACTTCTTGCACCGTGCTCAGGCTGATCTGGAGTTTCATCGTCTCATGGATCTTCGAAGGCTGCAGACGTCCACCCGGCTTACGTCCTTCCAGGCGGAGGGCTAAATCGACCCGGCTTTTGGTGGTGGGTTGTATCCGGGCGAATGTTCGCCGCGGCGAAAGGAGCGAGACGTAGGTCTTGCGCGCCTGAATAACGACTTCCCCAAGTCCCCCGGCCGCCACGATAATTGCATCGTAAATCGGCCTGAGCTGCGGTCGATCCGCATATTGGCCGTCAACCAGCTCATCCGCGGACGCCAAAAGAAAATCGGGGTACCCAAACCGTTCCATAACCAGAAGCTTCTGCGCATAACCGGTGATACGCTTAGCAGCGAGCCAGGTGCGAAGCTCACTCTCGTCTTTCAGCTCAGCTCGCCGAATACGTTGGTTCCACGTATCTACATCTTCGCCAGTCCGCTCCTTGAGAAGACGGACACACATCTCCTTCATTGCTCCCCAATCACGAATTTGCCGCATAGTGACCGCGTACGTCCGATAGTTGGCATTCCAAGCCCTCTGTCAATACGCAAAAGCGCGCATTGTCTAGACTGCCGGTTGCCTTAGGGTGAAAGCTCGGGAGGGAATAACATCAAAGATTCAGCGGTTCAAGCAACGCCGATTGCTAACTCCAACGAGTTACTTAAGCTAAACCCAAAAGAGTCTCTAGCGGTCGACGAAAAGCATTCGGGCAACTATCGCAGAGGCGACAGGGTGTCGTAGCGCCACTTGCCACGATCATCGAGCGAGATTCTTGTCGCCTATCTTTATCCCACATCAAGGATTCGCATGTGGTGTCTCGCCCGCAGGTAGTGCTTTCTTTTCCGGTGCAGGATGTTTGTTAGCACTGTACCATCTCCATTTACCATCGACCTTATGCCAAATGCGCCTACCGTCATCGTCGTCAAAAGGAGCGTTGCTCTCATGTTGCCGTTGGTAATGTTTGGAAGTTGCTGTTGGAGATTCAGTAGGTGCTGGTGTTGACTCAAGTTTAGGTGTTGCAGTAGGCAAGGGGGTTGCGGCTGCTATAGGCCCAGGTGTTGGCTTGGAGACGGCAATAGGCTTACTTAAATTCGCGACATTTTTTGTCAGGGTCCAATAGGTTGTCGGGCCGTCCAAAAAACGAAATTCTACTGGCTCTTCAGGTGTCGTCCCACTAACTAAAACTACAATATCCATGTCAGTTGCTATTTGAGGCCTTATATGTCCATTTTCAGCTAATTTAGCGATACCGTCATTGTCATGTTGTGCTGATAATTTGTTGACCTCACTTAAAGTCTGTAACGAATCGAAGTATACCGATCCTCCTAAGAGGGTATCCGCAAAAACAGGTACTGATGTGATGAATGACGCAATAAATACGAATTTCGCGACCATGCCCGGCATTGCCGCATTGAGTGGAAATCTGATCCGTCTATTTAAGCAATGCATAGGACAATTCCTCTCGGTACTCGCTTACTTTAGTCGACGTGAAAATACCGGAAACTACAAAATCAGCAAAAAAGACAGCCCTTTTTCTTCGATGTCATATAGTAAACCCACCTATTATTATAAGTGTACAGAACTGCTGAATTTTTTGGGTTACCAAGCCACAGTCGTTTGTGCGATCGCGTCCTCTCTGGGGCACTAAAATTCCGGGCATCGACGCTGTTGTAATGATGAAAAGCAAGATGATCCGGAAAGGCTGCCACCAGATGCGGAAGTTTGGGTGCACCATCCCAGCGGTCGTTCAGCAATACCGCATCATCAAAGGTTCGTCCGTCAGAGACGGATGATTGGCAACTCCAAGATGATATCGGCCGTTCGATTCGACGAGATTGAAAAGAATCTTCTCAGCTGACACCTTGCGCTGCTAGCCAGGCGCGAAGCTCACTTTCGGTGTACAAGTCTGCTTTCCGAATACGTTGGCTCCAGCGCCACCTACGCACCGATAAAGACGGTTTCAATTTAGGTTCAATGTCTTGACCGGAGAATGTTGCTTTCAAGGTTCAGGATTGGTTAGTCTCAGGTTAGCGGTGGCCCTCTCGAAAGAAGCAATCAAGAATCTGCTGGATGCGATGCAAAAGGTCAGTCTGGGCATCATCGCTGTAGCCGTCGGATTAATTTCCAATGTGCTGATTTCCCAGGACAGCGTGGAAAAGAAGGCTCAGCCGGAGCTTGAGGCCTTGCTCAAAATCCGCGACAACGTGGCCCGATATACTGTGGCTTCTTTTCTAGCTGCAGAGCAACGAGCAGCGCTGGCAAAAAGCGGTCAGCCAGTCGAGCGTCGGCGCCGCCAACTGCAAGGTAAAATGAAAACCAGCATCGGTCTTCTGTTATCTAACGACGTCAGTTTTTCCATCCCAACCGACTTCAGGGTGATGTCGCACATTGACCGTCAAGTCGCAGAAAGGAAATTTAGCGACATCCAAACCTTAGAGGAGATGCGGTCAGCTTGGAACGCGATCGCTTCGACCAAAAAGTTTTGGAAGTTGGACACTCGACCGAGCCAGGCCTTTATCCAGCTAGAAAAGGATCCTACTAATACGTTAGATGTCGAGTGGGTCGATCTCAAAGAGATCGACGAAGGGACATCATCGACCTCCGACACTGGCGTTTTGCCACTGACCAGAAACGAGAGTGGTCGCATAAAAGCGAACCGTGGCGGTGGCACCGTCTGGATAGACTATGAATTTTTGCCGGCATTGGCCGGCGCAGTCGATTCAGACAAACTGATGAAAAGTTTTGGACTCAAGGACGAGCAGCGGGATTTCCTCAAACTTGCTTACCTTTCAGTCGGAGTGGATGCTAAGCCGGTCAGTTTTTCGCCAGCCCTGGCACTCGATCCCGTGCTTGGGGCAAAAACGGATTTTGCTGACGCCTTCCCCAACTTGGAAAAGCTTCCCGATCTTTATCAGAGCCAGAAGCTTCGCTCTCTGGGCACCTCATTAGCGGAGACCGTGGCTCAACAACCAAAAGCAGAGCTCGAAATTTTCGGTGCCAAGCTGCCCAGCGATTTGATCGCCCTTCTCGGTTTGCCAGTTCTCGCTATCCTACTGTTTCAATTTTCGGCGATCGGATTTTACTTCGCATCTCGCGCCAAGCGACTCGATGACGAGGACGCATCACACTGGTCGTTCATCCTAAGCAGTTGGCCTTTCGCCGTAGTCAGTTGCGGAACCCTCTTCGTTCTGCCAACGGCGGCTGCTGCCTTCAGCCTATGGAAGCTTCTACGGGTTCACGAAGAAATGCTTTTACCAAAACCGGTCTACGTGGTGCTTGCGATCATTGTCTCCACGGGCAGCCTGATTGCCTACTTCTCTCTTGCACGAATTCGGTCGCTTGTCCGCTCCGAGTCTGATGACTTTGAACGCGCCGGGGCTTCCATTGATTCGGGCCCAACCCTACAGCCGAGGCCAGTAAACTCGCTGTCGTCGGATCACGACCAAAAGCGCACGCCAACCTAGAGCAACTTCCGCAATATCAAAGGGGCAGCATTAGAGAGGGAAAAGCTGAAATGGACAACAGACTAAACCCGGTTCATCCCGGCGAAGTATTGGAAGAGGAGTTTTTAAAGCCTCTTGGCATCACTAAGTATCGCCTTGCGCAAGCGCTTCATGTCTCCGCTACCCGTATTGGCGAGATTGTAACCGGTAGCCCGCGAGATTACCGCTGAGACTGCGTTGCTTCTGTCTCGGTGTTTAGGTACGAGCGCCGAATTTTGGCTGAATCTGCAAGCGCAATACAATTTGCCGATTGCCGAGCAACGGATTCACAACAAGATTAAGTCTGTCGAGCAGCTCTGCGCTGCGTAAAGAAGCGAAGGTTCTGCTTTGTTCTTTGAACCTAAAACTTCGAATCGGAACAAACTGGTGCGCGATGCAGGGTTCGAACCTGCGACTTCTTGCGTGTGAAGCAAGCGCTCTACCACTGAGCTAATCGCGCGATGCGGTGAAGCCGAAAATAGTACAAGCCAGAGGGGTTGCAATCGAATAAACGCCCGACTTGTCCGACGTAGCCCAAGCTCTGACGTTGCGCATCCGGATGCCGCTGGCGAAGTCGGAAGCTTCCGGAGTTTCGGACCACAGAGCGAAGTCGGAGAGCACACGGGGACGGGCGATGGGCACCTTGAGTCCGGCTCGGCTGGCGCAGCGGCCTCACGAACCGGAAGACGTTTGGCAGCCAATCGCTTTGTAGAAAGGTCACGGCCGTTCGGGAGCCTCGCCCCACCAACGGTGGGCCTCGTCCCGCGGCCGCGCATGCGCGTCACAAATCACCAATCACTTCTCACGCGCAAGCTCCGCCCATTGTATCAGAAACGCCGCCAGCTCGGATTTAGACGAAAACGACTCCTGCAAACCACCTGGAGTGCAGAACCCAAACCCTTCACCAAACGCGCGACCGTTAATGACGCAGGCGTCGGTTCGATTCTTTTCGATTTGGCGGACGGCTTCCCCAATGAGGTTCTCGGGGGAACCCTCCGGCTCCAATTTCCAGCCAACGATCAGGGCGTTTGGAAAATAAGCTCGCAACTCCGAGATGACTTTCGCCTTAGGAGCAAGCTCCAATGCTAAGTCTTGGTGTTCGCTGCCAATCTTTCCGTACATGATTCGGCGATCACCCGCCCAAATCGCGGCAACCTTGAAATCGGCCAAGGCAGCAGCATGCAGCACCACATCCACAGCCTGGGAATTCGTCATCTCCGCAAGCATCCGCTGAAGGTCTTCGTTGCGATCAAAGTACGTAGCTTGCGGGTGCCGATATTGCGAGAGTCGCCCTAAGAAAAAGCTCACTTGATGACCTCTTTGCCAGAAAGCTTCGGCCAAGATAAAGCCCAGCTCACCCGTCGAACGGTTCGTAATCAAGCGAACCTCATCAATGGGCTCACTGCTCGGCCCTCCAGTAATAATCACGTTCATTTTGTTGACCCAAACCTAAAAAGATCCCCGCCAGCAGCAAATATTCCGGCTTGCCGGCAATATTGGCTGCCGTAGCCTGCGCTGCCGGGAAATCCATAATCATTTCCCGGCAGCGCAGGCTAAGCGGGCTAAAAAAGTGGACACGCAGCATCAGGAGGTTTTGAATCTCGCATACGGTTTCGTAGATTGATGCAAATGACTGTCAAAGCGGCTTCCTTTCTCTATGCCGGAGCTTATTCCGAGGAGCAGGTGGTTTCCCTGGCTGAGAAGCTCCGGAACGAACTCGGGGCCAACGCCGCCTTGGGGTTTGTTTTTGTTACCCCAGACTGGCAACCTCACTTGGAAGACACGCTGGAGTTGATTCGCCTCCATGCCCACGTGCCCCGACTAGTCGGCTGCTCCGGGACCGCTGTCATCGGGTTCGAATCCGAATTGGAAGGACAGTCCGGGCTAAGCCTGATGTTACTGGTGCTGCCAGAGGACAGCTTCGATATATTCAGCATTTCGGAAGAAGACATTGATTCGAACGCACCAGAGTCTTGGCATGAGCTCACCAATATTCGGCCAGACGTTAGCCGTGGTTGGATCGTGCTAGCCAACCCGGCTTTGCACGATTTGGAAGAGTGGTTGGCCAGCTGGAACCAAGCCTATCCTGAGATTCCTATCATCGGTGGCTTGGCGGCCGGTAAACAATCCGATTACTTCCTTTTCCGTGATGGAGAGTTGACCAGCGCCTCAATTTTGCTGGTTGGCTTCAAGTCGCCCATCCAGCTTCGTCCACTCATTAGCCAAGGGTGCCGGCCAATCGGCGACCCGTCGCCGATTACGAAAGCGGAAGACAATTTTATTCTCGAGATCGGTAACGTCTCCGCTTACCAAACTCTCGAGTCGGCTTTCATGACGATTCCGGCTGACGAGCGCAACGCCGTCCGGAATAACTTGTTTCTCGGACTAGCTGCTTCTGAATATATCGATGAGTTCAAGCGCGGCGATTTCCTCATTCGCAACA
>DASUWQ010000348.1:0-23147 GCA_036378375.1 Chthoniobacterales bacterium
CATGGGACGGGACACTAGATGAGCGTTCTTCGTTTTTTCATCCTGGCGGGACCCACCGCTGTCGGGAAGAGCGATTTCGCGGTGGACATTGCCGAACGCATGCGGACTGAAATCGTGGGGGCTGACGCTTTCCAGGTTTACCAGGGATTTGAAATTCTATCGGGAAAACCATCAATGGCTTTGCAAGCAAGGGTCAAACACCATCTCATCGACGTCTTGCCGGTAACCGAGAATTGCGATGCAGCCCGGTTTGCAGCGCTAGCCGAGAAAGAGATAGACGATCTTAACCAGAAGGGGCTGGTCCCTTTAGTGGTTGGAGGCTCAGGTTTTTATATTGATGCCCTACTGAATCCCCTTCCCGACCTACCTCCCAGTGATCGACTGCTCAGGAATCAGCTAGCCAAAGAGCCTTTGGATTCGCTGCTGTCCGAACTGGAACGCTGCGATCCGTTAGCTTTCGCTAAGATCGACCGGCAGAATCGCCGCCGAATCGAACGCGCGATAGAAGTAATTCGGCTGACAGGTAAGCCGTTTTCTACATATCGGCGGCCGCGAACCAATGAGAGCCAGGACTCTGGATTGGTCCTAAGCCGGCCCCGGCCAGATCTCCACCTGCGAATCGATCAGCGCGTTCGCTGGATGCTGGAAAATGGAGCGATAGAGGAAGTCAGCTCGGCTGGTGAGTTGAGCATGACCGCCCGGCAAATGATTGGCATTTCTGAAATCAGCCGGTTCTTAAGCAAAGAGATTTCTTTCCACGAATGCGCCCAGTTGATCCAGGCGGCAACGCGGCAATACGCGAAACGGCAAATCACATGGTTCAATGCAAGGTCTTTTAGGACCTTTCCCGCAGAGGGGTCGGCGCGGGATGCTGCCCAGTTCTACCACGAAAAGGGGCCAATAACAGTGAGCGGCAAACAGTAGATGGTCAGGAAAAGTTATAGGCCCTAAGCCGGTTTCTGTTTCCACGCGCTTATAGAGACGGCGATAGCACTTGGGTCCGAATTTATGCGAACCCCTTTCTTGAGCGTGAAAAGAGACAGTGAAAAGATGGAAAATTACTTCTCGCCGGCTGGACCGCGGAGCTTCGCCACTTCGGCCGGACGAAGGAGGCGATACTCGCCTGGTTTCAGGACGGTATCCGACAACGGACCGATCTTGGTTCTCTGCAGCCTTCTGACCTTGTAGCCGATAGCCGCAAACACGCGGCGCACCTGGCGGGTCAGTCCTTGGGTCAGGACCACGCGAACCTGACGGGAGTTGAGTTTTGTTAGTGAGTCGAACCGCGCTCGCCCTTCCGCCAAGTAGACACCCTTTTTGATCTTTGGTATGTCGGTCATCGCAAATTCACGGTCCAAGGTCACCAGATATTCTTTCGGCATCTTGTATCTGGGATGAGTTAGACGCAGCGTGAGATCGCCGTCGTTTGTAAGAATTAAGAGGCCCTCGGAGTCGATATCCAAGCGGCCGACGTGGGCCAATTGATGAAGGTTCCTCGGGAGCAGTTCATAGATTGTCGGCCTGGCGCGATCGTCAGACCGGGTAGTCACGTAATCGACCGGCTTGTTGAGCAGAACATAGACCGATTCTGCAGGGCGAACGAGTTTGCTATCCACCTTGACCGAATCCGTCGTGGCCACCTGGCGACTGAGCTCGGTACAAACTGCGCCATTAATTGACACTCGGCCAGCGAGGATAATCTCCTCAACCGCTCGCCGGGAAGCAACACCGGACTGGGCCAGGTAACGGTTCAGGCGCACGGAACGAGGTTCTAGGTTCTAAGTTTTAGGTTGTAGGTTGTAGGTTGGTGCCTACGAATATAACAACGACCAATCCACTCGGACAGCATTTGGCACGTGCGACCCGCACCGAGCAATTGAACGGAAGCGTCCGTTGTCACGTCGTTTCGCGACCAACTCAGAACCTAAAACCTAAAACGTAGAACTTAAAACCTATACCGTCCTAGACGTCCGGCTTGGTCTTGGGCAAACCAATCACGCGATCACCGGGCTTGAAAACCCCGCGTTTTTTGAGGAGCTCGACTCGCTCAAACCTTTTCAGCACGTTTCTCTTCGTCTGGATGGTGCTGGCTCCTTTTAAACTGCGATGTTGTGACATGACTTTTAGTGCGTTGGGACGGCGACAGTAGCACTCAGAATGACAAATGACAAATGACAGATGACAAATATTCGCCGCCCAGCCTTCTCGGAAGCCTCAGATTTGTGATCCGTCATTTCGGTCGGCTAAATGAGCCCAAGCTTCATCTTGCCGGCTTCGCTGATCATCTCCTGGCTCCACGGCGGATCCCACACCAGCTCAACGTTGGCCTCGTCTACTCCAGGAATCGCTAAGATCTTCAACCTGGCGTCCTGAGCGATGGCTGGCCCCATGCCGCAGCCCGGAGCAGTCAAAGTCATTTTAACATCGACATGGGTCTCGCCATGGGACGGGTTGGAAACCTGGCAGTCATAAACCAAACCGAGATCGACGATATTTACCGGAATCTCCGGATCGTAAACCGTGCGCAGCTGGTCCCAGACCGCTTCCTCTGCGACCTCCCCGGCCGGGTGCTCTGACTTTTCACTCGAAGCTTTCTGTTCCAGGCCAAGAGCATCAGCATCGCTCTCGTTAATCCGGAACAACCCATAATCACAAGCGATTGTGTAACTACCACCCAAGTTCTGGGTGATAACGACCCTGGTATCGGCTGGGATCGTGGTCTTTAGTCCTGCCGGGATCTGAATCGCCTCGGTGTCCCGGCTTAGAAGAATTTCATTATGCTCATTCATTTCTGTGGCTCCAACCGTATCTGTTTGGGCTTAGCGTCGGCACCTTGAAAGCTTTCCAGTAGCGTCGGAGCCAGAGATTCGTTCTTGGCCGGCGCTGTATCAGGGGCGAGAGCAGATCGAAGAGCGCCCTCTACCAGCTGTGCGCAATGGATCTTCACCGGCGGCAACGGTCCCAGAGGCGCCGAGAGTTCGCGGCTGTCCATTTTCAGCGCTTCTTCCGGAGTCTTACCCGCGATCAGTTCTGTGGCTACGCTGGCCACGGCAATTGCGGTCTCGCAGCCGAAGGTCTGAAACGTCGCTCGATCAATGACCCGTTTGCCTCCCTCTTCCCTGAATTTCACCCACATCCGCAGCATATCTCCACAGTCAACGCTGCCTACCGTGCCTACGGCGTCGGCGCCTTCCATCTCCCCTAGGTTTCTGGGGTTACGCAACGCTTCTTCTATCTTCTGAGAAAACTCTTCTGGCTCGCTCATATTACTCCACGTGATAACGCGGAAGGGATGGATCAACCTGTACGCTCCAGGCGTCAATTCCGCCCGAGAGTGATTTAACGTTGGAGAAGCCGTGCCCGGCAAAATAAGAGGTAGCGTCGACGCTGCGGACCCCGTGATGACACAGAAAGACGATCTCACGATCTTTTGGCCAGGCGGTCATCATCTCTTGCATTAACTCCTGAGTCAGAAACTCAGAACCTTCGACATGAACCGCATCCCATTCCTCGCGGGCACGAACATCCACGATTACGGGCGGATTAGGTTCTTGCAGACGACGGGAGAGGTCTTCCGGGGAAATTTGCATTTTTTGCTCTGCTTCGTGGCTCGCCAAGATGGTCTCGGTCACTTCCTCAACCGGAAGGCTGCCGTTCCGCTCACAAACCTGTGCTAAGGTCTCATCGGGCCGAAAGCCGCAGCTCGAACATCCGCCGATATGATAGCTTCGAAAAAGGGCTCGCTGAGCGCCGGGAAAACGCTGGAGCAGTTCGGACATCGATATCTCGGGATCGATCGTATGCGTAACATTCACAACTAAAACGGTTACACTACCCGCCCGGAAAAGCAAAATTCGATGAAGATCCATTACGCATGCCAGCGCTGCACAAACTGCTGTCGTTGGCCGGGGTTGGTGCGCATTTCCGAGCGCGAGATTTCAGCTATCGCCGGCTTTTTGCACTGTTCCGAGTACGAATTCATCCAACGTTTTACTCGTCTGCGGCCGCAGCGAGACGGTTTAGCTCTGCAGGAAAGTTCCGATGGGAGTTGTGTTTTTCTGGAAGGTAAGGACTGCCGAATCAACCCGGTGAAACCCGATCAATGCGCCGGGTTTCCCAATACCTGGAATTTTCCCGGCTGGCGCGAGGTCTGTGAGGCTATGCCGGTGATGGAGGAAGACTAGAGGGGCGGCCCAAAGCGATCGTCCTCGTACTCGTCGTCGTCCTCATCCTCGAGAGCTTTGGTAGGGCGAGGCTCCAGAACATGACCAGCCGCCGGCTTGTCTTCTCCCAACGGTTTATCTGGCCTACAAGTGAAGCAGCATAGCCGAGCCGGGGATATGGCGCGGCAAACGGGTTGGACTTATTTTTTCCGCTGAAGCAGGACTGATTTCTGCCTCCCACCGACAAGAAACCGATTCAAGGCAAAGGGACACCACCAACGAGTTTGCCATACCCAACCCCGGCTCGACCATGCTGCTCAACGTATTAGACGGGGCAAGTGCCGAGAGAAAAATATACCAGCGGCTTGTGACGTTTCTGGAGCCTCGCCCTACCAAAGCTCTCGAGGACGATAAGCTTTCAGCCTATTTCCTGGACGATGCTCCTGACTCAACCACAAAAGGACGGCGGGACATTGCGTCACGCACGATCTTCCTCACCTGAAAGAGGTCCTGGAGCATTTTGAGACTGTCTTCGACTACTCTTACCTTAGACTCGGGCGAATTCGACCAATGAACCGGGACCTCCATGACCACAAAATTCATTGCTTCGGCTAGAAGCAGAACCTCAACGTCAAAGGAGAACCCATCGATTCGGGCGCGTTCAAAAATCTCGCGGGCCGCCTGCGCTCGAAAGCCTTTGAAGCCGCATTGTGTATCCAAAAATTTAAATCCAGCCAAGGCGCGGACAAACCGGTTGAACGTGTTGCCCATTAGCTCGCGCATGGGACTCTGATGCTGCAATATTTGGCTATCCGGATGTTTCCGACTACCCACAATCAAGTCGATATCCGGCTGCGTACTAAAGAGGGCAATCGCCCGGTCTAGATCCTTTAACGGGGTGCTCAGATCGGAATCGGTAAAAAACAGCATCTCCCCCCGGGCCGCCAGCATACCCGTCCGGACCGCAAAACCTTTGCCTCGATGGACAGTGTTACCGATAACCCTAAGCTCGGGGAAAGTTTTGGCAGCGGCCGTGGCCAATTCGAGCGTGTGATCTGAACTGAGTTCGACCACCACAATAATCTCGTATGGAAAATCCCAGGCCGAGCTGTGCTCTTGCAATTCGAGAAGGCTCTTTGGCAATCGAGCCGCTTCGTTAAATGCAGGGATGACGAGTGTTAGGGCTGGCGGAATCTGTATGGACATGTCACGCAGTTCGCATAATATCACCGCCTCTGTGCAGGAGAGGCGCAAACGGACCTGGCACCGAGGCACACCGCTTTCTTTGCTTTCTAAAACGAAACGATGACGAGACGTCAAATCACCATTTCGGTCCTGATCATTCTGCTAGCAGCGGTAGTGCGACTTGTTTTTTTAGATATCAAACCTCCGCATTTCGATGAGGGAATCAACGGTTGGTGGTGCGATCAAATGGCAAAGCAAGGTTATTATGCCTACGATCCCGACAATTACCATGGCCCATTACATTTTTATGTGCTGCGGGTGTTCCTATCCGCGTTTGGCCGAAATTTATGGGCGCTGCGGATGCCGACCGTGTTGGTGGGCACACTAACAGTCGGCTTTCTTTTTTCATTTACGCGATTCTTCGGCTACCGCATCGCCGCTCTGGCGGCTCTGGCCATGGCCATCTCGCCGGGGTTCATCTTTTACGAACGCTACGCCATCCATGAGACCTGGCTAGTCTTCTTTCTGATTCTGACTTTTTGGGGGGTGTTAGGTTGGCACTACCGCGTCACGCCAGCCAGCGTGTGGGCGACGGTGCTCGGAATCACTGGGATGATTCTGACCAAGGAGACTTATGCAATTCACCTGGTCGCCTTCGCGGCTGCGGCTCTGTTGAGCTGGGTAATTGGTAAAATTATCCCGGCAACCCAGCCGGAAACTCCCACCCCAATCAAGGTTCCTTGGCCAACCTTTACTCTCAGCACTTTGATTTCCTGGCCAATCTTTGCCCTCGGATTCGGCCTGATTTGGTTTTTGATCTCCCATGCGAACGCGAATGCCGCCACGGTTGCACCCGATGAACCCGGCGAAATCACCAATATTTCTTTCGTCCAAGTCGGCGCGCTATGCATTTTCACCGGGATGCTGATCGCGATTCCGGTCGCCATCCTATTTTGCAGACGGGCTGCGGCTCGATCCGACAGCCAGGACCAGGCCATTGATTTCCCCTGGCTCCATCTGTTCGGAGCGCTTTTGCTTGGCTATTTTCTCATCCTTTTCTTCTACTCGGGCAACTTTCTGAACCCGAAAGGCGTTCTCGGAATCTTCGAAACTTTCAAAACTTGGACAAAGACCGGCGTCGATTCGGCAGGCCACGGTAAACCGGCTTACGATCTTTTCTCATTGGTGCCGCATCCGCTGCGGCATTTCGGACCACTCGCCACTCTCGCCCGGCTTAAGCTCAATTGGTATTGGGTTGGGCTGATGCTCACATACGAATGGTTCTCGGTGCTGGGACTGGTATTTGCCGTGAGATACCTTTTTGGCGGCAATTCGCCATTGCGATACCTCGCGATTTACGGCGTCGGCGTCCTGTTCGTCTACTCAATCATCCCTTACAAAACGCCGTGGTGTATCATCTCTATCGATTGGCCCTTTCTGTTCTTGGGGGCCGCGGCGCTGGTTTTTCTCTGGGACAACCTGCCCGGACTCACGCGGTTCGCATCGGTGCCCGTAGGTCTGTTCCTGTTCGGCGACCTCGCTTATAAGTCTTACATTCTTAACTTCGTGCGCTACGACGACCCTAAGGAGTTGTACGCCTATGTTCAGACTTACCGAGACTACCGGAAATTCGTCGATCCGATATTGCAGAAACTCAGGCTGGATCCGTCCGCGAAACGTCACCTGCATGGACTGATACTGCTCGAGAGCTACTTCCCTATTCCGTGGGTAATCGATGAAATCCGGGATATAGGCTACTACTCGGAAGGCGAGGATAAATGGCCAAAAGATCTCGACGCCGATTTTATTGCGGTACTGGATTCGGATTCCCCGGACTTGGAAGATCGACTGACGAAAAAATACTTCGTAGAGACGTTCCGCCTGCGAGACGGTATGGAGCCCTGCAAAGCCTACTTTCAATACGACACCTTCAAGGACGTCTTCCCGGGAAGGCAGCCCGAATTTGACCCTTCCAATCGTCCCCAAGAATGAAGATCTCGCTGCTTTTCCTGACCTGGATCGCCTTGTCGACTTCACTTGGCGTCGGCTTTGCCTATTCACCGTATGGACTGGTGCCGTGGACAGCAGCCGTTTCTTTAGTTGTAAGCCTGGTCGCTCTGTTGATCGCGGTTCTGGTGAGTCCCGGACAGTTGCTCAATCGTTTGGAGAAGATTCAAGCCAGCGGAATAATCCTCGCCATCGTGTTCTTGGCTTTCGCCGTCCGCGCCTTTAGTGAGGTGATTTTTGTCGAAGACGGAGCGGTCAAAGTCCTTTCGCCGAACAATCTCGGCGATATCTGTCTGCACCTGACGCAAATCAATTTTCTGGCATCGAATCCACACTACTGGCCGGAAAACCCCATCTACGCCTTCGACAAACTGCGATACCCCATCGGCATCGACATATTCAACGCCGAGCTGAAGCTGATTGGCATTTCACCAAACTTGGGAATTATCCTGGTAGCGTTCCTTGGCTCTTTGTTGACCCTAAGAGCTCTTTTTCTTTTCGGCGGACCATTTGCGGTGGCTGCTTTTTTATTCAATGGCGGGCTCGTCGGCTTCATCATGTTCGAGTTATGGCCCTGGCACTTGGAAGACTATCAAACGGATATCGCTTGGAAATCGATCCCACTGGCCCTTTTCGTTACTCAGCGCGGCCTGCTATACGCAATCCCGGCCGGACTAGTTTTAATCACCCACTGGCGCCGGACCCTGGATTCCCAAACCGACCGGCCTCATCTCCCTTTCTGGGGAGAATGGTTGTTGTACTCCACGATGCCGCTTTTTCATTTACACACTTTTATCTTTCTCTCGTTCCTATTGCTCTGGTGGTTCTTATTTGGGAACCCAAACTGGCGCGGGCATCTGATCCGGTTGGTCCTGTTTTCGTTTATCCCGGCAACATTTTTTGTTTATGGTGTTACTGGCTTTGGCAAAACCAATGCTCTCGCTTGGGAGCCAGGTTGGACCTCTGCGGCCGAGGCGCGCGAACACTGGCAACATTTTTGGTGGTTCAGCCATTTACCCCACGGCGCGCAATCGCCCATGGTCTGGTTACTGAATTTTGGTGCCGTGTTACCGCTTGCCATCATTTTGCTGCTTTATCTCTGTTTTCCCAGAGGTATCGATGTTTGGCGGACTCGATTTAGGATTCGTCAGATTCTGCTACCGGCGATCGCGATGTTCATTCTGTGCGCGTTCGTCCGTTTTGCTCCTTGGGACTGGGACAACACCAAACTCTTTTTCTGGGCTTACATGCTGATGATGGTGGCGATTTGGGAAATGTTCCTCAGCCGATGGCATCCGCTCATTCGGGTACCATTCCTGTTCGTGCTTTTCTTTTCTGGTTTCGTCAGCCTGCTCGGTGGCTTGGCGCCGAACAACGAGCACGGATACTCGATTGGTGAGGAGGCGGAGTGGACCCAAGTCGATGACGCCCTCAAATCGTTTCCTGCCGAAGCCGTCTTCGCTATTTACCCCACCTACAATCATCCTGCCCTGGTAGCGGGTCACCGAGTGGTTCTAGGGTTTCCGGGCCACCTTTGGAGTCACGGACTTGAATATAGGTCGGAAGAACAACTCCTTAACAAAGTGATGCTCGCGGATCCGGGATGGGAGCCGCTATCTGGTAAACTGGATATCGATTACTTGTTCTGGGGTCGGTTCGAACAGGAACATTACCCATCTACCGCTCATTCATGGGACAGCTACCCCGTCGTCGCAGAGGGTCCGTGGGGAAAGGTGTTTGATCTGCGGACGTTGAAGAAGGTGGCAACGCCAACCGCGGCCAACTAGCAATGAGAGTTGGCCGGTAGGCGAAAATCTCGGCGCGCCCACGGTGACCCATGCAGACAGGAGATCTCCGCGCCGGATTTGAGCCGTATGACGCGTGGGCGCCTACCGCTACTTCTCGCCTTCCCTCCCCGCCTTGCTCATCCACGGCTTTCAGCTAAAGATCTTTATGGCCGATTTCGATCTCATCGTCCTTGGCGGAGGACCAGCTGGTTACACTGGTGCAATCCGAGCGGCACAACTCGGGCTAAACACGGCAATCATCGACAAACGCGAGGTACTCGGCGGGACTTGTCTAAACATCGGTTGTATACCCAGTAAGGCGCTCCTGGTGTCTTCCCAATATGTGCAATTTGCTCACCACGAAGCGCAGCATCACGGATTGAAGTTCGGCGGCGTACAGGTGGATCTGACTAAGCTCATGGGCCGGAAACAAACCGTGGTGAAGCAGCTCACGCAGGGTTTGGAATTCCTGATGAAGAAAAATCGTATCACGCGCATCCGTGGTATCGGTCAGCTCGTCGCTCCGGGTAGAGTCGTGGTCACTCAATCCGACGGTTCCACCGAAGAGCATCGCGGCCGGAATGTGATCTTAGCCACTGGGAGCGTGCCCATGGAATTGCCGAATGTAACCATCGACCGCGAGCGCGTGGTGACTAGTGATGAGGCCCTCTCTTTTACGGAAGTTCCCGCGGAGCTTCTAGTGGTTGGCGCGGGCGCCATCGGGCTCGAGCTGGGCTCGGTTTGGTCGCGACTGGGCAGCAAGGTCACGGTGCTTGAATTTTTGCCGCGCATTGCTGCCTTTCTCGATCCCGACGTCACCCAGGCCTTACAAAAGACTTTGGAAACTCAAGGCCTCAAATTCCATGTTGAAACCCAGGTAACGAACGTAGCCCTGCAAGATAAAAAAGTTCTAGTACAGGCCAAAAACAAAGGAGAACAGAACCTCGAGTTTCAAGCGGACAAAGTCTTGGTCGCAGTTGGACGGAAGCCATACTTAGACGGCGCCGTTGCCAAGGATTTGGGCCTGAAATTGACAGAGCGAGGTCGCGTTGCCGTGGATGAACAATTTCGAACCAACCTCCCCGGTCTCTATGCTATCGGCGATATTATAGAAGGGCCCATGCTCGCGCATAAGGGTGAAGAAGATGGAATTGCTTGTACCGAATTTATCGCGGGTAAGTCCGGGCACGTTAACTATAACGTCGTTCCGAATGTAATTTATACTCATCCGGAAGTGGCCTGCGTTGGGCTGACGGAAGAAGCCGCCAAAAAAAATGGCACGCAAATCAAGGTCGGGAAATTTCCCTTTGTAGCCAATGGCCGGGCATTGGCGAATGATGAATCGGTCGGTTTCGCCAAGATCATCGCAGACACTCGAACAGATAAGCTACTCGGGTCCCAAATCATCGGCGGCAACGCTTCGGAGCTGATTGCCGAAATAGTCAGTATTATGGAGTTCGGTGGCAGCGCTGAGGATCTCGGCCGGACCGTCCACGCTCATCCGACGTTGAGCGAAGCAGTCAAAGAGGCCGGCCTAGCTGTGGATAATCTTGCGTTCTCGATTCCGCCGAACCCACGCCAGTGAGGCTGCGAAGAAAGCAGAAAAATCTCACGCAAAGCAGACTTCGCCCCATCTCTCCCTTTAGCTTCGTCGGCCACGGACGCAAAGGCGCAAAGATTAAGAGGAAACGAGGAATAGCCGCAAAAGATCGCAAGGAACGCAAAGAAACGGCGAAAAGAATCAACCGCGGATGGACGCAGATTTACGCGGATTTGGGTTCCTGGCTTCGGTGACGGTGCTCGGCCTTAGGCGAGCCGTTCTGCCGCAAGACGGTGTTTCTCGCACATGGGTAGTGATCGAATCTCTGAGCTGTTCTATTTGATCTGCGTATATCTGCGTTCATCTGCGGTTGTTATTTTTTTGCGTTCTTTGCGTTCTTTTGAGGCTATTCGAACTCTTCTCTTAAATCTTTGCGCCTTTGCGTCTTTGCGTGAGATTTTCCGTTCATGTCTGCAGAAACGGTGAGCGCCATTCTCTTGAGGCGGATCCGCTTCTCGGAAACGAGTCTCATTTTAACCTGGTTCGGGCAGGAGACGGGCAAGATTAAGGCAATCGCCAAAGGCGCTTTGCGCTCCGGAAGCGCATTCGCCGGTAAAATCGATTTATTCTTCCGGTGCGACCTAACTATTTCCCGGTCTCGAAAGAGTGAAATCCACACACTCCGCGAACTAGTGGTGGTCGAGCCGTTTTTGAGCATTCGCACAAATTATCTGCGTACGTTCACCGCCTCTTATTTCACCGAGCTGGTTGAGGAAGCGACGGAACTAGAGCACCCTGAGCCGGAAATTTTTGATCTGCTCCGCCGCGGTTTAGACTATCTGGAGCGCGAACATCCAAATCTCCGGGCCATTGTTTTCTTTGAGGCCGAGCTCGCGAGGTTGCTCGGTATGCAAATGGCGAAACAGACCGAAAGTTCTCGTCAATTGATCGAGTCACTGACTCGAGCTCCCGCAGCGCGGGTAGCTCTGATAAAGCAGCTAGGAGAGTGACGGGGCGGGGGCGCGCTGGGGACGTACAACGGATGGGACTAATAGGACATATACGACTTATGGGTCGGACTTATTGGTCCCATGAGTCCCATAGATCCTATTCGCCTCAGCACTCGGCGTGCTGCGCTAATCCTACACGCCGCCATGCCCTCACGTGCGCCCCGTCACGGTTCCGCCTCCAGCTCCACCCCCTGCTCGCTCGCTGCGCTTGCGCCCGGCAAAATGGCATTTAGCAGGAAGGCAAAGATGCCTCCGGTCGTAATTCCAGACTCAAAAACCAGGCGTAAAGCTTGGGGCAAAGGAGTTAGCAACTCCGGGACGCTTTGGACGCCTACACCGGCGCCCAAAGAAAAAGCGACGATGAGTAGTTCGCGATGGCCGAGATGAACTCTTTGTAAAATGCGGATGCCCGCGGTGGCCACGAAACCAAACAACAAGAAGGTTACGGCGCCCAGCACAGGTCCGGGTAACGAAGCGATCCATCGCCCAAACTCGGGAATGAGGCCCAGTAAGCAAAGAGCAGCCGCCACCCAATAGCCGACCTGCCTGGTTGCCACACCAGTCAGTTGGATGACACCGTTGTTCTGGGCAAATGTGGTACTAGGGAAGCTGTTGAAAATGCCGGCCACCAGGCTATTCAACGAGTCTCCCATCACCCCGCCCCGGATTCTTTGCCAATAGACTGGACCGGAGATCGGCTCATCGGAAAGCTGAGAGGTCGCCGTCACGTCTCCAACCGTCTCTAATGTGGTGATGATGTAGGGCAAAATGAAGGCAATGAGAAACTCTGGCCGGAACGCGAACCCAAACGCTAGCGGAACAGGGATTTGGACCCAGCTGCTCGCTGTCTGCGGTTGGTTCTGAACCGCACCAATCCCTAGACAAACCAGGTAGCCAACGCCCAAGGCAATCGGGATCGCACCCACACGGCTCCAAGGCATGTTGAGGGCGTTGAGCGCTAAGACTAACAACAACACCAACCCGCTGACCGCCAAGGCAACCCAGGAAGCAACGTTAGGACCAAGACCGGCGGCCATGGTGTGAAACCCAACCGGTATCAGCGACAGCCCGATTAACAGAACGACGGTACCGGATACCAACGGAGTGAATATCCTCTGCAGACGAACCAGAAATTGCGCCAGGATTAGCTCGGTGGGCGCACAAACTATCGACATCCCGATCATTAGCGCCACGCCGCCTTCACGGCCTGCCTGGATCAGCGGGGTCAGGAACGCAAAACTGGTTCCTTGAACGGCCAATAGCCGTGAACCAAACCAACCAAGACCACGTACCTGCACCAAAGTGCCCAGCCCGGACGCAAACAGTCCCATACTGATGAGATAGGCCGTGTCTGAAGGTGGGAGCTTTAATTCCTTAGCCACCAAAAGAGGCACACTGATGACGCCGACAAACATAGCCAGCACATGCTGAACAGACACAACGAGTGCGGTTTGAATCGGCAACTGATCGCGTAACCGATAAAGCAAACTGGACGAACCTTGGGACCCCATTAAAACGAGGACGTTACGAAAAGGACGCTGTAGCGCAAAACGTAAAAGGCGGGAATGAGTTTCGACGTTGGGTTTACCGGGAAGCGATTATAATCGTCCTCGTGCTCGTGCTCGAAGGAAAAGCGTTGGCGTGCCGCTTAAAATTTCACTCTACGGGCATTGGCGTCGATGGACCCATTACGACCGTCTCGGCCCCACAAATCGAGCACGAGGACGAGCACGATTCCTACCGCCTCGTCTAATACTCGTGGTACCCGTGATGCCTTTTCTTTGCGGTCGAACTCTTCACCACCAAATTTCCGTGCCCATGTGCCTTTGATTTCGCATGCGCGCTAACCCCTTCCGCGGCAATTTTTTGAATCTCTTCTGACTGGTACGCCTGAATCATCGATTTCAGGGTTGGATCGAGACGCCGCATCTGGGAACAAATCGTATAATAATAAGCACGCATGAAATTCTTTCGAGCTTCGGTGCTGAGCGCTCCTTTCGCCTCTTTCAGCAGATAGTTGGCGCGGGCGCTTCCCATGGCGCTGTCCTTGATTTCTCTAAAACGAGACTCGTCTTCTGGCGTGTGCTTGGGCTCCGCCGATGCCATGGTATACGGCGTCTCATTCCCAGGGGTCTGAGGCGGGGGCGGAGGTAAAAAGTTCGGCTCCGGCAAAAGAACGGTCGGAGGCTGTTCCTGGGGAGTTCCGTCCGGCAAGGCGCTTTCGATTTCCTCAGTCATCGTGGCTGGGGCGGCCGAGGGCGAGGGCAAAGGGGACGGAGACGCGTCCGACTTTGGTTCGTCGGCCAACGCGGAACCTAGTAGTAGGAAGATGGCCAGTACCCAGACCTTGGACTCCATAGAAGCGAACGCTGCAAATATTACCACTCCGAGGGAATTCTGGCTAGCTCCGGCTCACAAGATGGAATTCACCACAGAGACACAGAGGTCACGGAGATAAAGCTTATTTAAGGTTTCCCTCTGTGTTCTCTGTGCCTCAGTGGTAAATTTGTCTCTCACGGTGCGCCGGCAGCTTTTTGCCTTTCTCGCCAATACTTACGCCACATCTTGAAATCTTCCTGCAGCAACTCCAGCATGGTCAGCGCGGCCTGCTTCAAAGCTCCCACCTTAACGCTTTTGAGTCGGTCGTTCAGCTCCTCCCGGCCCTTACTCAACTGATGCAGGTTAGCCGTTTCGTAACCCATGGCGAAAAGCAGTCGCTCCTGATCAAAGTTGATCTCCTGCGCGGTCTCTTCCAATTGAAGCTCAGCCAGATCGATACGCCCACAATCCGACATTATCGGGCGAACTAACCAACCTTCGTGAGTACTGGTATGGGGAGTACTCGGGCGTCCTGGACCTTTCAATAAACGATCCGTGTGAATGTCCTTTCCCGATTTGCCAGTCGCCCAAAGCACTGCCGACGGAGCCATATTCTTACCTTCGACGGCAACCGGCCCCCCATGGTAGTCGGTATATGCAAAAAACCGCTGGTGACCTAGACTGCCAAGTCCCTTAGTTACCCCCTTCTGCATTTCCCGAAACTCGATCGGGACATCTTTCGGCATGGCTTGCCGCAACCTCGCCGCCAGAGCAACCGGAACCTGATCTTCGCCCACCGGTTGTGTCCTCTCTCGGAGCCAACGCCGCCAAAAGAACTTTGGTTCTTTTAAAGCCATCCGCACCAACCGCAAAAGCCAGGCGTGCCGGCGCTCGAGCACGAAAGGTTGGGGCGCATCTTTAAGACCCGCGTAATACCCCTCGCGGACGCATTCGCAGATTTCGGCCAGAGTAAGGTCGCAAGCGGGCGTTTCTTCCGCAGCCACCTCGGCGCTCATAATCAAACGCACTAAATCCGCGGCAAACGACATCATGGCTACTTCGTCATAATCGTTCACGCCCCAAATCAGCCGTGCATGACCGTCACGCCAACTACCAAAATTCTGAATGTGTAGATCGCCCACCGCGAATACCTGCTCGGCGTTAGCCAAAGAGGGGCAGGCTGCATACCAGCGTTCGCACCAGCGGTAAAAGGTTGCGCGGAAGAACATAAAGATGTCGTCAGCCATGAACTGATGTTTCACTTCCAGATCGGGTTCCCGCACACTGATTTGGCCGCGCAGCCAGGTTTCAAAACCCAGCGTTGACTGCACAATATTTCTCGTCGGATTCATTTTTGACGTTCGGTTGCGGCGTCCGCTTTCACCGGCTACGGGGCGATAAGTTTCGGCTCGCACTGAGGCCCATCGTACCAAATATGGTAAAACTAACAACTCTGTACTATCAGGTTGTTAGACAAATTGGCAGGGTGAGCTTCGTCCCGTAGGGACGTGTGACTTTGGCCGCGAAGCGGCTACAGAGAACAGCCCAGGGTTTTAACCCTGGGTTATGCGTGACCGAAAATGCGCCCTGAAGGTGGCGGCCGAGGCGCGTCTTTAAGCTGTTCGTGTGTAACCCATCAATACGCCAACATCGGGTGCCGCTTTCAGGGCACCTTTGTCTAACCACCCACCCGGGGTTAAAACCCCGGGCTGTTCTGTATAGCCGCTTCGCGGCAAAGTCCGAGACTTCCCTACGGGATAGAAAACCGCCTGAGCGGCCAAGCTTCCCTCACCGCAACGCTCGGGCGATCTGATCGCTAAGCTCTGTGACGGCCGATGAGAGTAACGCCACCAATTGGCCGTCGTTCCCAAAGGTCCAGCCTGCTCGCCGGATAGCCACTGACTTGCTGGCAACCACCCCGCCTCCCGGGCTCAGAACCTGCCAGCTCCCCGTCAAAAGGACGTCCCCACTTTCATGCCCTTCAAAGTGGGTGATATGCACTGCGACGTCGTAAGTGTGAGCCGGCACACTAAACGACGGCTGAAATCCGGCGGCCGAGATTCCTAGCCGATTCAGGTTAGAAGCAATACCCAGAGAAATCGTTTGATCCAGCGTCAGCGCCCAAAGCCCCGTTGGCGAATATCTGATTTGATCGCCGTGCATGCTGGCCAGGTTAGTTCTATTCAGATAGGCCGGCACTTCCACCCGCCGGACATAAACGCGCACTGCTGCCGCCGGCCGAGGCGGTTTCGCCGGTTTCGCCGTTGCCCCAGTCCCAGTTAACATAAAATAAGTGGCCAACGGTTCCGTCGTCGCACATCCAACAAGCAAACATACTCCCAAGGGTAGCAAGATGGTCAGCCGCATCGCTTTATTAGGGTGATTTTGACGGTTTGCGGCCGAAAATGATCGAATTGGGATTTCGTTCTAAAAACTCCGACAGCCGCTGTAATGCGTCGGCCGCAGAGCCGATCTGCGACAAAGTGCTGTCTAATTGATACCGGAAACTGGAGTTTGAACTCAGCATCTTGTCGAGGTTGCTCGTCGCTGCCTGCAGTTGAGCCATGGTCTTCTTCGCTTCTTCCAACGTCGGGTTCAAATTGGCGCTGATCGGATCAAGCTCGCCCTGAAGTTTCTTGAGGGTAGTATCTAACTGGTCAAAAGCCGTTTTCACGCTGGTCAGAGCGCCGGTCAAATTCGGACCATTTATCAGATTGTTAACGGACTTCCCGATTCCCGCCAAATCCAATTCATCAATCCCAGTCTTGGCGCTGGTGATCAAATCCTGCAGATCCTTCGAAATCGTCACGAAGTCGACATTGCCCAAGTTGCTGATCGCTTTGGTCAGATTGGTCAAGATCGCTTCGATGTCGGACGGTTGCACCGGTATCTCGATCGCATGATCGCTGGGGTTCTCGTGATAAGTGAAGGGAGCTGCGTCCTTGATAAAATCTAGCGACACGAACAATTGCCCGCTGATCAAACTCTCGAAATCTAAACGGGCGCGCAATCCCTCCTGTATCCTTATCTTTGTCCCCTCCACATCGAAAAGGCTAAACTTCGAACTGCCGCCGAAATCTTTGGAAAATTGGTTTTGGTCAACTTGATAAAAAACCTTGGCGTAGACAGGTTGATCTTTTCCGCCGATACCCAGGAGAACTTGGGTGACTTTACCAATGGTAACTCCCTTAAACTTCACGTTCGAACCGGGCGCAAGACCGCTCACGGATTGGCTAAAATAAGAAACGTAGGTCTGCTTCTTCGAAAATAGATCGGTGGTTCCAAAGAAGAATACAGCGCCAATGGCGATGAGGATTGCGCCAAGAACAAAGACTCCGATCAATGTGGGATTGGCTTTTTTACTCATTTTGATTCTTCTCCTGACTGACCCCGGAGCAAGAACGTCCGGACCTTAGGATCGCTTTTACCTTCCTGCACTAACTCTTTCGGATCGCCTTGCACGAGCATCGTCTTGGTTTCGGCATCGAGAAATATTGCGGTATCTGCGATGGCGAAGATGGAAGCTAGTTCATGGGTCACCACTACCACCGTGGTCCCCAAGCTGTCCCGAAGGCGGAGAATTAGGTCATCCAGCCGGCGAGAGCTGATCGGGTCCAAACCGGCAGACGGTTCATCAAAGAAAAGGATCTCCGGATCGAGAGACATTGCTCGCGCCAAACCGGCGCGTTTGCGCATTCCACCGCTGATTTCTGACGGGTAAAAATCCTCAAAACCTTTTAGCCCGACTAGGGAGAGTTTAAGCGAACTAAGTTCTCGGATCTCGTGATCGGATAGTTTGGTGTACTCCTCCAGTGGTAAAGCCACATTCTCGGCCAGCGTGCGCGTGCTCCATAAAGCGCCACCTTGGTACAAGACACCGAATGACCTCTGGACTTGCTCCTTCTCGTCTTCGCTGGCTTGGGAGAAGCTCCTTCCGTGGTAGTAAATGTCTCCTTTCTCGACTGGTTTCAAACCGATCAAATATTTTAACAAAGTACTTTTGCCGCAGCCGCTTCCTCCCATAATCACAAAGACCTGCCCAGGCTGCACCGTAAAATTAATAGCCTGCATTACCACATACGAGCCGTAGTTCATCACTAGGTCACGCACTTCGATGGCGGGAGGCGGCGCAGCAGTCGCAGCGCTTTGCCTAGTGCCATTGTCATTGTCTGAGGTAGGTGGACTGTCTTCGGTATGCACTTAAATTCGAGTGTCTAGGGTGCCCGACTTAAGAATGCGCGTCAAACGGTTGGAACAAAGGCGGCCGAATTTGCCGCGAAGCGGCTATACCTCATAGCCCAGGGCTTCAGCACCTGGGCTAATATCTGTAACCCGCCGCGGCAGGTGGAGTCGGCGCTTCATGCAGGCAGCGTATCCAGAATGTGCACTCCGTTACAGCTTCAACACATCCAGTACCACGTCAATGATTGCGTCGGAAGCGACGATCCAGGTGATAGCGAGCACCACCGCCGAAGTCGCTGCATTCCCCACCGCGGCGGCGTTGTTTTGGCAATTCATGCCTCTTTGGCATCCGGTTAAAGCCACGATCACTCCAAAAACGCCTGCTTTGACCACACCGGTAATAATATCTTCTAACCCCATCGATCCGACGGTCTGGTTCCAGTACTGAAGCAGCGTGATATGAAGGACACCCAGACCAACCACCGCACCACCGGCAACTCCCATTAAGTCCGCATAAAAACCGAGCAGCGGCATCATGAGAAAGAGAGCCACAACTCGGGGCGAAACCAAGAAATCCATCGGCGATATGGCCAGCGTATCGAGGGCATCGATCTCTTCGGAAACTTTCATACTGCCTATTTGCGCAGCAAAGGCAGCCCCCGTTCGACCAGCCATAATCACGCCGGTCATAATCGCGCCCATTTCTCGAGCCATGGCCACTGCAACCAGGTTCGCCACGTAAATACCAGCTCCGAATTGCCTTAACTGAATTGACGCAACAAAAGCCAGAATTAGTCCGGTTAAGAAACTGATGAGACCAACAATGGGCAATGCCTGGGCGCCAGATTCTTGCATGGTTAGCCAAAAGAGCCGCCAGTCCACTTTCCCTTTGCCGGTGAAAATTCGCCTCAGGCTGAGGACACATTCGCCGATGAAATCCGCGGCCGCCGTCAAAGCGCCTGCTTGCCCGATGGCCCAGGTTCCGAGCTGATAAAGAAACGAAACGTGGCCCGTGCGACGGCTCTTGGTTTCAGCCTCCGGTACCGCTTTAGCCAGCGCAATTAGACTACCGACTCCCTCAGGTAGATCTTTTAGATCCAGCGCTATTTGGTGTGCCTGGCACCACTCATCCACCTCAGACAGAAACAGGAGCAGGCTGCTGTCCCATGTTCCCAGATCTTGGCCGACACAACGAATGCGCGTGATCCCATCCGCTGACTCCACTTCATGAAGCGTCGCCATTGATTTAGGACGCACCGAACCTTTTAGATTCCAGGTACCCCCTAACGCGATAGTCGCCTCCCTTTCCTGAAGGCTAACCTTCGCAAACGCCGCTGGCGCCCCTTCAGATTCAACAACGGATCTCATCGGTATCCGTTTAGCCTTGCTCGTTTGGCGTTTGGCGTTCGGCGCCTGCCGCACAGCATGGCTATCTCCGGCTCATAATTATTTGTCACGGTACGCATTGGGTTGGTTCTCACACCGATTACTTCCTCCACGCGTGATGTCGATCTTGCGAAACGCCGAACGCATAGGATGCCATAGGTTTACTGATTACCAGCGGCTGACCCGACGCTGTGTGTCGGTTCAGCCGCCATAGCCTAGATCGCTGATAAATCCCTGACGGATTTATCAGCGATCTAGGCTCAGGCTTCCTCTTCTTCTTCGTCCTCTTCGGGGATGACCACCATGTCGGTGTTAGCATTGAAGTCCATTAACCCGGCATAACGGCCCCAGGCCACCATGGTCTTCAGGATTTTCTCCGGGTTCTCATACGGCAGCGCAGCGGCAATATCATGCATCACCGTTTCCGCAGAGACCTCTTCCTGGACCTCCAAGTAACTAAGAATGATATGGAACAGGCGAAGTTTTTGCACTTGTTCGGCAAAGATGGTTTTTCGAACCTGCCGATCCGATTCAAAGAAGCGTTTACCTAAATCCGTTAACTGCACCTCATCCTTTGGCGTATTGACGAACTCGAGAATCTCACCCGCCTTTACGATGGCAATGGTCTCACCAAAATCCTTCCCGATCTCGTCAGAGACATCGTAGATATTGTCTAGATCCGGAGAATCGTGAAGAATGCTGATCAAACCCAGGATCTGGTTGACGCCAACCGTCGGGATTGACTCCATTCTGGCTCGAGCCCGAGAGATGGGCTTACCGGGAGCAGGCGGCGGTTCCGGCGGAAAATCTGGCAGCGCCTGCTGCGTAATCGTTTCATGGATCACCTTCATCAATCGCTGAAATTCCGGGTGATTCGAGTTCCTCGGATACGGCAAATTATTCTCTAAAATTAGTCCGAGACGGCCAGGGTGCGGGAACAAAATGCAAATCCGTGTCGCCATTTCCACCGCTTCTTCGATGTTATGCGTAACCATGAAGATGCTGGACAGCGTGTTACCGGCTCCTCGCCACAGCGAAACCACTTCCCCCCGGAGACCTTCTGCGGTCAGCACGTCGAGCGCACTGAATGCTTCATCGAGGCAAAGGATCTTCGGCTCAGACACGAGCGCCCGCGCAATCCCGACCCGCTGCCTCATCCCACCCGAAATCTCCCGCGGATAGGCTGAATGATAGTTGTTGAGGCCGATCAGATCGATGGCCTTTTCTACTGCCTCTGATTTTTGCGCCCGCGTTAGATCGCGTTTCGCAATCAGTCCTACTTCGACATTTTGCTCCACTGTCAGCCACGGATAAAGCGCGAAGGTCTGGAACACAATCGACGCGTAGGGGTTCACGCCCACCAACGGCTTATCGTAACAAAGAACTTGGCCAAAGCTAGGCACGGTGAGACCGGTTAGACAACGCAGAAGCGTGGACTTGCCGGAACCCGATTGGCCTAGCAAAGCAAACAATTCGCCTTCGTGGACCGCCAGATCTATCTGATCCAGCACCTTTAGTTCTCGACCTTTACCTACGTGAAATGTCTTGGAGACATTTCGCAATTCGGCAATCTTCAATGCCTTGGTCGGACTGGTTTCCGGGTATGATTTTAGCTCGGTGCTCATCAGTCGCTAGTCCAAGTGAAAACGTTTCTCAGCGTATCGATATAGTCGCCGCCAAACCAGGTTATTAATAACAACCACAAAGAGTGCCATTACGCCAGTCCCACAAATCAAAGCTGCCGTGCCTGTCCCTTCAGGCTGCGCGCTAACGTCCGCAATATAGGCACCTAATCCGGTCGCTCTTATCGTCTTGTCTCCCCAAGTGGCTACTTCGGCCAAAATCGTCGCATTCCAGGCGCCACCCGCGGCAGTACAGGCGCCGGTTATCCAAAATGGAAAGATGGCCGGGAGAATAAGAGTTTTCCACAGCGGCCATCCTTTGAGCCCATAATTCTTGGCCGCCTCTTTCAAATCATTCGGGATCGCCATCGCGCCCGCGATCACGTTGAACAAGATATACCATTGCGCACCGAGCGCGATCAGCAGGATGCACCCCCAATTCATGTCAATCTGATAGATCACAAATAGTGGCACCACCAACGCAAAGGTCATATTGACCGGAAAAGAAGCAAAAATTTGAACCAAGGGCTGGGCAATACGAGCGGCGCGCGGGTTAGATCCGATCCAAACGCCGATCGGCGTCCAAATCAAAGTCGACAGAATGGTAACTGCCAGCACGCGGCCCAAGGTCACAAAGCCAAGACCAAAAATGTGCAGAATCTCATCAAAGGAGATCCGCTTATATACAGCGTCAAACCCGGCCCGAGCACCGAGCAACACTTCTAATACCAACCCCACCAGCAACAAGATACCGACTACCCGCCAAAAATAGCCGCCAGAGCGACTTGGCTTTTCCAAATCTTCAACCCGTTTTGCGATTAGCCTTTTCTGAATATCCTGATAACGATCCGCCAGCGGGATTAGAACGCGTTCGCCGATCCAATCGAAAAGATAAGTTCGGCGCATCAAATTGTAGAACCAAGATGTGGGCGGATGTGCAGATTCCGTAAGCTCCATCTTGAACTTGTCCGCCCATGCTAATAATGGGCGCCACACGAATTGGTCGGTAGCGATGATCACAAAAAGCATGGTCGCCACCGCCCAGAAAGCGGCCCACCCATCGCCTGAATTAACCGCGGCAAACATGAACGAGCCTAAACCGGGCAACTGAACATTCTTGCCCATGACAGCGATGGCCTCGCTGGCGCTGACCGCGAACCAGCCAGCGCCAAAAGACATCATCGAGTTCCAGATCAGACTGTGCATGGAAGCCGGAACTTCCAATTTCCTAAACCGCTGCCAATTAGTGAGCCGATAATTCGTGGCGGCCTCATGCAGATCCTGCGGGATCGTCACCATTGAGTGATAGAACCCGAAAGCCATGTTCCAAACCTGTCCGGTGAATACGGTAACGATGCTGGCAAGCTCCGGCCCTAATAAACTCCCGGGGAAAAGCGAGACGAAAAAGGCCATGAATACAGTCAAAAAACTCAACACCGGGATCGACTGCATTACATCCATAAATGGAAGAATGATCGAACGGGCGATCGGGTTTTTTGCCGCGGCATAACCGACCGAGAAAGTAAAAAGAAGAGAAAAACCGAACGCGATCCACATCCGAATCAGCGTACGGACGGCGTAGTAAGGGATATTCGACAGATTGGTGGAAATCGATAATGGCTGGCTGGAATCGAAATGAACCACCATGCCCTCGCCGGATTTTAGGATGGTCCATAGCAGACCGAGGATCGCAGCCAGGGCGACAATATCGATCCATCCCAAAGACCGCCGGCCTTCAGGTGCGGATAACTGGGTGGCGTTAAACTTCATTCCGGGTGCTCTATGGCGAGAGGCGTCAGTCTTTGCAAGTCCTAACTTCAGGAGTTCGAGGAGTTCAAGAAGTTGCAGGCTTGTCCGACGTAGCTTTTGAACCTGTTGGCCACTGGTTTTGTCCGCAAGCAAAGTCGGGAGTTCAAGGAGAGGAGTCAGGAGCCAGAGGCCAGGAG
>DASUWQ010000349.1:0-9636 GCA_036378375.1 Chthoniobacterales bacterium
CAAGCGGTTCTAAGATCCTCCGCACATCCGGCTTAGGAACCGGTTTCCGATCAGGTTGCGCCGTATCAATGCGGGCATCAATCCACGAGCCTTCTTCGATCAGATTAGCGAACATGCGCAACTGATTGACTGTACGAGCGCGTTCACCCGCCAGGCGATCGCGGCCCAACCCAGTCTCCTCCGCACACACCGTCAACAGTTCCTCGCCCAGCGCATCAATCTCCTCGCCAATCTTTCTCAAAAACGCAGCGCGTTCCGTCGCCGCGGGCGCTTGATATTTCGCCGCCGCCGCCAACAGCTCATCCAACTCCGCCGTCATCGCTTTCTGATCCATAGAGAAACCAAGCTAAACCACGAATGGACACGAATGAACGTGAATTTAGGTGTCTTTATTCGTGTCTATTCGCGTCCATTCGCGGTTGATCTTTTGGCTAGTTCTAACCGATGTCCATACATCTAGAAAAAATCCAAGAGCCACAGCTGGCGACTGTATCCTCGGCTCAAGTGGAATTGCGAGCGGTTACTAAACGCTATGGTGACGGCAATCTGGTCTTGGATAACATCAACCTCTCGATCCCTGAATCTGAATTTGTCGGTATCATCGGGCCATCCGGCTGCGGGAAGTCGACTCTGCTTAAGCTGGTTGCCGGGCTGACCCGTTTGAACTCTGGAAATATCCGCGTAGCCGGCGCCGAACCGGTGAGAGCCCGGAAAATGATGTCGTTTATGTTTCAGGACGCCACGCTCCTTCCTTGGCGAACCGTGCAAGGTAATGTGGAGCTGAGTACGGAACTACATGGCCGGAAGAAGATGGAGCGGGCAACGATCGCCAAAGAGATGTTGAGTTTAGTTGGTCTCTCTCAGGTCGCGCATCAGTTCCCCAGACAACTCTCCGGCGGTATGAAAATGCGAGTGTCAATCGCCAGAGCGCTCTCCATGCACCCTAAGGTCTTACTAATGGATGAACCGTTCGCAGCGCTAGACGAAATGACCCGAGACCGGTTGAACGAAGAACTGCTGCGGCTGAGAGCGGAAAGCCGTTGGACCGGATTGTTTGTGACTCACTCAGTTGCAGAAGCCGTTTTTCTTTCCGATCGAATCATTATTCTGGCCGCCCAGCCGGGTCGTTTAGCTTATGACCTGCCCATTCATTTCGCGAGTCCCCGAAACGCTGAGCTGCGATTACGTGACGAGTTCGAAGAGGCCGTAATCGACGTATCGAAGAAGCTACGGAGCGTTATGAACCGGAGCGAGGGTGGAGATGAATGAACGGACCGCCGGCGAACATCGCCGAGGCTTTTAACCCAAAGGCATTGAGAACGGCCAGGACAAAAATAGGCGCAAAAAGCACAAAAAGGAGGAGGTTGAGTAGCCGCAAGAGAACGCAAAGGTCGCAAAGAAAAAACGAGGCAGAATCTGCTGAAGTGGCCGGGCACTTTGACCTGAGCCTTGGGCTGGATAATCGCGATACCTCGGATTGATCCTCTTAACTTTTTGCCATCTTTGCGTTCTTTGCGGCTGTTCGCGTTCCCTGTTCCTGCTCCAACTTTTATGCTTCCCCGTTTTGTGCTTTTTGCGCCTTTTTGCGGCTATTCCTGTCTTATCTTAGCGCCCACCGTTTGCAATCCTGGGCTGAATCCTGCTGTTCTTTCAGAGTGAAATTCGCCTTCATGAGAAAACGCGTAACTAGTTATTTAAGTGCTGCCGGCGTTTGCCTTGGCCTGCTGGCCATCTGGCGACTCATCATTTTCATCTTTCATCTGCCATCGTTTCTTCTGCCCTCGCCTGTTTCGGTGATGCAAGCGGTCTGCCAACGATTTCCCTCCTTGTTGACCTCTTTGGTAATTACCTCACTCGCCGCTGGCGGAGCCTGGCTGGCCAGCATCCTGTTCGGGATTCTCATCGCGGTCGTTTTCGCTGAGTCGCGCTGGATCCGTCGGATGTTTTTTCCTTATACCCTTTTACTTCAAACCGTGCCGATTGTGGCTATCGCTCCGCTGATTATAATGTGGGTCGGGACGGGAACATTCGCTGTGGGGGTTATCGCTTTCATTATTTGCCTCCCGCCGATCATCGCTAATACCACCCAGGGACTGATCAGTACGGATAAAAACTTGGTCAGCCTTTTCCTCATGCATAACTCTTTTGGCAGCGGATTTATCCCCGCTCTTCGTTACCGTTTACAGTTGCTTTGGAAGCTCCGGTTACCGAACGCCATGCCGGCTCTTTTCGTCGGAGTCCGCATTTCCAGCGGGCTGGCTGTGATTGGGGCCATTGTAGGTGAACTTTTCGCGGGCTCCAGTCGAGTTGGTGTTGGCGGCTTCGGCTATGCCATTAATTATGCTAATGCCCAGCTCCAGACCGACTATCTTTTCGCCCTGGTGATCTTCGCTAGCGGCTTGGGATTCACCTTCTTTTTCCTGGCTAGATTTCTCGAATGGTACTTTTTGCACAACTGGCACGAGTCGGCTTTAAACCCGGATGAAGACTAGTGTCATGTCCCATAAATAACGTGGCTTATGTTGCGTTCCGAATCAGACAATAGTTGGTGGTTAGTTACTCATCCTGACCATGCCAGGCTGGCAGGCCAGTTCGCCGAGCATTGGGGCAACCAAGTTTTTATCTCCCCTGAACCCCGGGCAGATGTGCTCGAGGGGATCAAAACTCATGACGACGGTTGGGCGAACCGGGATGCGGCACCGGAAATTACTAAGCAAGGGAAACCGAGCGCGTTCTCTAGTGAGTTAGTTGGGAAGTATTCCGCCTTTGAAGAAATCGACTTACTCGACTATCTCGCTGTACGGCGCCAAGCCGTCGATACGGTGATCAGGCGGAACCCTTACGCTGGTCTCTTGGTAAGCATGCACACGTTTGATCTCTTAGCGAATCGTGCAGACCGGTCGACCATTCGCGCGGATCAACTCCCTGTTTTGGAGGCGTTTCTGGAAGATCAAAAGGCACTCCAGCAGAAGGTGCGTGCTCAGCTGAACGCGGACTCCACTTATCAACCCGCAGATGTTTCTACCGAGCGGATCGAGAACCATTTCCGTCTGTTGCAAGCCTGCGACAATCTCTCTTTGCTGACCTGTGTCGATTATCAGGGAAGCGCTAGCCTGCTGCACGCCCTGCCGGTAACTGGTGGCGCTCGTGAACCCGTGATTGTGGAACATATCAGAGTCCGCCATTTTCGGTTAACCCCGTACCCGTTCGACGCATCTCCTCTCACCTTTGAATTCCCGGCACGCTTTGTTTCCTCGGCCTCGTTCACATCAAAAGAAGATCTCCGAGAGAAATTCAACGCGGCGGAGGTTCAACAACTGGCCGTGACGGTTCAAAGAGGCTGACACGATAAACGATGGGAAACAGGGAACTGGTATAATATCAGTGTGCAGTACAAATCGACCAAACACACCGTCCCTACGCGGACTGTCGGACTTTGCCGCGAAGCGGCTATACAGAACAGCCCAGGGTTTTAACCCTGGGTCAGGTGGTTAGAAAAGTGCCCGGAAAGTGGCACCCGATCTTGGGCACGGCGTTGGAATAACACACGAACCGCCCAAAGATGCGCCTCGGCCGCCACCTTCAGGGCGGATCTCGGGCGACGCATAACCCAGGGCTAAAGCCCTGGGCTGTTCTGTATAGCCGCTTCGCGGCAAAGTCCGACAGTTCCCTACGGGACGGGTCCGTCATTTCGCTCGGTTCCTAGCAATGAATTGCCAGGCTGCGTTCGTCTGTCGCCACACGACGCAAAAAAAAGGATGGGGACTGGAGTAACCAGTCCCCATCGATCAGTACTCCCCCAAAAAAGCATCGCTACCAATCATCGGTGGCGTCACACCCTCCGTGACGTCCACCAATCACATCTCACTTCTCACCTCTCACTACTTGAGATACCCCGCTTGTTTCATGACCCTTTCGGCTTCGTTCTGATTGAGCTTTAAGGTCTGGTCGAGCGAGGTTTTGCCGGTTACAAGACCGGCGACGTTTTGACCGACGGTGGTGCCTAGGGATTGAAACTCAGGAATACCGACAAAAGTGATCCCGGTATACGGAACTTTCTGAACGGATGGGTTCGTTGGATCGGCTGTTTGCATCGCCTTCAGGGTAGCCGCAGCAAACGGTGCTTTCTTTTGGTACTCAGGGTTCTCATAGGTCGATTTCCGAGTTCCGGGCGGCACTGAGGCCCAGCCGAGATCGTTAGCCACCAACTGAATATATTCCTTAGAGGTTGCCCAGGCGGCGAATTTCTTGGCGCCTTCAGCGTTCTTTGCTTTTGACGGAATGGCAAAAGCCCAGGACCAAAGCCAATGCGAGCCGTTCGGAGTAACCGCGATCGGAGCCGGTGCATATCCGACTTTGCCCACCACTTGCGAATTTTTTGGATTCTCCAGGATACCGCCCGCGACCGTGGCATCGATCCACATCGCCGCTTTGCCGCTGCTGAACAGGGTCAGATTTTCATTGAAGCCATTAGCGGTGACCCCCGGCGGCCCATACTTTTTCACCAGGTCAACGTAGGTCGATAAAGCATTCTTCCAGGCGGGTGTATCCAGCGTAGGATGCCATTCCATATCGAACCAACTGGCGCCAAAGCTGTTCGCCATCGTATCCACTGTCGCCATGTTTTCCCCCCAGCCCGGCTGACCTCGCAAGGCCAAGCCGTAGAATCCGTGATCCTTGTCGCTCAAAGCCGCGGCAAATTTGGCAATGTCGTCATAGGTCGGTTGCTCGGGCATTTTCAAGCCCTTTTGCTCAAACAGATCTTTCCGATACATCAGAAAAGAGCTTTCGCCGTAGAACGGCAAGGCCACCAATTTTCCGTCGTAGGAAAGGCCGTCTCGGAGTGGTTTGAAAACGTCTTCGAGGTCGTAATCCGCAGGTAATTCACCGATCGGTTGCAGCCAACCGCGTTTGGCAAAGATGGGCGCCTCATACAGACCGAGAAACACCAGGTCGAACTGGCCGCTCCCGGTCGAAACATCGGTGGTCACGCGCTGCCGAAGTATGTTTTCTTCAACAATTACCCAGTTCAGACTAATATTCGGGTTTTGCTCAAGAAACTTGGCAGAGAGTTTCTTCAGCTCGAGCATATCAGGGTTATTAACCGCTGCGATAGTAACCGAGGTCTGTTGCGCCTGAACAACAATCGCTCCGAACAAGAGCGAGAAGGCAAGAGTTAGAAGGCGTAGCTTCATAGGGGGAACGGGCTAGGGGTTTTAGGTTCTAGGTTTTACGTTTTAGGTTTGGGGTTGGAAATTGTCGGTTATGTTGCGGGTTAGATAGCTCGGCTCGCCGCTGTTAGTTAGTTTGCTATCTGCTATTGGCTATTGGCTATGCGCGCAGCGCTACCAGCAGGTGTAGCCGCCATCGACTACCAGGTTGCTGCCGGTAAAAAAGCTGCTGGCATCGGAGGCCAGAAAAACCACGGCCGGTGCGATCTCTTGCGGTTCGCCGATCCGTTCCATAGGCGAGAACTTCATCCAAAGTTCATACCAATCCGGCCGGATCTGGTCCCTAGGCGTCATCGGGGTATTAATGTATCCAGGCGAAATGCTATTGACGCGTACTCCTCGCTTGGCCCATTCGCCGGCTAACGATTTGGTTAACATAATGACGCCGGCCTTGGCCGCGTTATAGGCACACTGCGGCTGAGGATTGTTCGAGATCAATCCGGACATCGAGGCGGTGTTAATGATGCTACCTCTTCCCTGAGCCAGCATCACTTTACCGAATTCTCGGCAACAGTAAAACACCGCGTTCAAGTTGATGTTAACCACCTTAAGCCATTGTTCGTCTGTGCATTCTTCGGCCGGCACGCTGTGGGCGATACCGGCATTGTTGAAAGCGATATCGATCCGGGCGTGCTGCTCTAAAACATAGTTCGCCAGGTTAGCCACATGGGCTGAACGGGTGAGATCACCAGGGAAAAATTCAATCCCGAGCTCTTTGGCTACGGTTTCACCTCTCGCGCTGTTGATATCGGAGATCACCACCGTAGCCCCGTGTTGTTGCATGGCTTTGGCGGTCTCGAGACCGATCCCTCCCGCCCCTCCGGTGATAACGGCAACCCGATCTTGCAGGACGGCGGTCGACGTGTAGGTCATTGGGGTTGACTCGGTAGGGATGAACTTCTGCTCATCCCTGACTTATGTTAGTTTCTATTTACCGGTTAGTTTCCCGAACAGACTGTTAGTTGCCGGCTGGTTCTAAGCTAAAACAGGTGAGACGGCGGCCTGGCTCGGTTGCAGATCGGCAACGGCCTCTTCGAGCTTTCGCTGCATTGGCTTGGCTTGATGAGAACCACCCATCAGAGAGAGCTTCGCCCGAGCAACTTCGGTGACCTTGGCGCCGGCGTGCTTCATGGCGACGTGGTGAGGCGGCTCATGTCCGCCCTCTAAGAGCGCGCCTTCTTGCAGGCCTTTCATCCAAGCCCTGACGAGATCTGCGCCAATATTGACTTTGACCACGTTCATCGGAATGGATTTGCGAACATCGTCCGGATGGATCCCGCTGCCGCCATGTAATACCAATGGCGCAGGCGTTATCTCCGCGATTTCCTCCAGTAGTTTAAGATCGAGCCGGCTGCTTTGGCCGTGGACCGACCCTACCGCCACCGCCAATGTATCGATCCCACTCTCTTCGACCATCCGTTTGGCTTCCTCGGGTGAGGCCATCTCCACCCGGCCGCCTTGACCTTCGCCGCCGAACTGGCCGAGTTCCGCTTCGACCACCGCACCCATTCCGTGGGCGATTTCCGCGATGGAGGTCGCCCCTCTAATATTCTCTTCTAACGGTAAATGGCCGCCGTCATACATTACCGAGTAGTAACCGCTTCGCAGGGTTCGCAGGATCATTTGGTCACGATCCGGATGATCTTGGTGCACCAACACCGGAACTCTGGCTTGCTCTGCGAGAAGCCGTAGTAGTTGCGGCAACACGTCGAAACCACCGTAGTAGAGATCCCCGAAGTAGGTCTGGAGGATCACCGGCGCGTCTTCAGCCTCCGCGGCCTCGATCACGGCGCGCGCCGTTTCCAGGTTGCAAACGTTGAATGAGGGTAAGGCGAATCGGTTTTTGAGGCCGAAATCGAAGAATAGACGAGGCTTTGTGACGTACATGGGCAAATTTTTCCGTTTTAATGCAAATCGAGCAGGAAAAGACGCACATATATAGGCAAATTGCGTTCTTAACGCAATAAATATCGAAGAATATTGCGTTTGTAACGCAAATTCCCTATGGGTACGTGCGATAAGTATCGATTACGAGAGCCAACGAGCGTACGTTAGCCCGGTCCGTCCCCATCCAACGTTGATGAGCAAAGATCAGAACTCAACACTTGCCCGACGCCACCAAGAGCTGCAGTTGGTCGAGGCCAAGGGCCAGGTCAGCGTCGAAGAATTAGCCCGGTATTTTGCGGTTTCCGATGACACGATCCGGCGTGATCTCCAAGAGCTTGAGCGCCGCAAATTGCTGCTACGCACCCATGGAGGAGCCGTTTCCGCGACCTTGCTGGTTCATCGGGAAACCCCCTTTTTGACCCGGGCCAACGCTAACGCCGATGCGAAAAGCCTGATTGGCCGGGCAGCAGCTCAACTGATTTCCGACGGCGAAACGCTCATTATTAACGGCGGCTCGACCACTTTCGCCTTCGCCGCAGGACTCAGCCCACGTCGGAATCTTACGATTGTCACGAATAACGTGACCATGTTGTCGGTCTTACCTCCTGAAGCCGTAGAAAGCGTCTATGTTCTGGGCGGTGAATTTAATCGGAATTTAGGTTCAACGGTGGGTGCGGTTGGATTTGCCTCAGGAAATGTCAGCGTCGATACCGCCGTGCTCGGGGTCACTGGATTAACTGTTAGCGGCGGTCTTTCCACCACTCTCTTGGAAGAAGCCCCCATGATGGCACGCATGATCACTTCCGCCCGGCGTACTATCGTTGTTGCCGACGCCTCAAAGTTCGGTTTCAACGCGTTCGCCCAAGTCGCTCCTCTCAACGCGGTCGATATTTTGGTGACCGACACTGATCCGCCGGCAGACCTCCGTCAGGCACTGAGCCAAGCAAACGTCGAAATCATCCTGGCAAACCAACCGCGAATGGAGGCCACGAATGAACGCGAATAAGGACCGCGAATAGACACCAATGAAAACCGCGAATGGACGCGAGAAGCACAAATCTTAACCGCAGATGGACGCAGATACACGCAGATAAATGGCTAGGAAGCGGCGGTAGCCGTGGAGCGTGCCTCGCTTGCGAGGCCGACTTTGAGCGCGTTAAGTGCGACAAGCCAAGCTAGGTGGACAATCCCTGTACCCTCTGAATCTGCGTCTATCCGCGTTCATCTGCGGTTCGATTGTGTTCTTCGTCTTAGTTCGCGTTAATTCGTGTCCATTCGCGGTTTCCCTATTCGTGTGCATTCGTGGTTCCTATTTGCGGTATGAAAGCCTTTGATATTCTCGGTATTGGTTGTGTGTCGGTGGACGATCTTCTGTTTGTACCGGGATCATATCCCGCAGCCGATACTAAGACCCGAGTACTAAGTTGGGATCGCCAATGCGGTGGATTAACTGGGACCGCTCTGGTGGCAGCAGCCAGGCTTGGCGCCCGGTGCGCGTTCGCCGGATTATTGGGTGTTGATGATTTTTCTCGGATCGTAGAGGAAAATTTTCTACGGGAAGGCGTCGATATTTCTCATGCGCCGCGAGCTAAGGACGCACCGGCGCCACATGCGGTGATTATCGTTGCGGCCGAAACTCGAACCCGGAATATCTTTTATCGGATCGATGGCCGTATTGGCGCCGATGATCTTCTGCCGGACGAGTCGGTGATCCGGGCGGCGCGGATTCTTTTTCTCGATCAATACGGGATGACCGGGTGTCTCCGGGCCGCGAAAATCGCCCGAGCCGCAGCCATTCCCGTGGTTGCTGATTTCGAAGACTCGGATCACCCACAGTTTCCGGAGCTGCTGCGGTTGGTTGATCACGTCGTCCTTCCCCTAGATTTTGCACAAAAAATCACCGGCGACGCCGATCCGGAAACCGCTGCCAGAGCCGTTTGGCATCAGGACTGTCAGGCAGTAGTCATCACCTGTGGAACAGCTGGGAGTTGGTTCTTAGGCAAAGACGGTGTTGTACGTCATCAACCCGCGTTCAAGGTGTTCGCGATCGATACAACAGGCTGTGGCGACGTTTTTCATGGCGCCTACGCCGCCGGTCTAGTCCGAGGAGCTCCCCTCGACCAATGTGTCCGTCTTGCCACCGCCGCTGCCGGCCTGAAAGCCACTCAACCCGGCGGCCAGCGAGGTATCCCGACCCAGGCGCAGGTCGAGGACTTTCTCCGCTCGACCCCCCAAACCTACGGCAGCCATCCCTAAGAGCTGAGAAAATCTCACGCAAAGACGCAAAGCCGCCAAGGGAAGACAAAACAATCGGAATAGCCGCAAAAGATCGCAAAGAAACCGCGGAAAGACTCAACCGCAGATGGACGCAGATTCACGCAGATTTGGTCCTGGGCTCCGATCACCGTGCTGATCCATAAAAACTCGTTTACTGCCAATAACGTGTCTCGCACTGAGCGAGGCTAAAGGTATCATATGTGAGCTGTGGATCATTCCGATCTGCGTATATCTGCGTCCA
>DASUWQ010000350.1:0-2869 GCA_036378375.1 Chthoniobacterales bacterium
TTGATCTGGAAGGACGTGCGAAAGGAATCGGCGTGGTTCCGTATTCGACTAGTTTTCCTGGAGCTGCACAAGCGGAACAGAATCCTGAGGATTGGTGGCAGGCCTTGGGCCAAGCAACCCAACAGGCCCTGCAAGCGGCAGCTGTCGGGCCGGATGATATCGATGCCCTCAGCGTTGATACAACCTCCTGTAGCGTCGCGACGTTTGACCGGGAGATGAAGCCGCTTCGCCCGACTTTGATCTGGATGGACGTCAGAGCTGCAGATGAGGCTGCCGACGTTGCCGCGACCGGTGATCCGGCTCTCCGCTTGAACGCAGCAGGGAAGGGACCGGTCTCGGCCGAGTGGATGATACCTAAGGCGCTGTGGATTAAGCGGCATCAGCCCGATATCTACACAAAGGCGCATGCCATTTGTGAGTATCAAGACTACCTAAACTATCGTCTTACCGGGCGATATGTCGGCTGTTTAAACAACGTGAGTATCCGTTGGCACTGGATCAATGGTGAAAGGCCGTTGTCACTCTTGAAGCGTCTTGATCTGGAGGATCTCGCGGAAAAATGGCCGGAAAAAGTTGTGGCCCCTGGCGAACCAATTGCCGGGTTGACCACTGAAGCAGCAACGCATCTGGGCTTGAAACCTGGCACTCCGGTGATTCAAGGGGGCGCTGACGGGTTTATCGCGATTATTGGTCTTGGGGTAACGGAACCCGGACAACTCGGATTAATAACGGGTTCGTCGCATCTTCAATTGGCGGTCACAGATCGGGTGTTTCATCGCCCAGGTTTGTGGGGAGCATACGCGGATTGCGTCTACAAAGGCTCAGCGGTTCTTGAGGGTGGACAGACTTCGACCGGGTCAGTGATTAAATGGTTTACTAGTCATTTTGCTGCCGGGACAGACTATAATGAACTGAATCGGGCAGCGGCCGAGATCCCGCCTGGTGCGGATGGATTGCTGGCTTTGGATCATTTTCAGGGAAATCGGACTCCCTACATTGATCCCAAATCCCGGGGCGCCTTGGTCGGATTAAGCCTGGCGCATCGGCCGCCTCATGTTTTCCGGGCAATCATTGAAGGCATCTGTTTCGGCACGGAAGCTGTTTTGCGAGTTTTCCAGAGCGAGAATTTTCGCATCAGTGAGGCCGTGGTGTGTGGGGGAGCAGTTCGGTCACCGCTATGGTTACAAATCCATGCGGATGTATCCGGTATTCCTTTGACAATCACGGAACTCCCGGATGCGTCGGTGCTAGGCTCAGGGATTCTGGCAGCCTATGGGGCTGGTCATTACAAATCAATTCCTGAGGCCTGCCGCGCGATGGTCCACCGTTCTTCGGTTATCGAGCCCAACGAGAACAATCACGCCATCTATTCCGAGCTCTTTGCCGGTTACGAGAAACTCTACCGCGCAACAGCCGATGTCCGTATGGCGGTTGCCGGAGCCAAAGCGCGATGATGCAAACTCCGAAATCGTGCTCGTGCTCGGGCTCGTCCTCGTGCTCGAAGGGCGAGTTTCTACCAACCTCTATGCACGACCACAGACTAATTTTGGCGACGGCTCAGCCTTATGGAGCGATTTAACACCCAAACCTCCGAGCACGAGGACGAGCACGAGCACGATAGAAGATACCCATGACACCCAGCAAGGAAACGAGTCTTGAGGTTTACCGCCGGATGAGGCGAATCCGGACGTTTGAGGAACGAGTGGGAGAATTGTTTGTCCGACAGCAGACCGCGGGCAGTATGCTGCATCTTTCTATCGCAGAAGAAGCTGCAGCGGTTGGTGTCACGTACCCGATGCGAGAAGGAGACAGTTTCACCACCCATCATCGCGGGCACGGGATTTTCCTGGCACGGGGAGCGGATCCGAAACGGATGATGGCGGAAATCGCGGGCAAGGCCGACGGTTATTGTCGGGGCAAAGGCGGCTCGATGCACATTGCCGACCGAGCCTTAGGTCATTTGGGAGCAAACGCTATCGTGGGAGGGGGAATCCCTGCAGTGGTTGGAGCAGGGCTTTCGTATAAGGTTCTGACTAAACCGAATGTATCGATAGCCTTCTTTGGCGACGGCGCCATGCAGCAAGGCATCCTCTATGAAAGCATGAACCTGGCGGCCTTGTGGCGACTACCGGTCCTTTTTGTCTGTGTGAACAATCAATGGGGGATGGGGACCCGGATTGATCGCGCCGCCGCCAATACCCAATTTCACGAACGAGCGCGCACTTTTGGGTTAGATGGTCACGTTGTGGATGGATCCGATGCTTTAGCGGTTATCGACATCGCAGAGCGATTGGTGCAGGGAGCGAGAGAAGGACGACCGGCTTATCTCTCGGTGGAGTGTTACCGGTACTATGGCCACGCCCGGATGGACAAGAGTCCATACCGGACTTCGGAAGAAGAAGCCGAAGGACGTAAACAGGATCCGATTCAACGGGCCATTACTCGCTTACAGGAGAGGGAAGGGGTTACCGCCAGAGAGCTCGAAACGATTGATGCCGCGATCGCCCAGGAAATGGATGAAGCCGTGGAGTTCGCTATCAACGCTCCACCGCCACCGGTGACCGATCTTTTCCGCGACGTTTATGATGACCGCGAGCCCGGACCTGAACCGCTAAGAAAACGCCTTGAGAGAATTCTAGCTACAAACCTGACCACGAACAGCTAACCGCGAATGAACACGAATAAAAAACAAATTTCACCACAGAGACACAGAGGACACGGAGATAAACCAAAACTGTTTTTTCCGATCTCTGTGTCCTCTGTGTCTCTGTGGTGAAATTTGTTTTTTTTATTCGTGTTCATTCGCGGTTAGCTGTTCGTGGTCAGGTTTGTAGCTAGAATTCTCTCAAGGCGTTTTCTTAGCGGTTCA
>DASUWQ010000351.1:0-15768 GCA_036378375.1 Chthoniobacterales bacterium
CTGGCGCCCGGAAACTGCTCGGGACGGCGGCGCTGGAACGTTCGGGTGACTCAGTCGTGGGTATTCGCCTTACTGGCGACCTGCTCCGGGCTGACTCCGTCATCGTTGCCGGCGGCTCGTGGTCCGCCAATTTGTGCCGCCCCTTGGGTATTGAACTTGGCCTGGAGCCACAGCGAGGCCAAATCATTCATCTGAATGTCGAGGAAACCAATACCGGTTCCTGGCCCGTGATTGTTCCGGTTCTGAATGATTATTACCTATTGGCATTCCCTGACTCGCGGGTTGTCGTTGGCGCCACCCGTGAAACCGGCTCGGGATTTGATGCCAGAGTCACCGCCGGTGGTGTTGCAGAAGTCTTGCGCGAAGGGTTAGCCATCGCCCCCGACTTAGGTAAAGCGACTTTGATTGAGGTAAGGGTTGGGCTCCGGCCCATGACCAAGGATGGGTTACCCTTGATTGGATGCCCGACTCATCTTCAGGGTTTGACTATCGCGACAGGTATGGGGCGCTACGGGCTTACGGTCGGCCCTTATGCTGGGCGGCTAGCCGCCCAGCTTGCCGCCGGCCAACCTACCGATATTGACCTTGCTCCTTACGCACCCGACCGCCGGATATCGGATTCGCCCCGAGCCTCATCCGAATGACAGATGACAAATGACCAATGGCATATGGCGCGGCCGCGGGCTATTCGTCATCTGTTATCTGTCATTTTGTCGTTCGGACGAGCGCTGGCCACTCGTAGTTCACATTGGTATCGACGCGAACGGGCAAGGTTTCATGGCCCGGATCTGTAACCCCGGTAATGGCAATGCCGAAGTTGGTGCCATTGATTCATGTAGATCCCGATGGCGACCGAGTATCCCGCGACCACATTTTCTTTCACCCACTGCAGGAATGAGTTGGTGTTGTTCTCTTTGGCGTAGTTCCATTCAATTGCCTCGAGATGCATCTGCGAGGCCGCATACTTGTCGTTAACCCCAAGGAGCAGTTGGCTCGCATAATGACTTTGGGGTTTGTCGCGGCTGGCGATGGCCCTGGCGTCGTATTGGGATAGGTACTGGCCGTAGTATAGTCCGGCGCTGATTAAGGAGACTTCGCCGCAGTAACCATAATTAGCTTCCCATTGCAGTCTGGGCGGAATGTTATTGGTCCACGTGTTCGAGTCGGTGACCCCACGATCAGCGCCATGGCATACGATCGGCGTCACCAAAGCCGCGACCCAGCAGAGAAAAAACTGATTTTGCCATCCTTGCTTTTGCATTGAAGCCAGTCTTTTTAGCGAAAATAGAGCGGCTCCACAAGGCGCAGTAGGTAGTCACCACCACGGCAATCCAAACAGCAGTCAATCCTTCGTTGCCTTCGTTCCCTTCTGTAAGAAAGTGACTATTCTTCCGTAACGACCGTTCCATGGATCCGCAACAGGCGCTTGAGAATTACTTTGGGTTTCGCGAGTTCAGAGAACCGCAGCAGGAGATCATTTCCGAGATTCTTTCCGGTCGCGATGTTTTTGTTGTCATGCCCACCGGGGGCGGTAAATCACTCTGTTACCAGCTTCCGGCGATTCTGATGGATGGAGTGACTATCGTTGTCTCTCCTTTGGTCGCATTGATGAAAGATCAGGTTGATAGCCTGGTCTCGCGAGAAATAAGCGCGACGCTGATCAATAGCACGATCTCCGGTGCGGAACAGCAGGAGCGAATCCGGCGGATGCGCCAAGGTGAATATCGGTTGGTCTATATCGCGCCTGAACGATTCCGTAGCCGCTCTTTCTTGGGAGCGCTGGGCCAAGTTACGATTTCCTTGTTCGCGGTAGACGAGGCCCACTGCATGTCTCAGTGGGGCCATGATTTTCGACCCGATTATTTCCGTTTAGGCCAGGTGCTGGACGAGCTCGGGCGTCCCCAGGTCGCGGCTTTTACCGCCACAGCCACACCCGAAGTTCGGACCGATATCGTCGATCGCCTCGGTTTAGCTGAACCTAAAATCTTTGTGGCCGGATTTGCGCGGCCGAATCTCCGGTTCGCGGTGAGCGAAATGACCAGCGAGTCGCAAAAATATGAGCGTCTTCGCGAACTGATCAGACGTCATCGTACCGGTATTGTTTATTGCGCCACTCGAAAGCGGGTAGACCAACTCGGTGACCAACTCGAATCGTGGGGCATCAGAGTGGCGCGATATCACGGTGGGATCGATGATGACGCCAGAGAAGCGGCCCAAAATCGCTTCGCCCAAAACGACTGCGATGTTGTCGTCGCTACCAATGCTTTCGGGATGGGGATCGACCGTGCCGACCTGCGATTTGTAGCCCATTTTGAAATTCCCGGTTCTCTAGAAGCCTATTACCAAGAAGCCGGACGAGCTGGCCGCGATGGAGAGTCGGCCGAATGCGAACTCTTGTTCAATTACGCGGATACCCGCATCCAGGAATTCTTTATCGAGGGGAGTAATCCACCGATCGATCTGATTCGGCACCTCTACCTATTGCTCGGTCGCGTCGCTAACGAGGCGGGCGAAATCGTAATGCCGATGAGAGATCTTGCCGCTCGCCTGGACAGCGAGAACAACGACATGGCGATCCGGTCTGCCCTGACGATTCTTGACCGGCACGGCATCATCGATCGCTACGATATCCCAGGAAGGCGAGTGCGAGGAATCAAGCTTTTACAGCGCGATCTCCGCCCTCTGGAATTGCCGATTGATGTCCCAGCTCTGCTAGAAAAGGAGAAGCGGGACCGGACAAAGCTAAAGGCGATGGTGGCGTACGCTTACGGGCGCGAATGTCGTCAAAAGACGATCCTTCGATACTTTGGAGATCCGGAGCTGAACAATTGCGGGGCCTGCGACCAATGTTCGACCAATCGCCCCGAAAAACTCCGTCCACCGACGGAAGACGAATTGATCGTAGTGCGTAAGGCGCTGAGTTGTGTCGCTCGGATGTCGTTTCGCACAGAGGAAGGATTCGTGCCCCGCTTTGGTCGTAACCGGGTAATCCAGGTTCTGCTCGGCAGTAAAGCTAAGGAAATCGTCGACAATCGGCTCGATGAGCTCACGACCTATGGTTTACTCAAGACCAAGTCATCTAACTACCTGTACGAGCTGTTTCGGGAGCTCGAAGAGGCGCAGCTCATTCAGTCCACGGGTGGCCAATACCCGATGCTTGGATTAACTGAGCTGGGAGTCGCCGTGATGCAAAATCGCGAGGCGTTTAGCCTGGTATGGCCGGAAGAGCCGAGAAAACGCGCTGCGGCCAAGACAGACGATATTTTGGACGTCGAAGCTCCGTTCGACATCGGTTTATTCGAAGCCTTGCGTCAGACCCGAGCCCTACTGGCTAAACAGGAGGGCGGCGTACCGCATTATATTATTTTTTCAGATGAAACCCTCAAAGCATTCGCTCGTATCCGCCCCCGATCAGTCGAAGCTGCGAGGAGGATTCGAGGTGTTGGCGAACTGAAAGCGACGAAGTTTGTCCCTGCTTTTCTAACGACGATCAAAGACTTTGAGGAGTCGGGAACAGGAAGCCAGAGGGATTAAAAACTGAGGCGGAGCGGAGGTCCAATGGTCCCGTAGGCACCGTTGAAGGTAGCGACCTCGACTGAGCTCGTCGAAGTCCTGGCACGTAGTGCCTGGGATTGCGATGCCCAGATGTGAACCGTCCCGTAGGGACGTGTCGGACTTTGCCGCGAAGCGGCTATACAGAACAGCCCAGGGTTTTAACCCTGGGTCAGGTGGTTGGTGAAAGGTGCCCTGCCTGTCCGCCGTAGTTCTGGGAAGATGGGACGGAGGAGGAAAAGTGGCACCCGAACTTAGGCGTCCCGAGAAATGCCACGCGAAAAACCTAAAGACGCGTCTCGGTCGCCACTTTCAGGTCGGATTCGCGCTACGCATAACCCAGGGCTAAAGCCCTGGGCTGTTCTGTATAGCCGCTTCGCGGCAAAGCCCGATACATCCCTACGGGACGCATTCGATCTGTTTGTTCCCGGCGCTCGCGCGCGTTCCCGTGGGTTCCCGGCGTTCCTACTGAGCCGCTTCGAACAAGAACCACGTCCGTCGCTCGGTCTCATCGATCCAATTCTCGATCAAGCTGGCAGTGGCGACGTCGTTGTGCTGGTCACAAATCTCGTGGGTGGCGCGCAAAAATTTTACCAGTTGCTGGTTATCTTCCGCGAGCTCAGCCAACATCTCTTTTGGAGCGACAAACTCGGCATTGTTATCCTGCAGCCGTTGATGCTCGGAAATATCGGTAATCGATCGCAACGCCGTCCCGCCGATTTTACGAGCGCGTTCCGCAATGTCGTCGGTCATAGCGAAAATTTGTTCGCCTTGGTCGTCCAACAAGAGGTGATAGTCACGGAAATGCGGCCCGCTCATGTGCCAATGGAAATTCTTCGTCTTGACATAGAGCGCGAACACGTCGGCCAGCAGATGACGGAGAGAATTTGAGATCTCATCTACACCGTCACGGTTAAGATCGGTCGGGGTCCTCAGCGCTGCAGGTGTTGGGTCGGCCAGTTGGGTCGAACTATTTTTAGTCATTGTTTTTCTCCTTATATCTAAGAAACTCGACTTGCCCTCGGACGGCGGCAACTAAGGTTTTCAAATAAATGCTCTGTCTGAAGGCGCCGCGTTTTTTTAAGTCTTGTTGTTCACTATCGGGAAATTCATGGCGGGAAACAGGTTTTGCGCCGTGTGGAGGTTTGCTTCGTTTGGTTGAGCGCCAAACCGATTTGCCAGTAGCCCACACACCGTCCGATCTCTGGTCAAGCTCAGCGAGGCAGAAGCTTTTCACTTTTTGCTGAATCCTTGACACTTCTGCAGTCGGATGACGCCGCAGGCGTTGGAAAACGCGGTTCGGCTCTGGCATGATCCAATCGATGCGATTCCCAGCTCCGTAGGAGCGAAATCTTTATAGCAACGGTAACGTAAAAGGCGACCAGCTCCGCTAGGAGCGGCATAGAAGGTGGTTCTCGATTAGATGTCGCTCGTCCGGAGCTGGTCTCGTTTTTGGGATGGGGCAAGCTATTAAAGATTTGACTCCTAGGGAGCCGTTTTTCAATCCGCCTGCTGCCGGACTAGGCTAAGCTGAGTCGCCGCTTCGCTGCCGCGACCTCTCCATCTTCTAGCTCCTGGATTCTGGCTCCCGGCTCCTCTTCTCAACGCCCCTTGAACTCCTCGAACTCCTGCCTTTTGCTAGCCTTAGGAGGAGAGCAGAAACTTATGGACATATCTCGCAGAGGATTCATTAAAGGCGCATCCAGCGCACTCGCGTTCGGTCTAGGGAGCGGCTCAATCTTACCTTTGGCTGCCGCGACCGAAGAGACTTCTAAACTAGTAAGCAGTCAGCCCGAGGAACGGCGCCGTGGCGAAATGATATTCCGGCGCCTGGGAAAGACCGAAGAATGGGTCTCAGTGATTGGGCTCGGCGGTTATCACATCGGTAAGCAGGCGGACGAAAATGAGAGTATTCAACTGATCCGCAGCGCCATCGATAAGGGTATCTCGTTCATGGACAACTGTTGGGATTATAACGGCGGAGAAAGCGAAGTCCGTATGGGCAAGGCTCTGCGCAATGGTTACCGGGAAAAGGTATTTCTCATGACCAAGATCGACGGCCGCACCAAAGCAGCAGCCAGCCAACAAATCGATGATTCATTGCGCAGATTGCAGACCGATCACATCGATCTGCTGCAACACCACGAAATCATTCGTATCGATGACCCGGACCGGATCTTTGCCGAGGGAGGGGCTCAAGAAGCCGTTCTTGCTGCGCGAAAGGCTGGAAAGATACGTCACATCGGATTTACCGGCCATAAAGACCCGTCCATGCACTTGCGAATGTTACGGATGGCTTCAGATCACGGGTTCCGCTTCGATACAGTGCAAATGCCGCTCAATGTCATGGATGCTCACTTCCGAAGCTTTCAGCATCAAGTGGTTCCAGTCGTATTAAAGGAACGAGCCGGAGTCCTCGGAATGAAAACGTTCGGTGACCATTTTATCCTGAGTAGCAAAACGGTGAACCCGATGGAGGCGCTGCATTACTCGATGAGTCTGCCGACTTCAGTCGTAATCACGGGGATCGATAAGCCCGAGATTCTCGAGCAGGCCGTGGAAGCGGTACGGACCTACAAAAAGTTGGATGAAGCTGCGATCGGCGCGCTGCTTGCCCGCACCCAAACCGCCGCCGCGAACGGACAGTTCGAGTTATATAAAATTAGCAACCATTTCGACGGCACGGTCCATAATCCTGTCTGGTTGGGGTAGCGGGAGGGATTGAGGGAATCGTAATCGTCCTCGTCGTCCTCCCTACTTCGCCTCGTCGTTTAGACTCAGAGAGGCTTCGTAGGACAAGCCGGGAGGCTACATCGGGCAGGCTGTCCTCGAGTATTTACGCGGACTATTCGAGTCGTGTCTCGAGAACTGACCAAGATTATCCGGAAGGGATGAAAGACTAAGCCTGGGGTTTTAACCCCAGGGACGGATACAAAACGGTACCGCCCTGAAGGGGCGGCAGAGTTGGTTCTCGATGATGAGATCGGTAACGCGTCCTAGAGCAAAAAGACCTGCCGGTCGGTGTTTCATCTTTCTTCTTATCTCAAATGGCGGTGGCTGCGCATAGTCCGGGCTATGCTCACCTCGTAGTCACGTCTCCAGCGAATAGAGCGCACGACGTCTCGGGCGATGGCGCTGAGCATGGTGAAGCACCAGGCTATGGTCAAAACGACGCCGACGTGAGGAATTAGCAAAAGCAGCAACGCCACAAAAATAAGTAATGCGTAACCGAGGCCACCCTCTCCGAGAATCAACTTTGGCTTTCGCGTCCACATCCATTCCGCGCGAACGTATTCGCCGCGATCGATAAGCGACCAGGGAACACCAAAAGAATTTTGTAGTTGAACCGGAGGTAATTCCGGAAACTTCCATTCTTCCTCGTAATTGAAATCCTTCCAGAAAACCCACCATCGATTCACTAACCCTCTCACAGTCTAGCCTCCTGATTTAGTTTCTTAAGGCTAACATTCTGGTGTTCCGGTCGCTATGATCGTAACGAGCGTTTGTTACCTACCCGTTGGGGGGAGGGTTGGGGCGTGAGACGTGAGGGGTGAGACGTGAGAGGTGAAAGGTGATTGGTGATTGGTGATTGGTGATTGACGGCGGAAGCGCTGTCCCGTCGGGACCGAATGATGGTAGCCAGGCAATTTATTACCTGGGATACATTGGATGAGGAGCCGTCCGGTAAGGGTACGGTATGATTTGATTCTTACGGGCCTCGTTACACCCGTGGACCAAACCGATTCAGAGTGATTAAATGCGTCGTGCGATTCCAATCACTTCTCACCCATTCGACGCGCTTGATGCTTGCTCAGGGCGGGCGTCTCACTTCTCACCTTTCAATCAGCCGGCCTGCGTCACAATTAACCCGCGCTTAATCGCGATCGCGATCGCTTCGGTGCGGCCCATGGCGTCTAACTTCGCCAGGATCGACTTGACATGCGCTTTGACGGTGTTCTCGCTGATATAGAGCACCTGCCCAATTTCTTTATTGCTCCTGCCGTTGGCCATATATTGAAGAACCTGAAGCTCCCGCTCTGATAGTTCGGGATGGCTCATCGATTCGGCTAACTTGGAGGCAATTGATGGGGGCAGCAAAGAGTCGCCCTTGGCCACTTTGCGTACCGCGTCTCGAATCTCCTGAGGTGCTGTCCCCTTTGCTAAATAACCTTTCGCTCCGGCTTTTAAAGTTCGGCGGATATCTTCTTCGCTCTCGTACGTCGTCATCACGATGATGCGAGGCTTCGGATTCCGCGTCATCAGCTCTGTGATTGCATGGAGCCCGTCTTTGTTCGGCATCCGCAGATCGAGCAGAACGACGTCCGGATAAAGCTCGTCGTAGAGCTTACAGGCTTCGTCGCCGTCACCGGCTTCCGCGATGATTTTGATATCCTTCTGGGACTTAAAGATCGCGGTTAGTCCCTCGCGAACCACCGGGTGATCATCCACGATCATCACTGTAATGGCATCGGACGAAGAACTAGGCGCTGGTTTCACTGCGGTCACCGGTTCTGATTCAGCACTACTCATAGCCTAATCCCATCTTGCGAACGGTAAAAATCGTTTTTCATCGTTTCTGCCCAAACCGGACTTTCACAGAAGATCACAAAGGACACGAAGAGAACGGCATCTTCGACACAAGCGCCGACAACGGTAATCACCGATCACCTTTCACCTTTCGCCACGTCTCACCTCTCACCAATCACGTCTCACTTCTCACAGCCTCGGGCCCGGCCGAAGATTCGCTCGTCTCAATCCGTCTCTTCTTGCTGACCAGCATGAACACGGCTGGCACAAAGAACAATGTGGCCGCGGTTGCGAATATCAGCCCTCCGATAACCGCCCGACCCAAAGGCGCATTTTGTTCGCCGCCTTCTCCCAGGCCCAACGCCATCGGTACCATACCGATGATCATGGCTAATGCTGTCATCAGCACGGGTCGAATCCGGACATAGCCGGCTTCCAGCGCCGCCCGGTACGGGTCTTTGTATTGCTCGAACAATTCGTTGGCAAAGGTAACCACTAAAACGCTATTGGCAGTCGCCACTCCCATACACATGATTGCACCCATGAGCGCGGGCACACTTAACGTTGTGCCCGTTACAAAAAGCATCCAGATGATTCCAGTGAGCGCACAAGGCAGCGCCGTAATGATGACAAACGGCTGTATCCAAGACTGGAAATTAACGACCATCAATAGGTAAACCAAGACCATGGAAAAGGCCAAACCGATATACAGCCCAGTGTAGGAGCTATACATGGTGACGATTTGTCCGCGTACGCTGATAAAACTACCGTCCGGCAGATTTTTCTTGGAAGCATTGACCAGGTTCTGGATCTGATTCGCTACGAATCCCAAATCTTTGCCATCGGCCGCCCCGTAAATGTTTATTACAGGTAGGATATTGTAGTGATCCTCGACTGGGGAGGTCGTTCCGCGCGTAATTGAAGCAACGTTAGCTAGAATCTGGCCCTGGCCAGCACCGCCGAGAATCGGAAGGTTTCGCAAGTCGTCCAGCGAATGCAAGTCATATTGCGGGACTTGGGCGTTGATCTGATAACTGACCCGATTCTTCGGATCAACCCAGAAGTTGGGTGAGGTTTGTTCCGATCCGGATAGTGCGCCGAGTACGCTCTGGGTTACTGCTTGTGCGCTTATCCCGAGAACCGACGCCATGTTCCGATCGATGTTAACATTCAATTGGAGCGCATTGTTTGGCTCCTGGATCCGGAAGTCGACTGCCCCCGGAATGTGGCGAATCTGATCCATAAGCTTGTTCGCAAAGTCGAAATTTGCGCTCAGATTTGCCCCGGTTACCTGAATATCGATAGGCGCCGGCAATCCGAAATTGAGGGTTTGAGAAACGATATCGGCCGGCGGGAACCAAACGGTTACGTCCGGAAAATCGTGGGGCATACGAGCTCGAATTGCCTGAACGTAGCCGTCGGTCGGACCATGATTTTCATTCAGTGAGACCAGAATGTCGGCGTCGGCTGGGCTCATGGTTCCGGTATTGTTATACGACGTGTTAATACCGCTGTACGGGATACCCATGTTGTCCACGATTAAGTTCACCTGGTTAGCCGGAATGACCTGGCGGATCATCTGTTCGATCTGGTCCACTGTGCTAGCCGTCTCTTCGATGCGAGTGCCGGCCCTGGTTCGGACGTGCATATCAAATTGGCCCGTATCAACCGACGGAAAAAAGTTTTGTCCGAGAAACGGAAACAAGACGGACGAAGCCGCTGCAAATCCCAGTACGATTATAATCAACTTGCCGGCGTTCCGCAGACCTAGACTCAGTAGATCGCGATAACCCTCTCTGAACTTTTCGAATCGATTGTTGAACCATTGGTTAAAATGCGAAAACCAACCGAATAGGGCGAACCGCTTTCTGCCCTGCTGATGGGCGCCGGCTCCGTGCGCCTTCATCCAATACATCGCCAAGGTGGGAACCAGGGTTCGCGACAGGATGTAAGAGGCGATCATCGCAAAAATCACCGCCTCCGCCAATGGTGCGAAAAGGTATTTGGCGACTCCCGATAGGAAAAAAATTGGGACAAAGACAATGCAAATACACATGGTCGAGACTAAAGCGGGGACAGCAATTTGGGCCGCTCCGTCGCGAATAGCCTCCAGGGTCGATTTCCCTTCGGCCAAGTGTCGATCGATGTTTTCGATGGTGACCGTGGCATCGTCCACCAGGATACCAACTGCGAGGGCCAGACCTCCCAGCGTCATGATGTTAATTGTCTGCCCAAGTGCGCTGAGAACAGCAATCGAGCTGAGAATAGCCAAGGGAATCGAGACCGCGATGATTAACGTGCTTCTCCAATCGCCGAGAAAGACCAAAATCATTATGGCGGTGAGACACGCCGCGATCACGGTTTCACGTACCACTCCTTCAATTGCAGCTGTAACGAATATCGATTGGTCAAAAAGCATCGAAATCTGCAATTGCGGCGGCGTTATCCTCTTGAGAAACGGCACCTTGTCCTTGACCCCCTGCACGATATCTAGGGTCGATGCGTCACCGGTCTTTTGAATGGTGAGCAGCGTGGCCCGCTTCCCATTAAAACGAACAATATTCGTTTGCGGAATAGAGCCATTATAAACGTGGGCAACGTCCCGAATATAAACCGTAGTCCCGTTAGGTAAGGTCTTGATCGGGATAGCGTTCAATTGTTCGAAGGTCGGCGGACTGGCATTCACGCCGACTTGATATTCGAACCGGCCAATTTTCTCAGTGCCTGAAGGCAATATCAAGTTTTGCGCATTGATGGTGTTTACGACGTCAAATGGCGTCAATCCATAACCTTGCAACGCCTTGTAATCGAGATCGATTTGCACGGTTCGCTGCTTGCCACCGTAGGGATAGGGGATCCCCACGCCCGGAACCGTGATGAGCTGCGGCCGGACAAAGTTTAGTCCCAAGTCATTGAGTTGTTGCTCGGATAGGCCGCTCAAACCTACCATGAGAACCGGAACGTTGGTGGCACTGTAACTGATTACCAAAGGCGGCGTCGTTGCCGTGGGTAGCTGTTTGAGGACTGCTTGGGAAACCGAAGTAACCTGCGCGATTCCCCTCGAAACGCTGGCGTTCGGTTGCAGAAAGATCTTTACTACCGCGATCCCATATAGCGATTCCGATTCAATGTGTTCGATGTTATCGACCGTTGTGGTGAGGACCCGTTCGTAGGGTGTCGTGAGGTGGTCGGCAACATCTGTCGGCGCCATCCCGCTGTAGTTCCAGATGACCGAGATCACCGGTATGTTAATCGATGGGAAAATGTCCTTGGGAGTGCTTAGGATGGAAAGGACTCCGGCGATTAAAATGAAAATGGCCAGAACAATGAATGTGTAAGGCCGCCGTAGCGCTAGGTTAACGATCCACATGGTAGGATAAGGAGTTCAGGAGTTGCAGGAGTGCAGGAGTTCAGAGTTTGAGTTCGCACGCGTTAAGTTTAGCCAATCGAAACGGGCGAAGAGCGAGAGTAGCGGAGTAAGAATACCGCTTCATTCCAAGCTGTTGCACTTGGGTCATTCTGAACTCCTTTAACGCCTCGACCTCCTGAACTCCTAAGGCTCTCATTGTGGTTCTACCAGCTGGCTAGACTTAACCACCGTGACCTGCGTTCCTCCCGTTAGTCCTGGCGGTGGGTTGACAATAAGCTGATCTGACGGAGAGAGGCCGTCACTAACTTGCAGCCTTGTCCCTAGATCACGGACAATATTGATCTTGTGAATTTCGACTTTACCATCCTGGCCAACCACTGCGACAGCCGGCTGTGTGCCTTGGAAAAGTAGGCTGATCGTTGGTACCAGCACCCCGCGCCCATCGATGGGAATGTCCAGCGTCGTCTGCACGTATGCACCCGGGAGAGGGGCGCCAGTGGGATTGGCTGCTTCGAGTTCGGTTAAAAGCCGCTTAGAGTTCGGGTTGATCGCGCCAGCTGTGCTCACGACGTGCGCCGGAAATGTCTGACCAGGAAACTCGTTAACGGTTAGTCGCGCTTGTTCACCCGCTTTGACCAGCGATGAAAAAGCTTGCGGGACAGTGACGTACACTCGAAGAACCGAAGTAGCCGCCATTCGGAAAAGGGCTGTTTCAGATCCGGCCGCAACATAGTCTCCGACATCGGTATTTCGCGCAGTAACAATGCCGTCGAATGGCGCACGCACTATTTTAAAAGCTTCCAGCGCTTGTAACCGACCCACGGCTGCTTGATCTGCGATAACCGTGGAGCGCGCCCCAGCGAAATTATCTGCGGCCGTGTCGAACTCCTGCGCGGCAATCACTTTGTTCTTAAAGAGATCCTCATCGCGCCGGTAAGTTACTTCTGCCAGGTCGCTAGCCGCTTGTGCCACTTTCAGTTGCGCTTGGGCTTGCGCCAGTTGTTGATCGACCTCGGGAGTTTCGATCTCTGCCAGCACATCGCCTTTTTTTACTCGAGCCCCGATGTCGAAATACCATTTCTTCAAATATCCGCTGGTCTGAGCGATAATCGGTGAGTCCGTAAACGCCATGGCTTCACCCGGTAATTGTAGATGGACAACCCCGCTGGAGGGTTGGGGGTGCACTACTTCCACTAGTACACGCGCCGATTCATTGTTCCGTGCCTGCACCTCGGTTGTCCATTGATTGCGGGTATAGATTCCAGAGGCGGCCAGGACGAGAAAGAGAACTCCGGCGGCGGCCAGAAAGAAGATAATTTTTTTGCCGCCCTTCTTTTTTGGTGTAGGCGCTGAACCGGGCGCCACAGGTGTCGTGACGGTCTCGCTCATGGCTTGCACTTCGTACCCTTCGTCGTCCTCGTCCTCGAGATGCCCACTCGTGGACTAGTCAACGAATTGGATGATGCCGTGATATGTTTTGTGAACATCCTTTGCTGCGTCACTCCTTCGCCTCTGACGTCGCCGGCTGCATGATCCGCACCATCATGCCATTCGCTAAGCTGTCAGATGGATCGAGAATGACTTGGTCGGTGGTCGATAACCCGCGGGAAACCTCCAGCTTAGTTCCCAGGTCTTGATTGATAGTAATGGGTCGAATCTCTACTTTGCCGTTCGCATCGACAACGCCGACGGCAGCTCCCTCCCGTCGAAAAATCAGAGTGTTTTCCGGGACAGTCAGATAAGGCGAAGCACCTGCAAACTTTAGCGTTATTTGAGCGTAGGCCCCTGGAAGTAGTTCGCCGGACGGGTTCGGGATTTGCAGCTCGGTAAGGAGCGATCGCGATGCTGGATCGACTACATCCGCGGTATTGGTAACCTGTGCCTGAAATGTCCGGCCGGGAAACTCTGGCAGCATCAACTCTGCCTCCATACCGATTTTTACCAGTTGTGCATAAGCCTGAGGCACCTGGACATAAATGCGTAGTGGCGAAATCTGATCGACCACGAAGAGCTGATTGCCGGAGCCGTTGGCCACATACGTCCCTACGTCGACATTCCTGGCGGTAACGACTCCGTCGAAGGGTGCTCGCAACACTTTAAAAGCTTCCAGAGCGTTGAGGCGATCCAAGTTAGCCTGGTCAGCAACCACAGTGGCTTGGTCTTCAGCGAACATATCGGCTGCGCTGTCGCGAGTTTCCGCGTCCAAAACCTTTTGATCAAAAAGCGTTTGATCCCTCTGGTAAGTAACTTTAGCGAGGTTCGCTGCTGCTTGTGCCACCTGGATTTGCGCTTTCGCCTGCTCCAACTGTTGATCAACCTCCGGTGTATCGATCTCGCCTAGGACATCATTGGCATGTACCCTGCCGCCGATATCGAAGTTCCATTTCGTTAGATAGCCGCTAGTTTGGGCGTAGATCGGTGCCTCAGTATAAGCTTGGGTGTAGCCGGAAACCTGTAAAGTGCCGCTGCCGCTGGTTGCCGGTTGAACCACGTTCACGATTAGCGCCGGTGCGGTTTGGGCCGTTGCTGCCGGGGTTTCCAAATCAGATGAGGTTAACCGGAGCGCAAAAAATATCGCTGCCACCGCCAGGATTGCTCCGGCGGCCAGGACCCATCGACGCGTCCTGTTTCTTTTTGGTGCGGAAACAGGTTGGTCTCCTGCTACGCTTGGCTTTAACGTCTCTGGAGTCATTCTGTTACACCATCCTAGTTTTGACCGTCTACTATCGCTATTGGCGGAACGAGTCCTTTAAACCTACCCGAACGGGTAGTCTGAACGTTTTGCGCCCGTAACTACTATGACTCAAACCATTGCGACTCCCGCGGCGGAGGCACTGACGTTCACAATATCGGTCAGAAAAGCTAGCGAAAATGGCGAAATCAGTAAACAGCAAAATGGCATGTTGTTTCATACGGGCGTCCTCCTGACCAAATTTGCTATCCCCTATAAGCTGTTTGCTATTCTGGATGCCTGCGTAATCCAGCTTCCGTGTGCTAATCGACCGAAGGAGGGTATCAGCCTTATTTTCGGTTCCGGCGCAGTTTCCGTCGCATTCAGACCCCCAGTGGTTTCGAGCCAGTCAGCGATATAATCGACCTGTTCCTCCAGCGGGCAATCGGTAACGTCTACCTTTAAGCTCGGAATAGCGGACTTTTGGACTAGCGCTTGCATAACCTCCTGTTCCCGGATGAACAGTGTTAGATCATCGTATTGTGAAGGATTGCTCGAAATCTTCAGCCGGCGTGTCCGAGCTTCAGAGAAGGAGCTAGGGTTCCTCCAACAGAACACCAATCGAAATCCTAGCGTTGTCAGACGGGACTCGAGCCATTTGAACCGATAACGCTTTCCTCGGTATATCGCTTGCCACATCTGCGTCGAAATGTGGAAACGATCAATGATCCAAGAATAATACCGGTACAGCTCAAAGAGGCCGATCCAGAGACGATAGGCTTCCATAGCCAGCTTTTCCTGCGCCGCCTCGAAGTTGATGAGACTGGAACCATAGGGGCTAGGTGTAAAACCGTTCCATTCGGCCGATACAATCGGCGAATGATAGCGATATTTTCTGACGCCGGTGATTCGTGAACTCTCATTTAAAGCCAGCGCCAGATCCGTCTTACCAGTGAGCCGAGTCCCTTCCAGGATCAATTTCGGGCATAGTTTTATTACCGGCATGGTGAAGTTTCACCCACGCCGACCCTTCAATCTATGATACTAAAGTATAGAGACGTCCGACCCGGAAGGGTTATCTCTTAGTGAGAAGTGATTGGTGATTGGTGATTGGTGCGCGCGTTGAGTACGCGATTCCTGTCCCATAAGTCCTATGAGTCGTATAGGTCCTATCCGTTACTCGTCTGCTCGTGTGATTTTCTCCCACCGCTACCACCTTTCACCTGTCACTTTTCACCTTTCACCCTTCCCGCCTTACCCCTCAAACCGAAGCGGTAAGCGCACGGTCACAGTAGTTCCGTGTCCGGGTGCGGTCCGGATATCGAGTTGAGCGTCAAGTTGTTTGGCTCTATCTCGCATGCTGGCGATACCCAATCCTTCTTCATTCTCTAGGCGAACCCGGTCAATGCCGGAGCCGTTGTCTCTGACCTCCAGTGTTACCAAGGTCGGGTCTCCTTTTAGCAAAACGCCGATCACTGTCGGCTTTGCATGGCGCAGCGCGTTGCTGATAGCCTCTTGTGCGATCCGGAGAAGATTTTGCTGCACTGCCAGCGATAATGTCTCTTCTCTGAACCCTTTCGAACTGAAGTTACAGCGTAATCGGCCGGGTATATTCGAGCGTTCAACTAACATTTGCAAGGCCTGCACC
>DASUWQ010000352.1:0-5387 GCA_036378375.1 Chthoniobacterales bacterium
GCCGCATTTTTGCTCCACTATATCCCCTTCGTCGGAGCCACCGGCGGCATCATTGCCATGACTCTGGTTTCCCTCATCCATTTCGATTCTGTCTGGTACGCATTCCTCCCCCCTTTGGCCGATCTCCTATGCGCCGCCGTCGAAGGTAACCTCGCCACCCCTCTATTTCTTGGCCGTTGGCTAATCTTAAACCCCATCGCCATCATCCTCTCCTTCCTCCTTTGGTCCTACCTCTGGGGCGTAGCCGGCACCCTCCTCGCCGTCCCTATCCTTGCCACCTTCAAAATCTTCTGCGACCGCATCGACCCCTTGAAACGATTAGGCTCTTTCCTAGGCCACCCTTAGCGCGCGCACCCCCATCGTCCTTGTACTCGTCGTCGTCCTCGTCCTCGAAAGCGGTCGGCACCCCATTCGCCGTTTCGCCCACTCGCCCCCTCCGCACTTCTCACGTCTCACATCTCACTAGGGAGTCGCCGTGCCGCTGCCGCAATCGCATCTCGCCCCAATCCCGACTTAACAATCCGAATCAGTTCTTCTTCGCTGGTCTCCGAAGTCGACGCGTCCATCACAATTTCCCCCGAGTGCAAAAAATTAATCCGATCACACACCTCAAACACCTGATTGTAACTATGCACGATCAGAATAATCGACACCTTACGTTCCCGGCGCAGATTCTGAATTAGGCCCAGCACATTCGCTCCCTCGCGCACCCCAAGCGCGGCTAATGGCTCATCCAACACTAGCACCGTCGGCGACGAATAAATCGAGCGAGCCACTGCCACCGACTGCCTTTGCCCGCCGGAGAGTAGTTCCACCTTACTATTCACACTCGGAATATTGATTCCTAACGTACCGAGATAGCTTTCAGCCAGATCTCGCATCTTCCGGTTATCCAATAGTTTCAGCCCGAGAATGCGTTTATGATACTCCCGGCCCATGAACATATTGTGATACACGCTGAGATCCCCGATCAGCGCGAGATCCTGATAAACCGTTTCGATCCCATGGGCCCGCGCTTCTCGTGGTGAACCGAAATGCACTTCTTTTCGATTCAAAACGATCGTTCCGTTATCCGGTTGATGGAATCCGGACAGAATTTTTATCAAAGTCGATTTTCCTGCACCGTTATCGCCCACTAATGCCAGAACTTCTCCTTGCCGGAGCCTGATACTGACATCCACGAGCGCGGTAACCGCTCCGAAGGTCTTGCTGATATGCCGCATCTCCAGAATCATCGGACTCTCCGCACTCAGCGCTGGAATATCGGATGCACTCATATGCGTCTCCGGGCACGAATCCGATCAACCTGAACATTCAATATCATCGCGGCGAGAATGCCGGCTCCCAGATAGATGTCTGATACGGTCGCTTGAGCGCCCATCATCACTAAACCGTTGTTCAGCGTCGCGACAACAAATGCGCCTATCAAAGCGCCAATCGCGGTACCCGAGCCCCCTAATAACGAGGTACCCCCGATAACCGCCGCCGCGATCGCTTGCAACGTGAGAAAAGGTCCTCCGGCCGCCGGATCGGCCGACGAAAACTGGCAAGTGTTCAGGATCCCAGCAAACCCGGCAAAACCTCCTGCTATCATAAAATTATAGACTTTAATCCGATTGGTTCGCACACCGATTTCACGCGCGCCGACGATGTTGCTTCCAGTCGCCACCGTGTGCAGGCCAAAGGTTGTTCGGTGTAACACCAGGGTCATCGCTAAGATCACGAACACCGCCCATAGAAGAGGACTGAATGCGGTGATTCCATGCCAGGAGAAAAGCGAATCGTTGCGCGGATCTAACAAACTCTCACCGAAGATCGCATTAAACGGTTGTTCTACGGGCGTTACAATTGGTTGGCTGTTATAAATCGAGACCACAACCCCTTGCAGAAGGAAAAGTGTTCCCACCGTTGTGATCAAAGAAGGCACTCGAAACCGCACGGTGATCAGCCCATTCGCGGCACCTACCAGTACCGAGAGCACAACACCCACTAACGCTCCCACAGCCAAAGGCGTACCCCAGATTGCCGACATCAACGCCATCACATACGGCGCCAGCGAAAACGTACCACTCACCGAAAGATCGATCTCGCCGGTGATCATCAGCATGACCTCAGCAACCGCGATCAGAGCAAGCCGGCTCGTATCCCGCAGCACCACTCCCAGGAATTGAACATTCAGAAACTGCCCATTACTCCCTATCTGAAAGTAGGTGACCAGAAGCACCGCAATGACCGCGATACTCGCCTCGCGATGACGCGAGAGCAGAAATAATAGCCTCTCCCAAAAGGTGGTTGGTTTCTTGATACCAACCACTCGCTCTCTCTCCGCAACTTTAGTCGTATCCACTATAAATATTTCACCGCTTCCGACTTCGCCCCATCTCCCCCTTTAGCTACGTCGGACAAGACGCGGATCTGCCATTTGTCATCTGTCATTGGTCATGCGCTTCGCGCTGTAAGCGCGAACGCCTACGTCGGCTCCGCGTTCGTCGAACCTTCAAACCGCGACTTACCAAGGTAATGTTCGATATTATCCTTGGTCACATAAGCGTGACTCGTATCGCAGTCGGTCGGTCCCACTAGCCCGTTCGAAACCTTGTATAAATACATCTGCAGCAGGGGTAAGAACCCTTGTAGATACGCTTGTTGATCGACCGTAAACGCCACATCACCGGTTTTAATGAAGCCCAGCGTCTGCGGAAACAGATCGAACCCGGCCACCACTACCCCGGATTTAGCCAACCCATATTTATTTGCTACGAACCCGCATGCATACGTGTCAGAACCACCCGTTGCGAACAAGCCAGCCACATCCTTGTGACTCAGATAATAGCTTTCAATTCGCGAGATCTCAGTAGCCGGATCTGGCCCGGCGTTCACCACATCGTAGGTAATGCCATTCCCATGATCTTTGATCGCCTGAATATAACCATCTAACCGCGGGTGCGTATTGAGCGAGCCCGGGACACCGATCTCCAGCATCACATGCTTCCCATTTGCCTTCTGGACCAGTGGCAACCATTTCATAGCGGCATTGTAACCGGACTGAAACAACGGCTGACCCACATAGGCTAAACGCTCATTCGGACTTCCCGCCGGAACATCCGCATTAAAAGCGATCACCGGAATACCCGCATCACTTGCCGCTTCCACGGCTGCATCGAACGCCTTCGGATCCACTAAACAGACAGCAATACCGTCCGCCTTTTCCGCGGCGGCTGTTTGCACCGCGTTGACCATCTCAGACACCACATTTTTCTGAGAACCCGTCCATTGGTACTGGCACCCAAGCATAGCGCAAGCATCCTGAATCCCGTAAATCGTCGGCGTAAAGAACTGATCAAGTGTGACGTGGCAGACAAAGAAGAACTTGTACGATTTCTTCGGCAACCCACCCGAGGAAGACGTGTCTGCTCCGAACGCTGTACTCAATCCGCTACCTAGGGCTGCACTTCCCAATCCTAATTTTGTCGCCAAGGCAAACGCCCGGCGCCGGCTGATCGCAATCACTTCCGATTGTTGGGGCGTCTCGTTGTCCATTTCAGATGGTTCCTAAAGTTTTGCTAATGAATGCCGCCGAACATGATAAATCCAGGCCGGCATAGGGGGATTTGCTTCAATAACCAACAACTTAATTTAAAACGTAGCATTACTACCGCAACCTGTTCCCTGTCAAAAAGAATCGCCGCTCTACGGCCTTACGATGTGGCATTTGCACATTACTTGAATAACGAACGTAATCAGACTACACCAACGTACGCGCGCCCAATCGTCGTCGTCCTCGACCTCGAAACCGTTCGGCACCACCATCACCCATTCGCCGTTTCGCCCATTCGCCTTTCCCCCGTCCCTTTCGCCGCCGAACGCCGAACCCCGAACGCCAAACGCGAAACGCGCATCACCTTTCACTTTTCACTTCTCACCTTTCACATATGATTCTTCCTGCAAAGCGCGCCTCCACGCTTCGCATCCACGTCTCCCCAACCGCATTACATATGAAGAAGCTTATCACCACGGCCGCTCTGGTTTCGTTGTCCGCACTGGTTCAGTTCGGTATCCCGGCGCGAGCTGCAGACACCTCCGACTGTTTCAAACCGTTCTCGCCTCAAACTAAAACGCTCCAGTTCAAGGCAAAAAAGCCACCGTACCGCGTTGCTCTAGCCAATGGTTACATCGGTAACACCTGGCGGATTGAGATGATCAAATGTCTCCAGCAATACGCCGAAGATCCCCAGATCAAACCCTTGATCAAAGAACTCAAAATCGTCAGCACCGGAACCGACGTGGCTGCTCAGATCGGAGCCGTTGATAACTTTATCAACGCCGGGTACGACCTAATCATCATTAATGCTGTCAGCTCCACCGCATTCAAGCCGGTGGTCGAACGAGCTAAGCGAGCCGGTGTCATGCTTATCTCCTTCGATAACACCATCGATAGCGACCAGATAGTGGCCGTTAACGAAGACCAGCTGGAGGCCGGCCGCCTCATGGGTAATTGGATCGTTAAACAGATGGGAACAAAAGGTAATGTCATCGAAGTACGCGGTGTCGCCGGTAACCCAGTCGATCTCGACCGCCACAAAGGGCAACACGAAATTTTCGACAAATATCCTGACATCAAAGTCACCGAAGTGGTTGGGAACTGGGATGACGGCACTGCCCAGAAGGCAGTCGCTGACGCCATCGCCGTTCACGGCAAGTTCGACGGCATGACCTGCCAAGGCGGAACCACCGGAGCCGTCCGCGCGTTGATCGATGCTAAGAACCCATTCATCCCGGTCGCCGGCGAAGCCGAGAATGGTTTCCGAAAACTGATCGCCGAACACGCTAGCGAAGGCTTGAAAGGTTTTTCCTACGGCCAATCCCCGGCTCTAGTCGCCATGGCGCTGAAAGCCGGACTCGCCGCCCTGCAAGGAAACAGCCTCCCTCAATACATCTCCGCACCAATCCCGCAAACAGACTACGAGACCATGAAAGCGGGTGTCGATTACTTCCCGAATCTCTCCGACGACTTCTTCGTCGCCAGCGGATTCCCTCAGTGCGACATCAAGCTCGACGCCGGCAAACTAATGAACGCCGCTAAAACGAGCGAATAGGGACGAGCTTACAGCTCGTCCTGTGAGAGGTGAGAAGTGAAAAGTGAGAGGTGAGAGGTGAGAGGTGAAGAGCCTCTCGCCTGCTGCACGCGTCGCAGGTTCATGTGGGTAGCATCGCATCGCTCTTACCGCGCGAGTCCGGCGATGCCCCTCACCTCTATTAGTCCTATAAGCCCCATCCGTGACCTCACCCAGCCCGCCTGAATCCGCCCATACCCACTGCCACACCCACCACGCTGCCCCCTCTCACCAATCACTTCTCACTTCTTACTTCTCACTTCTTACTTCTCA
>DASUWQ010000353.1:0-2427 GCA_036378375.1 Chthoniobacterales bacterium
AAACGAGTCAATTAAAGGTTTTTCATTATTAAAAGTTATTCATTAACTATTATTCATCTCGCCAAGCGTACTGCAGATTCGCTACTAACATTACGCACGACAATCGACTTATCGTCGAATGAATGGACAAGCACTTTTCGACGAACGGATACAGTGCGAGACGAATGGATAAGCGATCGGGGACTATTAGACACTAACAGATAACTAACCGGTGCTGGTTTGGCTTTTTAAAAGGTTTCGCTCGGCTTATTGCAAGTTAGGATTGCGGATTGCAACAGCGATGGCAGACGCAGTTATCCATTTATCTAACTATCGGAAAAATTTATCCGAATATCCGATTTGGACTTTTCCTCCTCGACTTTGTTAGTCGCGCTTCCTAAGACAGCTTCCATCGGTGCAGCGCTTGTGTTTGTAGCGCGAAACCGGCCTTAACTCTTACCCAAAGGAACAACGCAAAGCATGAAGTTACGTCCCCCCACAGGATTCCTGTGTTCAAAGGTCGCTCTCGCCTTTTTGTGTACTGGGTCGGTCGCCCTGGCCCAGGATAATAGTAGCAGTAACAATGACGTGTCGGCCCTAAAGGCTCAGATACAAAGCCTGCAGAAACAGCAACAAGATTACCAGGATCGCATCACTTCGATGGAAGCCCAGATGAAATCCTTGGAGTCGAAAGCTGAATCGGGTTCGATTCTCAACACCCGCATCCTGACCGATGCCGATGGCAAGGAAGTCTCCGCAGCGCCAACGCTTGATGAGTCTTTCTTAAAATCGTTGACCCGGAACTTCACCTTCTCGGTGTATGTCCGCGCTGGATTCCAGTTCAACGGAAACGGTGGCGGCGGGAACTTCAGTTTTGAGCTTCCAAACTTTCCCGGAGAGGGTCGTGAACGTCTCGGAAACGAAAACGATACCTACATGGAATTGACTTGGATGCAGGCTCATATGCTGGGCGACAGCCCGGATGTGATGGATGTATCGATGACGTTCACGCCGGCGATCCGTTATGTGCAAAACCGAGCGACATTCGACGCTCAAAACAACGTAACGCGGAGCGGTAACGACTTCGATTTTATCCTGCGCCAAGCTTATTTGGAGGCCAAGAACGTCTTCAAGACTGCGCCCGAGGTCACTTTCTGGGCGGGTGTACGGTTCTATGACCGCTGGAACACGGATCCGGAAGATTACTTCTGGCTGGATACGTCCGGTTATGGAGCCGGCGTCTATAACATCGACTTGGGTGTTGGTAAACTCTGGGCTGCCTGGATCGGCGGTCTGAACGCCGAAGACATCTCCCCGGGTATTGGCTCGTACTTCAAGCAGACGTTCGACCTCCGGTTGAAGAATATTCAACTTGGACCGATCCCCGGTAACCTGGCCTTGGTCTTGCTTGGTAACTATGAGAAGGGTGGCACCTTTACCCAAGACTACGATGCCAATGGCAATATCGTCGATTTGACGAATCCGCTCCATACCGATGCCGCCTGGGGCATCGGAGGCGGCGCCATCTACACACTCAATTTTGGACCTGGTGGCAGCAACAACTCGTTCACTGCTTACGCGCTCTTCGGCCGAGGCATTACGAATTTCAACTCCGCAGCCGATCTGGGCAGTGTGCAAGGAGCGGAGAATCTGTTTCTCTTTCGTCATCCAGGATTCACGGGTCAGGTTAATATCGGTGACGCCCTCAACCACGGCTACACCTATCGAGCCGGTTTCCAGCTGTATTTTGCTTTGCCATGGTACCATTCGGAACCAGCGCCCGTGGTTGCCGGGAACTCTAAAGACGGCAAGGGCGTGGTCGAACCGGCGCCGGCGCCTGCTCCAAGGCAACCCTGGTTCTCTGTCGCATTGTTCGGCGACTGGGAAGAATCATATAGTGGGTTCGCGTTTGGTGGCACCACTGGACCCGGGCTTGGCCAGGGTGGAAATGTAGTGAATGCGAACGAGCCAATCGTCAGCAAAATTGTTTCCGGTCGCGTCCATGATTTTCAGTTCGGTACGCGGCCAGCGGTTTGGCTAGCGGACAATATTGCAATCCAAGGTCAGTTCAGTGGGCAATACGAGAGCAATAACAATATCCCTGGCTATCCCGGCTTCGGAAAATCCGGTTGGTTGGGCGTCTTTGATGTTGGCCCGGTGATCAAACCAAAAGGCGGTTATTACACCAAGCCCGAGATCCGGTTCTTCGCTACCTACGCTGTGTGGTCAGACTCTCTCAAAGGAATGGCGACACCCATTCAAGAAGGTTCCGGCGGTGGCGGTGGCTTTGCGGCGCCGTACAACGGCAACACCAACCACGGCTGGCTGTTCGGTACCCAGGTTGAGTGGTTCTTTTAGTCAATCTCCGCCGACGTCCGGCTAACGCCGGACTCTGGCGACAAGTTTAGTCTGGTGGTTTGGGGAAACTAACCGGGCTAGTTGAAGGGT
>DASUWQ010000354.1:0-2609 GCA_036378375.1 Chthoniobacterales bacterium
CGGCAGGCAAGACCATGTTCAAATGGTTCACTGAGAGTCTCAATATCGACGAGGAGTGTTTCCGGTCGACTGTCTACATGGCAGCAGTATGCCGTTGTTTCCCTGGCAAAACCGGGGCGGGCGGTGATCGGGTGCCGTCCAAGGAAGAGGTAGCCAACTGCAGCGAATGGTTAGCTGCAGAAATTAGGCTCTTGTTGCCTGAACTGATCATTCCAGTTGGGAAACTGGCCATCGGACAGTTTATCCAACCGGTGCCTCCCTTAACAGATCTGATCGGAACCAAACGGACCCTGGAAAAATTCGGTCACAGGTTCGATATCGTGCCGCTGCCCCATCCCTCCGGTGCCTCACCCTGGCACCGGATCGAACCGGGAAAGACTCTGACCCAGCGAGCGCTGAAGATTATTCGGGATCACCCAGCGTGGGACAAGAGGAGTGTGAAGAGTCGGTAGGGCGAAAATCTCGGCGCGCGCTGGATGAGCCATCTAGATGAAACGGCTTCGCGCCGGATTTAAGCGGTACGGGGTGGGATTGGCTTCGCCCTACCCCAATACTGACCAGATTGCCCGAACGGCCAGGCTAGTCGCATTGACATTGTGTACACGGAAAATGCTCGCTCGCTGCTGCATACCGGCGACAATGCAAGCAATGGTTCCGGCATCGCGGTCCTTTGGCTCTGGTAGATCGAGGACCTCTCCGATTACGGTTTTGCGCGACACAGGTAAAAGGATCGGGCGCTCAAAGTGGTTTAACCGGCCGAGCTCCCGGTAAATCCGCAGATTGTCAGGACGCTGTTTGGCAAAGTCGATGCCGGGATCAAGAATGATCGCTTCCCGGGATAAGCCGGCGTCGATCGCCTCCGCGATTCTCTGTTCAAAGAAGGCATCCAGCGTCTGCATGATATCGGCGTACTGCACGTGCCGGTGAGGCACCTTCGGTTCTCCGACCGAATGCATGATGACCAGGGCTGCTCCGTAGTCTGCAGCGATAGCCGCATTCTCGGCATGAGCCGGTGCGCTGATATCATTTACGATGTCGATCCCGAGCGGGAGCAACGCGCGAAGCACATCCGGTCGCCACGTATTGAGAGATAGCATCGGAGGAAAAACCTGTTCTTTATCGATCGGACAAACAGTGGAGTGACATTCCGCAAACCTGGTCACAAACGGCACCAGGCGAGAGATTTCATCCGCCACGGAAATAGGCGCTCGATTCGTACGCGCGCTTTCGCCGCCGACATCAATAATATCGGCGCCGGCCTTGACTTGGGCTTCGGCCTGCGCAATCGCCTCGTCTATATTCAAGCTGCCGTCGCCGGAAAAAGAATCATCATTGATGTTAACGATGCCCATCACTAAAGGCCGGCGCGGGAACCACACTTTATGGTGCAATGTTCGGAGGAGCATCTTCAACGTGTTCGTTTTACGCCGATAACGTACATAAGTCATCTAGAGCCTGCCGCGCCTTGAGCGGGGTTAAAAAAGTGCGAGACAACCCTTGGGCCTGATTCAGCAAAAGGGATGCACAGCTCCGTAGGAGCGAAATCTTTATAGCCCCAGCCACGTAATACGCGCTCAGGTCCGTTAGGAGCGGCATCTAAGAACGTCGGTTTCGGTCAGGTTAGGCTCCAACTAGATATCGCTCCTACGGAGCTGGCTTTTTTTTTGCGCCGCCAGCTATAAAGATTTCGCTCCTACGGAGCTGTGCATTGGTCCCGCCCGGGAACCGAGGATTTAAAGGGAATTTAAGGCGGGCCCGACGAACCGTTAGTCAAAGGTCCACCGCGAACCGTTGGCGTCCTGCCCAGCGAACCACCTCGCGGTAACCTGCTTCCTTGGCGCGAGCAGCCGCAATCTCGAATCCCGCACCGACCTCAGCCGGCGAATGCGAATCCGAATTGATCACCAACGGGACGCCGGCTTGAGCCGCCAGCTCCAGAAATTCTTGGGCCGGATAAAGCTCTTTCGCGGGTTTGCGTAGTCCAGCCGTGTTGATCTCAAAAGCGACATTGGTTTCGCGGAGCGCTTGAATGGCCGGCTCATAGTAACGGCGCAAATCGCCTTTGGGCCGGTGGCCGAACTTCTTTGGTAAATCCGGATGAGCAACAAAGTCGAACAGCCCACTGCGGATACACTGGCTAAAAAGGTCCCAATACCTATCCCAAATCGATTCCACGGAATCCTCGGTGAACCGAAACAGGTGCTTAGGATTGTCCACATCCCATCCGGACGCAAGATAGTGGACGCTACCGATCAGGTAATCCCATTGAGCCATTCCGGCTAGCTTCTCGATCCAGCTTTCGCGGCCGGGAATAAAATCGCATTCTAAACCAAGCCGCACGGGAAATCCGGACGCGCGCGCTTCGGCCACAAAGTCGAAGTAACGCGGAAGCTCATCGTAATTCATGCGCCAGTCATCGAAGAATTCGGGCATCGGGTTGTGGTCGGAAAAACCAATCTCCACCAAGCCCGCGCGTTTTGCTGCGTCGATAAACTCTGCCGGTTTTCCCTCCGCGTGCCGGCAAAGAGGGGTGTGCACATGATAATCAGTTTGCGGTCCCATGGGAGCTTCTATTTCGCGCGAGAGAGAGAAATGAGCAAGCAGCCGGG
>DASUWQ010000355.1:0-12984 GCA_036378375.1 Chthoniobacterales bacterium
ATCCATCCGAGCGAGACGACTTCTGCCGGTGACAATGAAGGGATTCCGAACAGCCTTTTAGAAGCGATGGCAACCGGACTTTGCAGCATCGCTACCCGGCACGGCGGTATTCCGGAAGCGATCGAGCATTTACAGAATGGAGTTCTCGTAGAGGAACGCGACTTCGAGGGCGTCTTTTATTGGATGAACCGGCTGGCCGACGAAAGGTCGCTTGCGGCGGAACTCGGTCGACACGCCGCCGAAACTATCGGTCGGGAGTTCAACTCAAAGACGCAGATCGAGAAATTGGAGTCGGTGTATCTGGAGATGATTGAGCGTATACCCGAGGCGAAAAGCGATAGGTCCTAGACGACGGCGTGGAGGGGAGCCGCTTTTGCCTGTGCTAATTTCATCGCGTGCTGTCGAAGCCCAGCGTTGGCCCAGGCGTTGCCGTGTGACAAGCAGGCGGCTCCCGGGAATGTCCCTGGGTATGGCTAGCAGGATGGGTTGAATCGATCGCGGGAAGTAGGGCGCCAAAATTACAATTCCCGCGCTGGGACGTTCCCGGGAGCCGCCTGCTAACTAACAACTCGGCAATACGGCGGTTGTTTGCGCGATCAGGTCAGGTTTCGGGTAACGTTCAAAAGCGGCTCCCCTCCAGGTCTGCGGGCTGCGATCTGCCCGCTATTTCATGGTTAGTCCGACGGGGTGACCGGAGGACGAGCAGGAGCTCGTTCCTACCGAATGCGTCGGCGAACTTCAATTCCATTCAATTCCAATAGGGAGTAACGAATAGATCCCCATTGGATCGTTGAAACAGGAGAATTGGCGGAGATTTTTCTCTAATAACTGCAACTGACGATTAATCGGGTCCAGCTTCGAAACCGGCGGACGTTCGGTTCCGCTCAAAGCTTTCTGGATCGCTTCGCCGACGGTTTGTTTTGCGGGGTACTCGGCGATCTTTGGATGCGGGGCTAAATGAGCGAGTTGAGCGGCATACTCTATCGACGTCTGGAGGCCGCCGACCTGATCAACCAAATGCAGCTTTAGGGCTTGTTCGCCAGACCACACCCGTCCTTGAGCGATCTCGTTTACCTGGTCGACAGGGATATTTCGAGCTTGGGAAACATGCTGTAAGAAATCCTGGTAGAATTGGTCGATATACTTTTGGATGACTCCCATCTCCTCCGGAGTCTTTTGTCGGAACGGGGTAGCTAGATCTGAATAGGGAGTTGTCGCTACGGAATCCCAGGTAATACCGATGTTAGTGAAAAGCTTCTGAATGTTCGGAAATAATCCGAATACGCCGATGCTACCAGTGATCGTTGTCGGTTCGACAAAGATACGATTCGACGCCGTCGCGATATAATAACCGCCAGAAGCAGCCACTGTTCCCATCGAAACAACTACCGGCTTAACCTTATGGGCAGCCGCGAGTTCTCGCCAAATCACCTCTGAAGCTGCGCCGCTGCCTCCCGGGCTATTTATCCGGAGAACGATGGCTTTAACATCCGGATCGAGTCTGAACTTACGGATTGCTCTCGCCAGCTTATCGCCGCCGAGATTTTCTCCGCCTCCCTCTCCATCAATGATCGTTCCCTCCGCGTAAACGACCGCGACCTTCGCTCCGTGCGGTTCGGTCGTACCCCGGTCTCGGTCGAGCGAACTAATATATTTCGAAACCGAGACCTGCCGGAACGTACGGTTCACGCTATCCGTCCCGTACTCGTTTTTTAAATCGTCGATCAAATCTGTGAGCGACTTTAGCTCGGTCACCAATTTCTGTTGCAGCGCGGTTTTTGCGTCAATGATGCCTGATTCAGAAAGGATTTTCTGCAGAGAACCAGACTCTAAGCCACGTGCGTTCTCGATCTCGGACGTGATGTCTTGCCACAGGTCACTTAGCAAAGCCTCCGTTTGTTCTTTGCTCTCCGGGCTCATCTTATCCAGGATGTAAGGTTCCACGGCTGACTTGTATTTACCGACTCTCGAGACCTGCACTTCGATCCCGTACTTTTGGAAAGCATCGGCAAAGTAGAGGCGACCCGACGATAGCCCGTGGATAAGCATCGGCTCTGCAGGATCCAGATAGATCTTGTCGGCCACGGAAGCGACGTAAAATGCGCGCGTACTCGGCGCCACCAGATAGGCGTAGACGGGCTTCTTCGAGGCCTTGAACGCTTCTAAGGCTTCCCGTATTTCTCGCAGCGCTGCGTAACCGGAAGCCCAGTCCATAGGAAACGCGTTGCCACTGATCAATATTCCGGAGATCCGGCTGTCGTTTGTTGCTGAAGCAATCGCTCGAAGCGTATCGTGCAAAGTTGCGCGCTTCTCTTCGCTACTAGTCAACGAATTGAGGAGATCGGAAGGATCAATTTGAGCCGGCGCATCCGTAATGCCCGACGATAGATCAAGGACAAGCAAGCTCCGCTTTGGGATCACGTCGCCTTTGTCAGACGAGGCAATGCCGATGAGTAGAAAAATCAAAAGGACCAGGCTGATGCCAACCAGCATGCAGATACCGGCTATCGTACCGAAGAACGATGCGAAGAAGCTTTTCATGGAAGTCACCTTTTAAGAGTTCGGTTCGAACTCTGTCCCAAGGCTTTCTCCCAGTCCAAGATCTGTTTCAAGCCTCTCTGTACGATTTGGTTGAAATGAGAAGCACGGCCTGAACGAAACGCCTCATTCTCGTCCTCGAAAAGCGTTGGTTGATCCAGCGCGCAGAATGGAACCACAGCGCCGGAGGGGAGCCGCTTTTGATCGTACCTAAAGACCAGGTGATATTTGTCTCGGCGCGTGTATCGCTGCGAAGTTTGTTAAACAGGCGGCTCCCGGAAATGTCTGCTGATGTTGCCAGCAGGATGCGTTGAATCGAAGCGGGACGGCAACGAAAATTCACACCCTGAAACGTTCGCGGGAGCCGCCTGCTAAATAACAACTCTGCAATACCACGTCGTTTACGCAATCAGCTCAGGTGACGGGCAATGTTCAAAAGCGGCTCCCCTCCAGGCTATAGATCACCGCAACATCTGGGAGCAAACTACGCTTTTCGAGGACGAGGACGAGAAATGAGCCCCTTCAGGGCGGCATTTCATTTGCCTCGGTACCCGGGGCTAAAAAACCCCGGGCCGAGTCCTAACGCACCCCCGGCACAAAGACCGAAGATCAACCCCCTACTGTAAGGTGAACACCAGATAATCGATGCCCACCAAATAATTGATGGAAGCCGGGTTTTTACCGGTGACTGTCCACGTTAATTTGTGGGTTCCCGCGGTTAACGCGACGCTTCCGAAATCCACCCCGAAATCGATTGTAACCGTGTTGGCGTGGTATCCATCGAACGGTTGGCCGAGCGGTGTACCATCGACCGCGAGGCCAACAATGCCGTAATCGCGGGCTTGGGTCATCGCTGCAGACAGATCGTAGGTACCGGCTTGCGGAATATTGACCGTCAGGACCATGTACTGCCCGGCCGCCGATGCCTGAAACCAAAGTTGCGCGTTACCGGCCCAGGTTACGCCACAGCAGTTCCCCTGCACCACAACCGGCGCGGTTCCGGTCGCAGTGGCTACCAGGCTTTGGCCTTCTATAAAGAGAGCCTTGCCGGACACGGCGCTAACTACCGGCGAAGGAGCTCCCAGATGGCCAGCTCCATCGATCGCAACAACGCGGTAATACCACTTCTGACTCAAGCCGAGACCGTTATGCTGGAAGCCAGGCTCAGGCGTTTGGGCAAGGAAAGTGCTGGAATTGACTGGCACCGACGGATCCTGAGAGCCGTAAACCTGATAGCCGACCACCCCAACTCCATCGATCGCGGGCTCCCAAGACAGAGTGATGAAGTTATATTGGCCGCCGGTTGCCGCTAAGTCGGCCACTACCCCTGGACTCTGGTTGTCGGTAAAAGGTACCGATAATAACGTCGCTTCATACTGCGCCGCAGTCCAAACCGATGTCCCAGTCTCTCCGGTCATCGGAACGATCTGTACGCTGATCGCTTTCCGCCCTCGGGTCAGGTTTGCAGGGATCTCGAAGACGTCGTTCAAAAAGCGGTAGTCAGGATTATTCCACGGTTCTACCCACATCCCGGCCAGGCTTCCATTAATATAGACGTTAGCGGTTTGATAAGAGAGATTCTGATCCGAAATCCGGGTCAGACGGACTCCATCATTTGCCGGACTAATCGCTAGCTGGAAACTGATCGCGCTGGATGCAGTATCGAGGCCGAGCGTCACGGGAACATACGCGAATTCTCCGGGGAAACCTGAGCTCAGCGAACTCACGGTATCGCCTGACACCTTATAGTTATGTTTTTGCCGGCTGGCTGCATCGGCCGTGTCGACAGAATCAGTCACCTGGGTCGAATATGTCGGTTGGCCATACCAGAAAGCGACCGAGCTATAGTTCGATGCCACATCGTCGACCGGCCCATGTTGAATGGTGAAGCGCAGGCGTTGGCCAAACGAAATCGCTTCTGCCGGGAAGAGCCGGTAGGTTCCAGTCGTGTCGTTCGCAAACCCTTCAGTTCCGGGGTTGTACGCCGGATTTCCGGTTAACGGCATTGAATAAGGAATACCTCCGCGAAAGTACCAACCCGATTCGTAGAAATCTTCGGTACCCGTTCCATTCCAAGCTGGGCTAAGGAGATTATCATTGATGACCCTTTCATTTCCCTCAAGATATCCCCGCTGGTTACCGTTTTCGCCACGCATGGTGTGCGTCAGCCCGCAAAAGACGCCGCGGCCCTGAGTATCGAGAAAGACATAGTCCTGACCTACAGCATTCTCGGTCTGATTGTAGGTGGCGTGAAAGTAACCGACCGAACCGTTGGGGCCGAGCTGAGAGGGGAGGCTCGGAACTGCCCCGGTGGTGACTTCGATCTTACCTCCTTGAATCGGGACGCCGCTACTATTCACGATCTGCACCACAGCGCTCTGATTGAAAGGCATGGGCCACCAAGTGGTGTACCAGCCATTCGGAGAACTGTTATCAATCGAGAACATCAACGTCCGGACATCATATTTCCCTAGGCCAGAGCCGAAAAATTCGCCGATCGGCGCATCAACCGTCTTTTGACCGTCGAATGTAATTTGCAGCCTGGCGCCTTCCAGGACGGCCATGGAACTCGCTACGGTTTGTGAATCGACCGTGTAGCTGAAATTCCTCACCCCTTGCCAGGTTGGCGCTGCAATCGTGTAGTTATGCGCCGATTCTTCTCCCGGATGATTCGGACCGACATCGACTGTGTCCGTTCGAGTCCATTCGCCGTTAACCAGGCACGATACGTCATAACGGAACTCGTTGAAGTCGACCGCGGAGGAAACAAACTCATTTGTGATCGTGATTTGACTCTTACCAGCCGTAAGCTTGCTAGGTAATGTCACGGTCACATCCGCCCAGGGTCCGGCCGGAACCGCTGCTCCAGTAGACCATTGGCCGGCCAGAGTGCCATCGACATAGATGTTCGCAACTTGATTGGCAATTTCGGGATCGTACCGGCGGGTGATGGTGACTCCCTGGTTCGCCGGATTGATCGCAACGGTAAACTGGCTGCTACCACCACTACCGAACGCCCGGCCGTCATCGACGACATAGGGTGCATGAAGGACCTGGGGAAGCTGCAGTCGAAGTTGGGTGATCTCGGCCGGGCCATTGAGTTGGACGAGTTGCGCCTGTGATCCCGCGGCGATATTGATCATGGCACTGCTGGTTTTCGGAGCTGGGAGCGCAGGCTTAGGGTCAGCCATCCCGAACGCCCGTAGCTTAGCAATCACGTCGAGGGCGGTATCTTGCGGATTAAACGTCGTTACGCCCGAGGCATCGTTAAACTGCCGATAGATGACATGGTAATAGTCTGGATTCCCTTGCACGGTCACGAGCATCGACTTCGTGTAGGGCATGGGAACTTTAATCTGAGCGCCACCTGAGGTGTCGTACAGATTTCCGACCAGCGGCCAGACAAACGGAGCGCCGTAGTTACCGCTCACCAAATCCTGGTAGTTCGCGGAGACCACCGTTTGCCCATCAAGTTGGATGGTGATGGCGCCATCGTCGGTGACATCGCCACCGTTAATAGTGGACCAGATCGAGACGATCTCGCCCGGCCCATACGCTTCGGCGATGACGTACTGGCCATCAGCGGTAACCCGCAGAGGATGATCGAAATCCGCATTAGTTTGCGCCGGATCCGTACTGTCGAAATCTCGAGTCTCGGTGCCGGAGCGGAGAGCAGGCAACTGATCGAGTTGTCGATAACTATCCCAGCCGACTGGGCCCTTGCCGATGGAGCCAGGGAGGTTTCCGGGCGGTTGGCCTGCAGAGGGATGAGTGAGTGCTAAACAGAAACCGGTCATGGCAATGACCGCCGTAGGACCAAAACGGGAAGCAACCCGTCCATAGGGAAGGCGACGACGCCTGGGGGGAATAGACCCATCCATGGTGAGAGGAGGTTAGAGGTTAATTAGAGGTGAATGTAAATCTTTACTGTAAACATTTACATCGTTTTGACGCGCCGAAGTCAAGATCGCTTCAAGAAATTTTTTAAAATGCGATCAACGCACTATGGGCGATGATCGACACCATCGAAAGTTCAACGGATGGGACCTATGGGACTTATAGGACCAATGTGACCTCTTAGAGATACGCCTCCGCCTACTAGCTGCTGGATTCTGGCTCCTGGCTCCTAGGTAAGACTTTTTCGTCGCACGATGCCAAATTCACAGTAGTTTACCCGCCTTCCCGATCGCAAATGGCCAGGATCTACATCAAAACCTACGGATGCCAGATGAATGAGCGCGACTCAGAGCAGGTCGCCCAGATGCTGGTGGCACGCGGGCATGTCCTGACCTCGCATGAGGAAGAGGCGGATGTGGTTTTGCTGAACACCTGTAGCGTCCGTGATTTAGCCGAGCAAAAGGCTCTTGGAAAAATGGGGATGTTGGGCGCCCTTTCCCAGCAGCGCCCGGTCGTTTACGGCTTTCTCGGTTGCATGGCGCAGAGCCGCGGCGAATCGCTGCTCCAAAGCGTACCTCATCTTAATTTAGTGGTGGGTACACAGAAGTTTCACCGGGTCGCGGAATACGTGGACCAAGCGCTTTCTGAACAAGCAAGTCGACGCCAGGACCGCAGCGGATTTAGTCGAACCGATGACCTTCGCCTCTCCATCGTGGACGTTGATGAGGAAGCCGGCTCTCAGAACTCGATTCGAGATCATTCTCTGGCCACCACCCAGGTATCGAGCTTCGTCTCCATCATGCAAGGTTGTAACATGCATTGCACTTTCTGCATCGTTCCCTATACCCGAGGGTCGGAACGCAGCCGTCCAATCCAGGAAATTGTTGAGGAGGTTCGGTCGTTGGCCAGCCAAGGAGTTAAAGAAGTCACGCTCCTCGGCCAAATCGTTAACTTGTACGGGCGGCACGAATTTTCCCAGCAAGACGGCAAGTCGCCCTTTGTGCAACTCTTGGAAGCCGTACACGAGGTTACCGGTTTGGAGCGGATTCGTTTTACGTCCCCACATCCGATCGGATTCAAGCGTGATTTGGTCGAGGCATTCGCGCGGCTACCAAAGCTCGTCGAACACATCCACCTGCCGCTTCAGTCCGGGTCGAACCCGATCTTGAAACGGATGCATCGGACTTACACCGCAGAAAAATATTTGGCACTAGTGGATTCGATCCGAGACCACTGCCCGGACATGGCGATAACCACCGATATCATCGTCGGCTTCCCCGGAGAGACCGAAGATGACTATTTTAAGACCAGAGAGTTGGTCGACCAGGTGGGATTCGATAATGCCTTTGTATTTAAGTATTCGACTAGAAAGGACACTCCGGCCGCCGAAATGACTGATCAGGTGCCGGAGCCGGTCAAAGAAGAGCGCAACCATGATCTGTTGAATCTGGTTAACTCCTGGGCACGGCGACGGGCCGAACCTTTTGTTGGTCGCGAGATCGAGATTCTTTGCGAAGGGCCGAGCAAGACTAACCTGAACCGCCTCATGGGGCGAACTCGCGGGAATAAGATTGTCGTTTTCGAAGGGTCCGAACGACATCTAGGGCAACTGTTCCCGGTTCGGATCAATCGTTCCACCGGTTATACTCTCTATGGCGACCCGGCTATTTTTTCCTGAACATTAAATGGACTACCCTCCTAGGATTTATTACCTCAGCCTCCACCTTGTCGGTCTCACGATTGGAACAGTTGTTTTCCTGGCCCACCTTTACGCGCTACTGCGTCCAACGGACTCTCAGAAACTCTTGTTGAAACTTCCTCGGTCCAGAGTGGCGGGGATCATTCTTTTGGCCGTCGATGCGGTATGGTGTTTCTGGCTGATCTCCACCATGGATCTGGAAGAGTTCGCCTGGCTCCGGCCTTACGTTCAACTTGCCATCCCAGTCTTGTTCTTCCTCACCATCGTGTTCGTTGATGAACTACTCGCGGCCAGAGCGCTCGGCATTTTCGCGATGCTCATCGCGGAGCCGATGATTTCTTCCGCCTTTCTGCGTCCGGAAGTCTGGAGGCTACTAATCGTGTTCCTCGCTTATGTTTGGCTCACCCTGGGCATGTTCTGGGTCGGAAAACCTTATTTGTTGCGAGACCAAATCACCTGGATCACGAAGTCTGTCATGCGCTGGCGAATCGCGACCGCCCTAGGCGTAGTCTGGGGCGCCCTGATCCTCGGCTTCGCGCTCAAGGGCTAAGGGGCTGGCGGTCAGGCGTTCGGCTCTGATCCCCTTATCACATAAGTCCCATTAGTCCCCTAGGTCCTATTCGCGGATGCTGACGCCCGTCGAATGGTAAGCGCCAGCCCGCCGCCGCAATCGCGAACCCCTACAGTTCCAGCACCTTGGGGAACTTCGACAACACCTTGAAGCCGGTTTGGGTCACGATTCCATCGTCCTCGTGTCTGGCTCCCCCGATGCCGGGGTAGTAGAGACCTGGTTCTACGGTCAGGACCTGACCTACCTTGAATTTTGTTGTGCCCATTCGCAGGGCTTCGTGGACCTCGAGACCTAGGCCGTGGCCAAGGCCATGGAAAAATCCGGTCCATTGGCCGTCTTTTTCTTCCGTTGGATAGCCGCTGTCTTTGAAGAAGGTCTTTACGCTATCCTGCAATTCCTGACCGGATTTCCCGGGCGCAATACCCCGGAAAGCCAATTCCTCGGCTTCTAATACCGTTTCCCAGAGCTTCCTTTGTGCCGTGCTGGCTTTGCCGCGAAGAACCGTGCGAGTCAAATCGCCATAGAAACCGCTGGCGCTATCGCGCGGAAACACGTCCAGGATGATCAAAGAGTTCGCCTTCAGCGGTCCACTGCCACGGTTGTGCGGATCACAGGCTTGATCGCCACCCGCAACGATCGGGTTGGTCGGTGTGCCACCAGCACGAAGGATCGCGCAATCAATTTCCGCTCGCAAGATCTCCGAGGTCAACGATTTACCACCCCAGATGAGTTTGCGGCCAGGCTTGATTTCTGCCGCCCGTAAAACTTCGTAAGCGCGCGCCAAACCGATCTCCGTGAGCTCGATCGCACGTTCCAGCTTTTTAACCTCAGCTGCGGCTTTGAACTCGCGAGCACTATAAAACAGACCGTCGACCGGCGCGACTTGGATGCCCGCTTCACGAAGGGCAACTGCAAGGCCCAAGGGAAAGTCCGCGGGTACTTCGGCCCGCTTAACTCGTCTTTTGCGCAGAAATTCAGTCACGCTTTCCTGGATCGTCGGCTTTTTCTGCAGGCGTTTTTCCAGCGAATCCTGAATCGCCGATAGAGAAGCGATTTCGTCCACGGTTGCCTCTTTGCGGCCACGGCCAAGCTCGAGATCAGACAGCAAAATCGTCTTCTTGCCGTTCTGCTCTAGATAAAGGATTGGGTCCGGTACGGAAAAACCGGTGGCATAAAGCATATCAGCAGACAAGTCACTCGAGGCGAACATTAACCGTGAAACGGGATTCTTAGGCATGAAGGTTTAATCTGTATCGTCTCGGGTGGATGTGAGCAAGTATGGGTCGTCAGCGAAGTGAGCTGAAACCGGTTTCTCGGACCGTCTTTGTCACCTTCGAGTTCGTGAGAGCTTTCACAGGTGACTTGGATAGTGATCCTTAAGCAACTTCCGCAGGAGCTGAAAGTCACTAGCTCCGGAGGAGCGACATTTTTATAGCCACCGCCCCAAAAAGCACGACTAGCTCCGTTAGGAGCGGCATCTGATTTTGTATGGGCGGATAGGGGAAGAACATGGTCGCTCGGAATAAATGAAATACAAATGTGCCTGTACGTCTTACTCCATAGATGCCGCTCCTAACGGGAGCTAGCCGCGCATTTAACGACCGGTAGTTATAAATATTCGGCTCCGGAGCCAAGACGCAATTATGAGCCCATCCGGTCTCGCGCGGATGAGCTCATCGCTACCGTTACCGCCAGCACCTTGGTTCGATTCTGTTAGCCGGGTCTAAGCCGAAGCTTCTAACCCCATTCCCCGAGCCAACTCAATGTATTCGTTAAGCACCTGTGGGTTGCTCAACGCTTCCCGGCTGACCGCCTTGGCTAGAGGCACGCCTTGAAATATTCGCTTTACCGGCACCTCGAGCTTTTTCCCATTCAGGGTATGAGGGATCTCGCGGACTACACAAACGTCGTCCGGTACGTAGCGCGGCGAAAGTTGCGTCCGGATTCGGTCACAAATCGTCGCTTTGAGCGCCGGGGTAAATTCCAGACCTGGAGCTAAAACTAGAAATAAAATCAGCTTCCCACTGCATTCTTCGGCCCCGGGTTTCAGCCCCGTGGTGTCGATCACCAGCGCTTCTTGGACTTCGGGGAACGTCTCTACCACGCGATAAAATTCGCTGGTTCCCATGCGGACACCACCGCGATTCAGGGTAGAATCGGATCGGCCATAGATAACGCATTGTCCATTGTCCGGGTCGATCTCGATCCAATCGCCATGCCGCCAAATACCGGGGAAATAGTCGAAATAACTCGCTCGAAGACGGCTGCCGTCTGGATCATTCCAGAAAAAAACAGGCATAGAAGGAAAAGGTGCTGTTAACACCAATTCACCCATCTCGTTCCATACCGCCTCACCGTTCTCATTCCACGCTTCGATACGCGCACCGAGACCGCGACATTGCAGTTTACCCCGGATCACAGGATCTAACGGATTCGACACAACGAAGGCAGTGCAAACATCGGTGCCGCCACTGGCAGACCCCAACCAAACGTCGGGTTTAACCTGTTGATATACCCAATCAAAACCTTCGGGTGGCAAGGGCGCACCGGTCGAGCCGATCGATCGTAAATGGCTGAACGAGAAATTGGCACGCGGACTGAGCCCGGCTTTCTCGCAGGCGAGCAAGAATGGTGCGCTGGTACCGAAATAGGTTACCCGCTCTTCGTCTACAAAACGCCATAGCACCGACAAATCCGGATGCTTTGGGCTTCCGTCATACAGGACAATACAGGTCCCAAGGGCCAATCCGGTAACGAGGAAATTCCACATCATCCATCCGGAAGTGGTGAACCAAAAGAATCGGTCCCCTGGTTGCAGGTCCAGTTGCAACCCGAGGGCTTTGAGATGTTCCAATAAAATTCCGCCGTGGCTCTGCACGATCGGCTTTGGGATTCCCGTGGTGCCCGACGAAAACAGGATCCAGAGCGGATGTTCGAACTCGACCGGCAGGGTAGAAAATGAGCTTGGATCGGCGTCGCGAATGAAATCGCCCCATGGCGTGACCGGTACTGGCTTGGAGAGCCCACTAAGGACCGGATTAGCGTCAACCATCACGACACTCTCTAGGGATGGAAGTTCATTAACGATCTCGCGAAGCGCTTCGCTGCGATCGTGATATTTGTTTGCGTAATGATAGCCGCTCACCCCAAAGAGAATCTTCGGGGCGATCTGTTGCCACCGCTCCAGCACCCCTTTACTGGAAAGCTCCGGAGGACAACTGGACCAAACAGCGCCGATGGACGCACTGGCTAGAAACACGATCACCGTTTCGGGGCAATTCGGCAAATAACCGGCGATGCGGTCTCCTTTCTCAACTCCGGCCGCCCTCAGCGCAGCAGCGACTGCTACAACTTGCGAAAACAACTCGCTCCCTTTGATCCGGCGTCGTTCTGATTGGTTTTGTCCTTCGAAAGCAGAAAGTATCGCGACCTCTTCCGGCCGTTGCCGAATGGTTCGTAAAACCTGTTCGGCATAATTTAACGTGGCACCCGGGAACCAACGGGCATCGTCAATCTGATGCCAAACAACCGCGTGCTCCGAAGGGGCATGAAACTGGACGTCGAAAAACCGAGCAATCGATCGCCAGAAATCGTCGATTTTGGTAACTGACCATTCGTAAATTTCTGGGTAGGTTTGAAACCGAACGTCGTACGTTTTCGACAACCATTGGAGGTAACGGGTAAGGTTACTCCTTTCGGCGACGCTGGCGTTCGGTTGCCATAAGACTTCGGGCTTGGAGGTGGGAACCATGGTCGACACTTCTCAAACGTTAGCGAAAGGGACGTATGGGCGCAATGTCGTTGGCAGGTCGCATAACTCTCGGGCAGCCGCGAGCGTCGCGAATTGTTCACAGTTCACCGAGAGATCATTCCCTGTCCCGGAGGCTTGTCTGACTTTTGCCGCGAAGCGGCTAAGTCCAACAGCCCCGCAGAGACATCTTTTCGTCCATTGCAGGCAATAAATTGCCTGCTGCTGTGATCCACTCTCTTCGAGACAAAAACCCGGTCGTCGCCCCCTCGTCCATATCCGCCGTGCTTGACAAATCCGATCGGTCGCGCTTTTTCTAACCCTCCCTCCCCTACATCAAATTCATGATGACCTTTCACCCATGATCAACGTCGAGCACTTGACCAAAAAGTTTGGAGTGAAGTGCGCGGTTGACGACGTGACTTTCTCCGTCAGCAAAGGCGAAGTCCTCGGATTTCTCGGACCAAACGGCGCCGGAAAGTCCACCAGTATGCGGATGATTACTGGTTATTTACCGCCCACCTCTGGAAC
>DASUWQ010000356.1:0-6342 GCA_036378375.1 Chthoniobacterales bacterium
ACATAGGACTTTTGCCGCCGCTTCCAGAACCGGCATAGCCAGCGCAGCACCGGTTCCTTCACCCAGCCGCATTTTGAGATCAAGCAATGGCTCGACACCAAGTGCCCGCAAAGCTTTGCCGTGCGCCTGTTCATCGGAGCGATGGCTAAAGAAGCAGACTTGACGAGATCGAGGGTTAATTTGAAAAGCGGCTGCGGCTGCGGCGGTCGCAATGAACCCATCGACGACCAGCGGCAGATTTATCTCCGCTGCGGCCAGGATAGTCCCGGTCATCGCTGCAATTTCGAATCCACCAACGGTCTGAAGCCAATAAAGGCCTGGCTCGCCAGCGATCGCCCCTGAATGGTGTTCGATCGCTTGACTAACAACCTCAATCTTGCGAGTCAAAACCGTGTCGCTAACTCCGGTTCCGCGCCCTACCGCTTCCGCGGGACTGAACCCACAGAGGACGGCTAGCAGGCACGAGGCAGCCGTGGTGTTACCGATCCCCATTTCACCGATTCCCAGCGCTTCTACGCCATCTGCCTGGGCTCGTTGAACCTGTTCGCGGCCGATACTGATCGATCGATCGCATTCCTCCGGCGACATCGCCGGTTCCTTCAAAAAGTTTCGCGTACCAGGCCGGACCGATCGGATGAAGAAGTTCGGGGTATTCGCAATTTCCTCCGGCCAAACCGTATCGACCCCCGTATCAATGATGTGAAGATCGACACCGGCATGACGAGCGAGGACATTAATGGCCGCCCCTCCCTGCAAGAAATTCAATACCATCTGACCGGTCACCGCACCGGGATAAGCACTGACACCTTCAGCCGTGATCCCATGTGTACCCGCATATACGCAGATGCGTTTGCGGTTGAGCCTTGGTTCCAAAGTCCGCTGCAGTGTGGCTAAACGTACCGCCACATTCTCCAGGACCCCAAGCGATCCCAGTGGTTTAGTTTTTCGAGCGATCTTGAGGCGAGCGGCCTCGGTGATCGCTGTGTCCGCTTCCGGTAGCGGTTCTTTTAATAAAGGAGCCCGCCGATCTTCTAATTTCCTGGGATGACCCCACCGGTTCGCAAACACGAATGGCTGCAACTGCTCTCGATTCCGCCAGCCGACCTCCTCAAGCAACGGTTTCGGACGAAATTCGATTGGATACCCGATACAGAGATAGGCAATTAGCTCTACCTCTGGGGGCAGACCTAGAATTCTCGTGATTGCCTCAGGATCCAAAATGCTGACCCAACCAACGCCGACTCCTTCCACTCGTGCGGCCAACCACAGATTTTCGATCGCGAGACAAACACTGTAGGCAGCGGTGCGCGGCATCGGCGCGCGGCCAAGAACAAACGATCCACCCCGGGAATGATCACAGGTGACCGCGATGTTCAGCGGCGCTTCCAAGATGCCCTCGAGCTTGAGGGAGCTATAGAGTTCGGCTCGTGGATCTCCTTCGAGCTTGCTTTGTTCCCGTGCATTCACCGCCGCGAAACTGCTCTTGATTTGCTGGCGAATATCCAGCGAGTCGATCACGATAAAATTCCAAGGCTGCGACAGCCCCACCGACGGTGCCGCATGAGCTGCTCCTAGAATACGGACCAGGGCATTTTCACTGACCGGTTCCGAACGGAAACGCCGGATATCCCGGCGAGCAAGTATCAACCGATGGATGACGTCTTGATCGAGGTTAGAAAATTCCTCGGTAGCAGCCGCTGTAGTGGGCTGGCTCTTATTTGTTGGTAGCTGAATGGTCATTCATTTCACGCTTCATTAATGCGATGAAGTTTTCTCGTAATCGCTAACTCGCGATCCGGTGAAAAGGTCCGTGGCCAAGTATTCGGACTCCGAGCATTTGCCCTGTAGGGACGCCTTTTCTCCAGCCTTCACCAACCTCCCGATTGATTGGCCTCTGTGATCTAGATCACAATGGAGAATCGTAGCTCGATACCGCAGCGCTACTGTGACCGGTTCTCACGGTCTTCCATGATCCACGGATGTGCTTCTATCAAAAAACCGGTTTCAGTCCACCATGAATTGACGGCAGTGTCAAGGAACCGTTCACCGTTTGGCGTTTGGCGTTTGGCGATCGCCTTGCCCGCATGCTCTACTTGTTCCTCTTATAAGGGCCATTTGACTTATGCGACCTGTTTGAACTATTGCCGATCGACGCCTCGAACTGTGGAACACAGAACGCCAAACGCCGAACACCGAACGCTAAACGGTGAATGCCAAACGCCAAACGGTGCATACCAATGGGTAACCGGCAAAGTTGGCGAATGGCTCCAGGGTACCGATGAAAACGGCGATCCGATCGTTTTTCCTTTTACCACGACGACCTCCCCGTTCCGGACACTGACTAGGATCGAACCGGCTCCAACACTTTCCATCGTGGCCGAGCCACACTCCGTCAGCCCGAAGCGGAAGACCGAACTGGCAGTGAAGGAAATGGCGGTTACGTGCGGGTTCGCTTCGGACTATGATTACCGGATTACCATTCTCGACTCACCGCCGGCCGGCAAAGGACTTGGTTCAAGCAGTGTTGATGTGGCCTCTGCTCTGTTAGCGATAAAACACCACCGAAATCTCGATGTCAGCGAGTCCACGCTTTTCCAGATCATGTGCCGGGTTGAACGCTCCGACTTTCTTTTTCGGCCGGAGCTGATCATTGCGACTAATCCGGTCGCAGGAAGTTCCTTCACGATTGGAAACGCACCCCGTTGTTTGCTTGTCGCCTGGGACACCGCCCCTGCGGAACATGTCGATACCGAAGCCGTTCGACACCTGGATGTCACACGCCGTCGTTTCAGTCGTGATTACAAGGAGCTTTGCTCACTGATGCAAAGCAATGATCCAGCCGCGCTTTTCCATGCCTCAACCCGAAGCGCCAAATTAAACGATCAGCTCTTACCCAAAAAAGGTTTCTCGCTGGCTAACCGGCTAGCAAACGAATTCCATGCGCTAGGAATAATCGCAGCGCATACTGGAACCTATTTAGGAATCGTTTTCCCAAGCTCAGTCGACCAGGACCTCTTGACTAGCGTGCGGGTAAAGCTCCTTAAGAAGGTGCCCGTTGAGCCGCTGGTGTTCGAAGTGGGAGTTTAGAAGAGACGCATTTCAGACTCCCGGTCTTGACCATGAAATGACACGAAAGCGAGCCAATTGAAAAACAGCTCCGTAGGAGCGAAATCTTTATAGCAACGGCAACGCAAAACGGCGACAAGCTCCGTTAGGAGCGGCATAGAAGGTGTTCCCGACTATATGTCGCTCCTACTGAGCTGATCGCGTTTTTCCGCCCAATCTATAAAGATTTCGCTCCTACGGAGCTGGGAATCGCATCGGCTGAATCATGGCCAGAGCGGGACTACGTTTTTCAATCCCCCGGCCCCGAGACCATGGGCAACGGCCCCTTCGGACAGCCCATTGCGAGGCATTGTAAGCGAATTACAATAGATCCCATGGCACTGAGTCGATTGAACCCCCAGGTTGATGAGTACCTAAAAAAGCTCACGAAGTGGCAGGAAGAATCCAAGAAGCTGAGAAAAATCGTCCTCGACTGTGGTCTGACCGAGGAATCGAAGTGGGGAAAACCTTGTTACACTTTTCAGAACCGCAACGTCGTCATAATACACGGATTTAAGGAGTACTGTGCGCTTCTGTTTTGCAAAGGCGCCTTGTTAAAGGATGCCCATCATATTCTGATCCAACAAACCGAGAATGTGCAAGCAGCTCGCCAGATCCGGTTTACCAATCTCCAAGAAATAATTGAGATGGAACCGACTGTGAAAACCTATATCCATGAAGCGGTCGAGGTGGAAAAAGATGGTTTGGAAGTGAATTATAAAAAGACATCCGAATTCGCGGTTCCTGAAGAATTGCAGAATAAGTTAGACAAAATCCCTGCCTTTAAAAAGGCCTTTGAGGCACTGACCCCGGGGCGGCAAAGAGCATACCTCCTCTATTTTTCTGCACCCAAACAATCTAAGACCCGCGAGGCCAGGATTGAAAAGTGTAGGCCACAAATTCTCAAAGGGCAGGGATTAAATGATGACTACGTTCAAACGAGAAAGAGTAAATCGATTCGCTAAACACCCAGTCTTAACTTCCCCAGCGGGCATCGGCGCGTAGCTCCGTAGGAGCGAAATCTTTATAGATACAGTGCCCAAAAAAACACGCCAACTCCGTTAGGAGCGACATATAGACAAGACGTTCGTTTACCCTAGTCCCGCCCAAACCAGATGTCGCTCCTAGCGGAGCTAAACGCGTTTTGGTTGGTCGCGGCTATAACCATTTCGCTCCTACGGAGCTGGGGTGCACAGGTTGAGTCCTTAAATCCCTTCGGGACACAATCTCGCGAGCTCTCTCACTGCAGCGGCTGGTGCTTCAAAGCTCCTGGAACGCTGTCCACCATCGTTTACTGCTTTAGTTTCGGAGAGGGGTTCGGCTGGCGACAGCGCTTCTTGATGGGTTTGCAGACGGTACGATCCTTCGATTGTCGCAGCACTCGCTTCCACCGAGTCCACCAACGGCGCCAGCGACGCAGGCGGTTCCTGACGGATCCGGCGGCTGCCAAGCAGCTGCCCATGCGCGTCAACCTAAGAGGCTAGGCGCCAGCCAGGTACGGCATCCCGAGGGCGGTTAAAGGACAACGCACGGAGGGGCGTTGCATTCCGTGTTAGAGCTCGCACGGGTGTCGACGCCGACGAATCTTTTTAAGTAAGGTGCTTCGATAGACGCGACGCCCTGGGATGGGACGGATATTCAGCACGTTCCGACCTAAGGAACGATAAACCCTGCCACACTTAAAGGGAGCCGCGGCCGGACACGTCTATTCAAGCGATGGGCGATAGACCGCCTCGGAATCTGCAGCGGCACATCTCTAATGCGGCTCCCCTCCGCCGGGGGTGGTGGTCAACGCTGTAGCCGTAACGCGGAGGTTATGCTAGTCCGGCAGCCCGCCTGGCAGCCGCCAGGCAGCTGCTCGGCGGCTGCCGGACCGCTAACGGTCGTGACTTCATCGTGCACTCGGGTTTTTGGCCTTAAAAAGATCGATCTGAACCGTTAGTTTGTTGTACCGCAACCGCTCGAGATCAGCTTGCGTCGCCAGACCGTCCTTAACCTGTTTTTCAAGGTGGGTTTCGGCCTCAGTGTAGACGTCCAATTGGCGCTGCAGCGCGTCCGCCTTCTTCTCCGGATCGTCGTCGTAAAGCTTTGCTTCAGCGGCAAACAGTCTTTCGCCGACATCAATGAGTTCCGGGATCCGGGTCAAACCACGGTTATAAAGGTCATAACGCGCCTTCACTTCTTTCAGCGCCGCATTGAATTGTTCCTTCTTCAGCCGAAGCAGCGGAGGGTCATCGTCTTTCAATTCCAAGACTGGCTCGTTGATGACTTCCATCACCTTGGGACTCAGTTTAGCAGCCCGCTGGGCGTACAGGTTGGCCTGGAGGCTGCCAGCGACAAGAATGATGGCCAGCGCACAGCTTCCCCCCAGCCTAAATCGGGTTCCGTACATGGCGTTAGAATATTATGTTCAGCGAACCAAATTTGTCCCGCAAAAACGATCTCAGTAAAGTCCCTGGTTGTCCTTGGAAACATTCACTTTTCCGGAGTAGTGGCGTTGAATGATCAAGAGGTAACAGACGGCCAGGATCAGGGCGGGAAACCACCAGGCGGCCGCAATCCCAAGGCTAAACTCTGGCGCGGCACAATCGCTGGCGGTTAGTCGAAGGTTGGCATCAGTCGTACTGAAGAGCATGACTGGATACAACGCGGCAGCTCCTGTCGTTAGAACTCCAAACAGGACAAACGTGGAGCCCACGAGCGCCAGATATTCACGTTGACGCCGGAACCCGTTGACCACGGCGTAGGCACCGGCGATGCATATAGCCATCGTGGCCCAAGTCACCGGTCGAACGGCGATTCCTGCCAACAACTCCGGACGCACAAACCACGTAAGAATCGTGATGATGACAAAGGCGGGAATCACTGCGATCCAGAGTCTGCGCGCCAGTTTAATCGATCGTTCGTGAACTGGTCCCACAGTTTTCATGGTCAGATAAGTTGCTCCGTGCGCGGTCAGAGTGAGGACACCGAACAATGACACTGGCACCGTGTACCAATCCAGCAAACCGACATTGCCGCGGATGCCGAAATTGGTAAAGAACGGCAGGTAAAATGTCCCCTCAGTGTTAAGTGGCACTCCCCGACCGACATTGCCCAACGCCGCTCCAAATAGCACTGCTAACAAAACGTTGCTAAAAACGAACACCGCATCCCAAAACTGCTGCCAGAGCCGGTCGTTTATATGCCCGCCAACTTCGATGGAAATTCCTCGCAGCAACAGGCACCAAAGAATTA
>DASUWQ010000357.1:0-4619 GCA_036378375.1 Chthoniobacterales bacterium
TCCTTCTCAATCGGTCACGGAATCCGTTTGTCCCACGGAGCTCCGTCAAGGTTTAGGAGCTGAGCCGGCGTTCGTTGCTAAGTACGATTCCGGATTTCTGGTAGAGGTTGCTAACAAGAAAGTGTTACTGGGGATCCAGCCGGATTTCGGTCGCTTGGTTCAAAGCGGTTGCGGCCGGGTCATTGTGACCTGTCAGGCGGAAGCCGGGGACGAATACGATTTCTTTTCCCGATTCTTTGCTCCGGATGCAGGGATCAATGAAGACCCGGTAACCGGCTCCGCCCACTGCGTGCTCGCGCCTTACTGGGCCAAGAAGTTAGGCAGGAACGAGCTTCGCGCGTTCCAATGCTCCGAGCGGGGCGGGGACCTGCGGCTGTTAGTCCAAGGTGATCGGACCGTTTTGCAGGGACGCGCCGTGACCATGTTGAAAGGCCAGCTTTTGGCGCAGAGATAAGAAAGCCAAGGCTATTGCCCACAGCAGATTAATTCACAGCAAGGCCACAAAGACTAAAGATATTTTTACAGAAGGCAACGAAGGTAACGAAGGACTGCCGGCCCGGGCACACATAGTATCAATAACCCTTCGTTTGCTTCGTTACCGTCTGTAAAAATTCTGTCCTTTGTGGCCTTTGCGGCCTTGTTGTGAAGCGAACGGCAAAACGTGAGCGATTGGGTAAATCCGTCACAGGTTCGTTCTGCGAAATAGGAATGAGTGAGAGTAACGCTAATAATCGGTGTTGTGCTGGTGATATTGGGAGTTATCGGCTTGGTTTACGAAGGGTTCACTGTGACTCACCAAAAGAAAGTCCTCGACATCGGTCCAATCCAAGCGACAAAGAAAGAGCAAGAGACCATCCCGATCCCGCCTATTGTGTCCTGGGCCGCCGTCGGTGGAGGCGCAATCCTGATCTTTGCTGGTCTGCGCAGAGCCACTTAAACGGCATTTTCGCCACAGCTTTCCTGGTGGATAGTGGGTGGGGCGCCGGTTAAAGCGGTGAGAAAAAACTGAGTCAGAGGAACCACCCGTTTGCCAGGTTGCGAACGGTATAAAGGAGCGGAATCCTAAGGAGAGTGGTATGTCCCCCAAGTATCTCTTTGGCCAAACGATTCTGGTGATTGAAAATCACGAGAAGGCCCGGTTTTCAATCGGCGGGTTCTTGAGCCGGCAGGGGGCTACTCCGATCCTGGCGGCGGATAAGACCGAGGGGTTACGAGCTGTGCAAAAATCGATCCCTGACTTGGTCGTCGCTGATGTTCGGGGGCCCAAAGAAGATGACCTCCGATTGCTTCACGCGATTCATCTGAAATCCAAAAACGGTATTGATACGCCGGTCATCGCGATGACCCCGATGATCATTAAGCAGGAAGTAGTCGAGATGCAAAAAGCGGGCTTCAGCGCCTGTCTGCGCAAACCGTTTTCTCCGAGGCGGCTGTTAGAAACAATCTCGAATTTAAATCGTTTACCAAGAGCAATCGCCCCGGCGTCGTGATAGACCAATCTTCTTATGCGCTGGTTTCGTCTGTGACCACCGCGACGATTTTCTCGGTCGTTTCAGCCAAGATATCGGACGCCTCGGCGACGAGCTTCGCTTGGGGCATTCCTGCATCCTCCAGTTCGGTCTTGGCAGCTTCGACCAGAAAAAGGGCCGCCAGCATGGAAGAGGATACCTCGTCGTGAAAAGCCTTCGCGATGCGATTGCGTTCTTCTTCCCGGCCAATGATTTTGCCTTGCTCGAATTCTGCGGAGGAACCCAGGGTGTCGAGCATCACATATCCGATGCGGCCGCGGTTCTTTACCACAAATCCTCGCGAGAAATTCTCACCGGAACCTTGCTTCGTTGTGCAAGCGATGTACTCGACCCCCGTATTTTCCTCGTCTCCAGAAACAGGAGACCAAGACTCACCGAGAGTTAGAACATTCTCGAGTTTTATCGCTCCCAGTTCGTCGTCCGAACAACCGGTACACTCGAGAAATTTCGGATTCCAACCGATGAACGCATGGTTTTCAAAGTTCACAACTGCTCTCGGCAAAGCAAAGTGGTTCAAAACCGTGCACAACTGCTGCAAACTCTCAGAGATAGGTTCGATAGCAAATTAAGACTCGCATAATGGTGCCAAGTCAAGCGAGTTACGCTGTAGATCCTGATAGGGGGGCTAGCAGAAAAAAGCAGAAGAATCGCCCTCTTGCTCACGAAGGCTGGACAGGAACCACGGCTGAACTACGATTCTCAAATGATTCGGCCAGCGGTCTCCGACGATGCGTTGGAGGCGGTACCTCTGATTCTAGAAGCGATCGGATCGATCGCCTTCGTTTTGGCTGGAACCAAGGTTCTAGCCGAAGCGATGTCGATTCTAGAGAATTTCTTTCAACAAGAGGGCAATCGTATCAGTTACGAGAACACGCTGGTCCTGGAAGAAGACGCGAGCGTTGGAGACCGACGGATTCTCGGTGTCGCCATCAGCTACGATGGCTTAGCAGCCAGGAAACTCGACGAACCGCTAGAGGAAGCAGCCAAACTGCAGTCTGGTTCTCCAGAATATCGGATTCCGACAGAAGCTGAACTCGATGAGTATTATTTGGATACGGTGAGCGTGAATCGCAACTGCCAAGGGCGCGGGCTCGGGCGGCAACTGATCGAAGCCGTGTGCGAGCAGGGACGTCGGGTGAGCCGCGATCGCGTCGGCCTCCTTGTGGATGTAACCAATCCAGACGCCAAACGCCTCTACGAACGCCTTCAATTCCGGGTGAAGAAACAAAGGGAACTCGTCGGAGAAGACTACTTCCATATGGTCCGCGATCTCTAGCCCTATGATTTCGCCTTGACTCCGTCGATGCAGATAAGGTTCCGACGCAGAGCCTTGTCGCGGACCTTCAGCGCTTGGGCGTATTCGGGGGAGGCATACCACGCCTTGACCGCTTCAGCATTGGGGAACTCCACCAAGATGATCGTTTTGGGAGTCCACGTTCCTTCTATCGTTTCAACGTTGCCGCCGCGTGCCAAATAGCGCCCGCCATATTTTTCGATCGTTGCCGGCGCCAGTTTGATGTAGGTCTCCCAGGCCTCAGGATCCTGAGGAACGAGTTCAGAGATGACGTAAACAGCCATGTTATTTATTTTTTCTCCAGTTTGATCAGCTTAAGAATCTTTGCGTCGATGACGCCAAGGCAGGACTTCAACTCGGTAATTCGGTCGCGAACACGTTCGCGGAGCTCCTCTAGCAATTTGCGCCGCCGTGCAGTGGTGGCAGGACCCCGTTGCCATAAGTCAGCATAGCAAATCATTTCTTTGATCGGCATCTCCGCCGCTTTCAGGCGTGTGATGAAATCGATCCAGGCTAGGATTGAAACGTCGTAGCTGCGTTTACCGGATTGGTCTCGGCTTGGGCAGGGAAGCAATCCGATCGCCTCATAGTACCGAATCGTGTGAACCGATAGTCCTGACCGCCTCGCTAATTCGCCAATTCTCATGTCCTGTCACCGGATTATCTAAACGCTACGACTTCGAGTACACTCCAGGTCAAGAGGTAAGTAGGCGCCTTGACTCCGCGCTCAGAAGCGGCGGAGTAGCACCAACCAGATATGCCGCGAAATGTTCAGACGAACTTATATCGTAAGTAACGAATTTCGTGGTATCTCTGAAAGGTCCGTGATAGAGGCCGATTGCGATTACTCTGGTATGGATTTGATAAAGCCCAGGGCGGCGGAGAGAGAAACAGCTTTGACCAACCCGCACACAACGGCGCCTTGGACGAGATAGCCAGTCTTCACACTAATGCTGAACGCACCTGGGCCGAGCTCAGTGCTTCCGTCGCCTCATTGATCGATGCGATCGCCTGTCTGATTTTTCAGGTGGTGCTCACGAGTCCAGGGTCGGGAGCTCGGCTTTTCATCATGTTACTTATTGACCCGATTGCTTGCATTCTCGGCTACTGGGTCATGTATCAGCGTCTTCGCTACACCAGGCCAAAACTAGCCGAGCTTGGCTTTTATTTCCTGGTTTTAGGGACCTTATTCGTCATCTGCCAGTGGGTCGTAGAAGAGTCGGCCAACCTAAATCTAGTTAAGCTGGATTACTCTACGGCGAGCGGTTTCGATGTCGTGCTGGAACTACTTGTGACCTTGACCGTGCCGGTTGGGTTGGCCATCTATGGCTGGTTTATCGCGACCAGCCGGCGTCTTCGTCGATGGCTTGGCTTTATGCTGGGCGCGCAAGTCGTTCTTGTCCTCACCGCTCTCGGCTCTTTTGTCTATCCGGAGTTGGCAAATTTTGTGAATTCGGAGCTATTCACCGTTTTAGCGGTCATCCCGACCCTTGCTAAAGCGGTCTGGTTCCTTTAACCGGTAGACGTTTCGAAATCCGCTGCTCCTTAGCTGATTGCTGTTAGTGGATAAGGTCACGTCTTAAGAGCCAATTCCATTTCTACAAAACGGGAAGATCGCAAAGGACACAAAGACAGAGAAAATCTCACGCAAAGCCGCAAAGGCGCAAAGATGTAAGACAGAGAATTAGGCAAAGCGATTGCGCTCGGTGCCAGGCGAAGAATAGCTCCGTAGGAGCGAAATATTTATAGCTCGCGACACAACGAAACGCGCAGCTCCGTAGGAGCGGCATCCGATT
>DASUWQ010000358.1:0-3738 GCA_036378375.1 Chthoniobacterales bacterium
CTGCTTTACGCTTTCGACCAAGCCCCGGTCTAGAGATGATTTCTGCCCGGGCTGCATAAACGATTAGGACCTTTGCCCATGGCCTGGAAAGAACTTCGTAACCTCAACGCGAAACAACGGAACGCGATTCTCGCTTGCTACCTCGGCTGGACACTGGACGCATTCGATTACTTCATCCTCATCTTCGTTTTTCCTGATATCGCTCAGACTTTCGGCGTCGAGCATACCTCCGTTACCTACGCCGTCTGGCTCACACTCGCGATGCGACCAGTCGGCGCTTTCCTGTTCGGGATACTGGCCGATCGATTCGGCCGGCGCCCTACATTGATGCTCGACATCATCTGCTATTCCGTTCTGGGGTTCGCCAGCGGATTCGTGACCTCGCTGGGAATGCTTTATTTAGTGCGTGCTCTCTTCGGGATCGCGATGGGCGGAGAATGGGGGGTTGGAGCGTCCTTGACCATGGAGACCATTCCGCCCTCTACGCGCGGCCTTATTTCCGGGTTCCTGCAGGCCGGCTATCCTTCAGGGTATTTGCTCGCCTCGATTGTCTACGCGCTCGTTTTCGACCATATCGGGTGGCGCGGAATGTTTATGATCGGAGCTCTGCCCGCGCTGTTGGTGCTCTTTGTCCGTTCCGGTGTCGATGAATCGCCGGCTTGGCTGGAGCGCAAACCGAACGCCAAGCAGATCGTCCTCTCAGTCGGTCGGCATCTTCCCCTCTTCATCTTTGTGGTTCTCCTCATGACCGCTTTCAATTTTTACAGTCACGGGACCCAAGACAGTTATCCCGCCTTCTTGAAGGTGCAGCACAAGTTCAATTCCCAAATCGTTGGGACAATCACTGCCATTGCATCGATTGGAGCGATTCTCGGCGGTCTAGTTTTCGGCCAGATTTCTCAGCAGATTGGCCGGCGGAAGGCCATCGTGATCGCCGCTCTCGTCTCGATCTTGGTGATCCCGATATGGGCCTTCTCGCAATCCCCATGGATCCTGGCCGTAGGTGCGTTCTTCATGCAGTTTCTGGTTCAAGGAGCTTGGGGAGTTATTCCTGCGCATCTCAACGAGCTGTCACCTCCCGAAGTCAGAGGAACTTTTCCCGGGTTCGCTTATCAACTCGGAAATTTTTTTGCCGCCGCCAATCTCACGATTCAAGCCATGTTAGCCGATCACTTTGGAGGCAACTACGGCATTTCCATGGCTATAATTAGCGGCCTGATCGCAATCGCCGTAGCCGGATTCGCCGGCTTTGGCCCACAAGCAAAGGAGGTCGCGTTCACGCACATGCCGGCAACCGAATAACGGTGGAACTAGGATCCGCGCCGCTGCGTGAATCGTAATCGTCCTCGTCCTCGATTTAGGTATTTGTGCCCGCAAATGTACGAAGGCCAATACCTACAACCGAGGCGCTAGGTGGTCACACCTCCACCGGCATGCAAGACTTTCGAGAACGAGGACGACGACGACGAGTACGAGGACGATTCGCGCAGCCCACCCTCTCCTGACCCCTAACTCCCGTCCCCCCGCCATTCCAGCGAACGATCCAACTCCTTCACCGAAGCTTTGCCCACCAGACGCAAAACGTAGATAAGCTCTCTCGTCAAAAGCTCGATACACCGCGCAACTCCGTCTTCGCCTCCAACTGCTAGTGCGTAAAGATACGGCCGCCCGATCATAACCGCCGTAGCTCCGCGCATGAGAGCTTTGAGCACATCGGTTCCGCGGCGGATACCTCCATCCACAATCACCGGGACCCTTCCGGCAACCCTCTCGTGGATCGCGGGCAGCACGTCGATTGTCGCCGGCATCGTATCTAAGTTACGTGCGCCATGATTCGAAACCATGATGCCGTCTACTCCCATTTTTATGGCTCGATCGGCATCATCTGGGTGCAAGATGCCCTTCACCCAGAGTTTGCTACGCACGATTGAACGTAGCCAATCGATATCTTGCCATTGAAGATGGCTGTGCAAAGAAGGGTCCATGTTGCCGCTGGCGCCTCCACCGCGTCGATTGTGCGGAGTTGATACGCCCGGGGGCAATTGGAATCCCGCGCGGAATTGGCGCGTTCTAACGCCTAGGACCGGGGTATCAACAGTAACACAGACAGCCTCGCATCCTGACGCTTCCACTTCTTGAACCAGATCGCTGGTAAACCCTCGATCATTCTGCGTGTAGAGCTGGAACCAAAGCGGCGCACGCGCCTCCTTGATAAGTTCCTCGATAGGGACCGTCGTATTGGTGCTGACGACAAAGGGAATACCGGCCCTGCCAGCCCCTCGAACCGTCCCTAGCTCACCCGATGGATGCATCGCTCCCTGATATGCCGCCGGCGCCAATAGAATTGGTGAAGACAGCATTTTTCCGAAAAGCGAAACGGTGATGTCTACTGAGCGCACATCGTTCAACACCCTAGGCCAAATGCGAATGCGATCGTAGGCCCGTTCATTGTCAGTGAGCGTAATTTCGTTGCCGGCCCCGCTCGCGATATACTCATACACCGGATGCGGCAAGACCTGTTTAGCAGCCGGCTCAAAATCCGGGAGAGCTAGAAATTGATCTAAGGAAATCGGCGATTGGCTTTGATTCGATACGGAATTCATTTCTGGGGTTCTTGAACCCCTTGCATGAGGCGATCGTTCCTGCAAAGGCCGGTTAGCCGCATTGCGGCACAACCCAACAAATGCAAACCGACAATGGCCAGCCGGAAACGCCGAACTTTGAAGGTTGAACTTCAAACTTCGAAAGTAGAACCCTTATATGTCTACGCCGAAACCGACCTCCGCGACGAATTCAAAGAAATCTTCGTAGTCTGTGTAACTTAGATCCCCTCCGGCCCCCTGTTCAGCCACCCATACGTCTTTCGAGCAAACTCCGTTCTCGACTAGGAACGCATAGAAGTTCCCGTCACTATCCTCTGCAAAAGGACAGCCTGTTTCTCGATTGAACTCTTCCTTCCCGTCCCACATGGAGAACTGACTCTCCGGGTCCGGCGATAAAACCGTAATCGTGCCGATCTCTCCGGCACCATATTTCTTAACAAAATACCGATATTCCTCTGGGAACTTAAACCCGGCCTTCTGCTCAAATTTCACGATCTGTTCCTCCTTGATCGGATCTTCCCTCACCAAGAACTCGGAGCTTAGCTGGTCTGGGTCTTCTTCTCGGATTTCGTTAATTAAGTTGTCGAAATCTTCCTGAGTCATAGCCGATGAAAGCCATACATTGCACCTTTCTTAACCGCAGCAAGTGCTTAAACGCGTCCTAGCCATTAAATGACAAATTATCCCGCGAGTGCGGGAACAAATTACAGATTGTCTGGGCCTTACGCGACCCGACCGGCGAGAAATTTGTCATTTGTTCCCGCGGCGCGGGATAATCTGTCATTCCTTGGGCGCTCTCCTGGCACAAACTTGGCTTTCCTGAGTTAGGCAATCCAAACAGGAACCATTAATCTATGACCTCTCCATCCGAAACCATCAAACTGATCCGGGAAGCCAAGGGGAGAAAAGGTCTGACCTGGGAACAAATTGCAGCCCATGTCGGGCGCTCCCCAGTGTATATAACCTCAGCCTGCCTGGGCGAAAATAGCCTCACCTCGGAAGACGCCAAAAAGCTCGGCGCACTTCTGGACCTCGCTCCTGACGTCGTCGCATTACTGCAATCCTGTCCCAAGAAGGGGTCGGGCTCGCTAGACATCCCGAAGGACCCCCTCCTGTACCGATTTCACGAGATCAA
>DASUWQ010000359.1:0-6407 GCA_036378375.1 Chthoniobacterales bacterium
GCCCATAGTTTCGTGCGCAATTCGGCTCGCACTTTTATCCAGGACCAGCCACCCGGAGCCCTTTATATCTATTTGAACTACGGGGTGCATTGGCTGCTGAATTTCTTGACCAAGACGGACGATATCCGTGGGTTTGTTCTAATTCGGGCACTGCAGCCGGTTTCGGGACTGGAATTAATGAGGCGGAGGCGCCGCTTGGACAAAGACAAAATGCTTTGCTCCGGACCGGGAAAGCTCACCCAAGCGCTGGGGATCACCGCTCAGTGGCACGGAAAAGATTTTTTTTCTATCCCCGATGTTTCGCTGTCTCGAAACGCGAGGCGACCACGTGTCGCGATCGATCGCCGCGTCGGAATCACAAAATCCCCCGACTTCGAATGGCGGTTTTTGATCGCCAATTCGGAGTACGTTAGTTTAAAGATAAGAAAACCCGCCCCAGGTCGACTCTGAGGCGGGTATCAAATACTCGCCAGGCGCAGGCCTACTTCGAGTAACCGGTTGTCGTCTTCGCCGGTGCTGGGGGTGGGGTGTTGTTACTGTGGCAGGCTGACATGCCGAGGGCAACTACGGCAAAAGCCGCCAGGGTTATGCATTTCACGATCTTCATTATTTTTATCTCTCGCCTCCTTTCCTAGCTAGCAGCACTTTGGTATTAGGCTGAACGTTTGGTTCAGACAAATGCATTTTTTGTAAATTCGAACCCGACGGGCCGCAGAAGGAAAAGGCTTTAAATCCGAAGCGACTAAGATGGATGTTCCGGGGCAATATGGCCTTCATGGCGGATCTCGACTTCCGTCCCGACGTCTATCAGATCAAACAACGAAATAACGTTTTGGTTGCGGATTCTGATGAAACCATGCTTAGAGGGGTCCCCAATAAGCTCTTCCTGGTCGCGCATTCACGTAGCGCGATTGAGTTTTGCGGGTAGGTTCTGGCTCCTTCCATGGCTAACGGTTTGAATTTGGCAATCGCGGGCGCAACCGGTGTGGTTGGCGCTGAATTAATCAAGTTGCTCGAAACGGGGGACCTTCCCCTCAACAGCTTAAAGCTCCTGGCCTCAGCAAAATCCGCGGGCAAAGAGCTCAAGTTTCGAGGCGAACCGGTAATCGTGGAAGAGCTGAAGGGAGATTCGTTCGCAGGGGTCGATCTGGCATTCTTTAGCGCGGGCGCCGGCACCTCCCGGGAATTTGCTCCGGCTGCAGTAAAGCAGGGCGCGATCGTGGTGGATAATTCGTCGGCTTTCCGGATGGATCCGAACGTACCGCTAGTGATTCCGGAGATCAATCCGGACGACGCTCGGGCACATCGGGGCACGATCGCAGTTCCAAATTGCACCACCATTGTCGCTTTAATGGCGCTTTATCCTCTGCACAAAGCTTTTCACGTCAATCGGGTGATTGCAGCAAGTTATCAGGCTGTCTCGGGCGCAGGCGCTAAAGCGATTGCGGAGCTGACTAGTCAGACCGAAGCCCATTTGGCTGGTCAGACAGTGAAGCAGAGCGTGTTTCCGCACCCGATCGCTTTCAACGTTTTGCCTCAGGTCGACATCTTTCTTGAGTCCGGCTACACCAAGGAAGAGGAAAAATTTCGGAACGAGAGTCGGAAGATTATGCATCATCCGACGTTCCGCGCGTCGATCACTTGTGTTCGGGTGCCGGTCTATCGGTCGCATTCCGTGGCGTTAACGGCGGAGTTTGCTAAACCGGTTTCTGTCGACCACGCCCGCGACGTGCTGGCCAAGGCGCCAGGAATTGAGCTGGTGGATGACCCCGCTAAGTTGGAATACCCCATGCCGATCACCTCCTCTGGCAAAAAGGAGTGTGCCGTGGGCCGGCTGCGAATCGACTGGGCGATGGAAAACAGTTTAGCGTTCTGGAGCTGTGGCGACCAGCTCCTGAAAGGAGCTGCCCTCAACGCCCTGCAGATCGCGGAGCTGGTGCTGCGGTAAGACAGGGTGGGGTAGTGGACTCTCCAGTAGACGGAGTGGACGGAGGGGACTTAGCGGACGGACTGGAATGGCTGCTTTCGCGAAAGGTGGCGGCAACGACGCCAACTGGTCCCAGCACGTGGACTCTGTCTACTGAAGTCAACTCCGTCCACTGATCAGCGTCGTATCATCCTGGAGTCTAGCATCTTATCAAGCATACATGCGTAATCGCGCTTAATACTGCATGTTAGTGCTTATTCTAGAAAAATATTGACGATTCATGCGCTAAACGGTAATATCGTGCTCAATCGTGCATAATGTTGCATCCTCAGATCTAGAATTATTCCCGGTAGAGCGCAGGGAATTGATTCTGCAGGCATTGAGCAGCCACGGCAAAGTGATTGCGGCGGACCTGGCAAATTCCTTGCGAGTTTCTGTCGATACGATCCGCAGGGATCTAAATCAATTAGTTACGGAAGGGTTAGCCCGGCGCGTGCATGGCGGGGCTTTGCCGGCTGCGCCGTTTCCGCGACCGGTAGCAGAGCGTTCTGCCCAGGCCTCGACGATCAACCCGGAGTTAGCAGAGAAGGCCGCGGCGCTGATTCAGCCGAAAAGTGTTGTGGTTTTTGACGGCGGCAGCACAAACCATGAGCTCGTTCGGTGGATCTCGCGCGAGGTGCCATTTACAGCAGTGACACCAAGCCTACCTGTGGCGACGGCGCTCTCCGAGCTACCCCTGGTGGAAGTGATCGTTCTGGGTGGCAAAATCCTGGGACGAGAACTCGTGACCACCGGCGCTCGCGCCGTTAAGGACATCAACGATTTTAGGGCCGATATCTGTTACTTGGGAGTGTGTGCGGTTCATCGGCAGGTTGGCGTTTCCACGTTCTCGGTTGAAGAGCTGGAGTTAAAACAGGCTTTGATTCGCTGCGCAGGTACGGTTGCGGCAATCATCTCGGCGGAGAAGTTCGGAAAAATGGCTCCTTTTGTGATCGGTCCTTCTCGGATCCTTACAAACGCCTTCGTCGAGTCTGAAGCAGACCCGAAAGAAATTGAACAGCTGCGAATCGATGGCGTTTGCGTGGCCTGACCGGCGCTCTGGTGTAAGCGGGGCGAATAGCACATAGCAAAATGTTGCAGCGGGCAGATCGGCGGGCGGGCAATCAACGGATTTAGTAATCTAAGAAACGGAACCTTTTTAACTTGGATCAGTATCGTTCTTTTCGTTTTGCGACGGTTGCGCTCTTTGTGGCGAATGGGCTTGGGATGTCGAGCTGGATAGCCCATATCCCTCTTTTGAAAGAACGTTTAGGACTCAATGATCAGCTGCTCGGCTTAGCGCTGCTATGTGCCGGAATGGGAGCTTTGGGCACCATGTCGGTTAGCGGCTGGCTGATGTCTAGGTTTGGCTCACGCAAGATCGCAATTTTATCTGGAATCTTTTTCCCGATTTCGCTGATCGGGCCTGGGCTAGCTACCAGCTTTTGGTCCCTGGCGGTTTCATTGCTGATTTTAGGAGCCTTTAACGGGTTAATGGACATCGCGATGAACAGCCAGGCTGCCTCCTATGAGGGCCTGGTCAGAAAGCCGGTAATGTCCTCGTTTCATGCCTTCTGGAGCCTGAGCTGCTGGTGTGGGTCGTTGTGCGGCAGTCTGTTTCTGGCGATTCCGGCTTGGACTTGGGCACATTTACCGTTGATTGGCCTGGCTGGGCTCTCTCTCACCTTGTTTGCCGGTCGTGGCTTGCTCCAAACCGAGCCGGGGACGAGCAGTGCTCCGGTTTTTGGTTTCCCGAGAGGGATCTTGGCGGTTTTCGGTTTGCTATGCCTGCTCGTGATGATGACCGAAGGAGCGGTGGCGGACTGGGCCGGTGTTCATCTCCGTACGAGTTATCAGGTGAGAGAATACATGACGGTTTTTGGCTACAATGCATTCGCCCTTTTTATGACCATCGGCAGGTTTGCCGGTGACCCTCTGGCGAGGAGTTTTGGACGTAAAACCGTGATTGTTGGGAGCGCCGTGATCTCCGGGATCTCTATCGGCATCGCGGCGCTGGCTCCGACTCCGTGGATCAGTATCGGCGCCTTTGGCCTAGCCGGTTTTGGAATGGCGAACTTGGTGCCTTTGCTTTTCTCGTTGGCTGCCAGACGTGCCGGAGGCAGGATCGAACAAGCAACATCATCGGTTTTTGCAACCGGTTACCTCGGGTTCTTGATCGGTCCACCCCTGGTGGGGTTTATTTCGAGCCGGACAACGCTTCCGATTGCTCTTACTTTACTAGCCGTTGGGCTTTTTGTTGTGGCATCGGCGGTATTGCGCGTCAACGGTGCTAGAGAAGAGGAGGCTGGATCGGGGATGCGGGAGCCGGAAGGGTCGAGCTAAGGAAACGCCGGGAACAGCGCCTGCAGGGGAGTCAGACCTCGCCCTATCGTTTAGATCCGGGAGGCTATGTTTCGGCCTTCCGTGCTGTGGAAAGAATATGCGGAGGTGCTTAGGCTTGTCCTAAAGCGGCTCCCCGATCGTTCCCGGCCCTCACGGCTTTTTTTATCTGGCGTGCGGCGCTAGAATGGACCCGAGCAGATCGGACTGGGCCTCGATTCGCTCCAGATGCGGATAGCGCAAGCCGCCGTGGTAATCGATGTGCACTGTCTCGTAATAATCCGAGTTGCTCACGATCAACTCGATCGGAGCCGATTCTGGGTGAGCCGTCCCTTTGATGGCTTCGCGCAGGCGGTCCACAGAAAACGCGCGCGAATTTACCGCTACGATCTTCATGCTCGGGGCTAACTTAGCGACGTCGGCCGGGCTATTGGCAACGACATCGACGATGGTGCCGTCTTCACCCAAGAGCAGGCCGATGGAAAAGCGCTCGTTGCAGCGTTTCTTTTCTTTCGCGCGGACATCCAGAGGGAGATTTCGTTTGTCCGAATAAACCAGTTTCCATCCGGCCGCTTCGATTCCATTCAACGGCGCGTGTGGCGAAGTGGAGTGCAAATGGGTGAGCCAAAACTTGCGCCAATCGTAAGGAGCTACTGAATTTAGCGTCTGGATCACCTCATCAAAGGTGTACGTTCTCACCATGGGAGGACCGCTTTGGCCGCCATGGAAAGCGTGGCAAAAATCGTCGATGGAGCGTTGGCCGTTGGTTTGTTGGCGAATGATCGTATCTGCTTCCAGCCATAGCAGTACTCCCTCCGGATAAAAATCAACGGCGCGGCGGCGGTCTTCCCACTCGTCAGCAGCGGAATAAAGGTGCGATGCGTCGTCCGCCGTATCCTGCAACGGGCGCCATTGCCGGCCGCTTTTCGTGTCCAACTCGGCTGCGTCGGCGGCGAGGAAGTCTCTGGACAATTCAGGGGACCGCAGACCGGAGCGCCCGGTTAGAACAAAACTACCGAGATATTCGGTTAGTCCCTCGTAGACCCATAGCAGATCGTCTCGCATCGGCTTCTGGAAATCCGGAGTGGCTAGATCGGCCGGTCGCCGGTATTTGCCGTTCCAAGAGTGAACGAACTCGTGAGGCAACAAGTCAGACGCGGCGTCCAATTGGTCTTTATCTGTGAACGCATCCTCGCGGGTCGCATTCAAGCTGGACTCATGGTGTTCAATGCCGTCATGGAAGGTCTGGTCACTAAGGGAAACGAGGAAATGATAGTGTTCGTAATGGGTAGCAGAAAAAAGAGTAGCGGCCTCCGTTACCAGATGTTGGTATTGGGCAATTTTCTCATCAGGTAACTCTAACGCGTCCGAGCTGTCCGCTACGATGTCCAGTTCGTTCGTCGGAGCGGCGGTGGCGAGTTGGATATGGCGGTAGTAAAGACCGGCGACCAAGGGAGAGTCGGCCAGCGTAGTGAGTGACACTGGACGGAATCGAATGGAATCACCGTTCTGGAGGACCGGCAGCGCAGTGCCAAATCGCCAGCCTGGCGGCAATCTTAACTCGGCCTGGAAGGTGAGATCGTCGGTATTGAATCCTGCCGGGTAGAGGAGCAACTCGTACCAGTTGATCATTCCCAGTCTGGCGGAAGCGGCTGCTTCGGTCGAGAATTCAGCGGGTTCGACCGGCATGGCGAATTCTAGATCGACCTCTAAATGCGATGCGCCGGCGGGTATTTCACAATGGAATGCGTATAGATCGACCAAATCACGTCTCCAGGGAATTGGCTGACCATTTACGGCGAATTTCATACCGACCACGCTATCGATCGGGCCGGTAGGAGCATGCTCGCCCGGAATCCATTTTGGGTAATACAGGGTGAGGGGACCAGGTGTGACCGGTATGCTGAGATGCGAGTGCAACAGCTTTCTGGCTAAATCGGTCGCATCGACTTGTAGAGAGATTGGCAGAGAAGGAGTGCTGCCGGGAGTTGGTGTTTGTGCCGCTAACCGGGTCGTTGAGATTATCAGGGAAACGAAAAGGACCAAGCCGATGCCTCGCATGCCGTCCCTTATTGCCTTCGGTGTGTTAGTAGTCAACGCC
>DASUWQ010000360.1:0-6152 GCA_036378375.1 Chthoniobacterales bacterium
GTCATCCCTGTGGTTAGGGAGCGAATGTAACTTTCGAGGCTCGCAAGCGCAGCAGCACTCCACGGTTTGGAACGCTAAAATCTGCGTAATCCATATAATCTGTGGATCTTAAATTGGGGCTTCAAGTTTAGCGATCACCAGGTTGAAAATCGAAAAGGGTCGGTTGGGGGCGGGAGTCTTCGGTTTTGGCTTTGCGCCGGGGCAATTTCGCCTCAGCTAACCGGGGACGCCCCTGTGCGTTCAGTTCGGCGCTTTCGAGGTTAGCGAGAATCTCTTTGGCCCGATCTATCACCGCAACGGGCAGACCGGCTAATCGCGCCACCTGAATACCGTAGCTTTTGTCGGCGGCTCCCTTTTGGATTTTGCGCAGAAAGATGATCCGGTCGTTCCATTCCCGAACCGCTACGTTGAAGTTCTTCACGCCAGCACACACCATTTCGAGTTCTGTCATCTCATGGTAGTGAGTCGCGAAAAGAGTGCGTGCCCGCACGACGTCGTGCAGATATTCCGCCACGCTCCACGCGATGGATAGACCGTCAAAGGTGGAGGTTCCCCGTCCGATCTCATCCAAGATAATGAGACTTCGCTCGGTCGCATTGTTGACGATGTTGGCGGTCTCGTTCATCTCCACCATGAAGGTGGACTGACCGCGAGCCAAGTCATCCGAGGCGCCCACCCGGGTAAAAATGCGGTCGACGATGCCGATGGTAGCAGCTTTAGCGGGGATGAAACTCCCTATTTGAGCCATTAGCACTAAAAGGGCGACTTGCCGGATATAGGTCGATTTGCCGGCCATATTGGGACCTGTGATCAAGAGTAAGCGATTCGCGTCCCCGTCCAGCAGGCAATCGTTAGGAACAAACTTTTCTTCAGTTAAATTCTGATCCAGGACCGGATGACGGCCCTCGACGATGTGCAGGACGGTATCAGCACTTATTTCCGGCTGGCAATAGCCGAAAAGACGAGCGCTTTCAGCCAGGCTGGCGACGAAATCGAGCTGAGCAACAGCCCGGGCAGTCTCCTGTAGTGGCCCCAGATAGCCCAGCGTGAACTCGCGCAATTTCAAGAAAAGCTGGTACTCGAGCTGTTTAGAGCGTTCATCGGCTCCGAGGACCTTGGCTTCGAACTCTTTCAAGTCCGGCGTGATAAAGCGTTCGCCGTTTACTGTGGTTTGTTTCCGAATGTAATCGGCAGGAACCGCACCGAGATTTGCTTTGGTAATCTCAATAAAATAACCAAAAACTGAATTGTACCGGACCTTTAAAGATTTTATGCCGGTTCGATCAATCTCTTTCTGCTGAAGCTCTGCGATCCACTCTTTGCCGCTCCCGGACATCTGACGCAATTCGTCCAGATCCGCATCGTAACCGGATCGGAAAATGCCGCCTTCCTTAACGGTAGCCGGCGGTTCGTCCTCAATAGCGGCCCGGAGCCGTTCCAATAGGTCGGGTAAGAGATGGATATTGGACAGGATTTCGTGACAGAGTGAGTCCTCCTCCTTCGCCACCCGTGAAACAGGCGGTGCGAAGCGTGGCGAGGCGTCGGAGGACAAGTTCGCCTTCGCTGCCGGTAAAGTAGACGGAGTGGACTGAGTAGACGCAGTGGACTTGGTGGGCTCAGATGGTTCGCGCGCGAAGAGGGCGGTTTTTCCCAGCGCGGTTAAATGGTCCACAAGAGGAGGCAGCGCTTCCAACGAGTGACGAATCGCAGCCAGATCGCGGGGACCGCCGGTCCCTTGGCTGACCCGGCTCAAGGTTCGTTCAACATCGCGCACGCCACGCATTGATTCCCGGCAGGCATTTAAGAGAAACGGCTGCTCTAGAAACCGGGCGACTAGTCCTTGGCGACGACGGATTTTTTCAAGGTTCCGCAGGGGCTTAAGAATTGACTCGCGGAGCAGACGGGCCCCCATCGGCGTCACGGTGCGATCGAGAGCCCGTAACAGACTCGTGTCGCGCCGATCGTCCCGTCTTCCGATCAACTCGAGGTGGCTGTGCGTGGTGGCATCCAGGGCCACAAATTCATCTGCCAGATAGACTCCTATTGTCCGGATATGCTCGGTCGATCGGCGCAGCTGATTTTTGAGGTAATGGATAATGGCTCCAGCAGCGCCGACACCGGCCGCCAGCGAGGCGCAACCGAATCCGTCCAAAGATTGCACCTGGAATTGTTCGCGCAGCAGCTCAGTCGCTTGCTCGATCTCGAAAGCGTACCCGTCGTAAGCGGTACCTTCCGCGAAACCATCCATGGCATCAGGACGAATCAATTCTGTGGGCGAGAATCGAGCCAGTTCGTCTTGCAATGCGCCCTGACTATCCATTTCCGCTACTCGAAATTCGCCTGTGCTAACGTCAATCAGGGCCAACCCAAATCGATTCTTTGCGCGATTGATCGCAGCTAGAAAATTGTTCTGTTTCGACTCGAGAAGATTGAGATCGCTAACTGTCCCCGGGCTGATGATCTGGGATACTTTCCTTTCAACGATCTTCCCTGGCTGCGGTTCACTGACTTGATCACAAATCGCGACCCGGTGTCCGGCCTTGATCAATTTGCCGATATAGGCTTCTGCGGCATGGAATGGGACGCCGCACATCGGCATACCATTTCGCTTGGTCAACGCGACCCCAAGAATGTCGGCAGCGAGCTTGGCATCGTCGAAAAAGAGCTCGTAGAAGTCACCCAGCCGAAAAAGGAGAAGCGTACCCTTGGGCAGCGAGCGCCGGATGCTTTGATACTGCTGCATCATCGGAGTCCCTGACATGCCGGCGAGCTTACGCTTGAGGAGTTCAGGAGTTCAAGGAGTTCGCGGCATTCAGGAGGGGAAATGGATGATTTGTTGTTTCGCGTCCGCCGTGTATAGACTGGTGTGTGGAGCGCTGCCTCGCTTGGCCGGTGGTACTCTGGAGGGGAGCCGCCTTTACCCGGCCGCCATTTGCACGCACGTTCTTGAACCCGCGTTTACCAGGTGGGCGTGTCGAGCAGGCGACTCCCGCGAAGTCTCCTGACGTAGCTACAATGCCCCGCGATTCCCTTCTTTTTGTACCAATGCGACACAACAAGGCCAAACGGCATCGTGAGACGTTTCCGGGAGCCGCCCGCTAGACAACTCTGCGAAATAGGACGGTTGTTTGCGGGATCAGTTCAGGCTACGGGCAACGTTCAGAAGCGGCTCCCCTCCAGGTTCCGACCGAGTCGGCCTTGCAACTGAGACCGCGCTCCACAACCATCGATAAAACCGTATTCGCAGCGCGTTTTATCGATTGGATAGATTCAATACAATGATGCATTGAGGCTGCATGAATAGTTCTAGTCGGACGCAGATGAAGACCATCATTCCGCTCGGAATTGGTTTCTTCTTGCTACTCGCAACTTTTTGGCTTTTCTCACAATCCGCCTTTCTTCCACGATGGTGCCGTCCATGGCAATATGCGCCCCGCAATTTGGAAGCGGTGGAGTACTGTATACCGCTGCTTCTAATAACTGGTTTTTTTGCGATGCCCACCCCTCTCGGTCATAGTCTCCGCGAGAAGATTTTTCGTTCCGTAGCGAGTGTCCTGGTGCGCATTTTCTATCGGGTCAGAAGATTTGGCCTGGAGAATCTGCCGGAAGGCGGCTTCCTCCTGCTGCCTAATCATATGAGCTATGTGGACGCGGTGGTGCTCCAACTCGCTTGTCCGCGGCCCATCCGCTTCGTGGTGCATGAGTCGATCTATCAGGTCAAATGGCTGACGCCGATTTTCAAACTGGTTCGAGCGATTCCGATCTCCAGCGTCCGCGCGAAAGACGCGATCAGGGCGGCAGCAAACCAAATTAAAGCCGGCGAAATCGTTTGTATCTTTCCCGAGGGAGAACTCAGCCGGACCGGCGTATTGATCAAACTTCGCAAAGGGTTTGAGCTGGTTGCGCGGCTGGCCGACGCACCGGTCGTACCGATTTGGTTGGACGGTCTTTGGGGATCGATTTTTTCTTTCGAACGCGGACGGTATTTCTTCAAATGGCCGCGCCGGGTTCCTCAACACATCACCATTGCGTTTGGCAAACCGATCGAACCGCGCGCAATCGACATCACGGTGGCACGGCAGGAACTGCTGGAGCTGGGCGAGTTCTGCTTCCAGCAGCGCCCGGAGATACGGCGCCACTTAGGACGAGTGACTATCCGGGGATTAAAAAAGAAACAATTCGAAGTCGGCGTGATCGATGGGATGGACGGGCGGCAGGTCAAGCGAGGCGACCTGTTAGCAGCGAGCATTGCCCTGAGTCGCTGGATAAAACGCAATGTTCCAGATCAGCGAGTAGCGGTGGTTTTACCGCCAGGAGCCGGCGCGGTGGTCGCAAACATCGCAGTCACGCTGGCGAATAAAACGCCGGTCAATCTCAACTTTACCGCCGGACGGGCGGCCTTGGAGTCGGCCATCCGAAACGGGGAGATTGCGCACGCTATCTCCGCTAAACCGGTCATGAAGCGGTTGATGGATTTCCCGTGGCCACAAAATGTATCTCGCCTCGAAGAAATGATGCCGGAGCTTAGGCCGCGGATTGTTCTCTGGCGAATCGTAGCCATGCTGACCCCTTCCTGGCTACTGGGTTCCATCCTTGGTCTACCTAGTGTGGGCGACCAACGTGAAGCAGTCCTGCTATTCACCAGCGGATCGTCCGGTGAGCCTAAAGGGGTCATTCTTACCCATCGCAGCATCCTCGGAAACATCGCTCAGTTCAGCGGGTACCTGAACCAGACTAAGGACGACGCCATCATGGCTTCGCTGCCTTTCTTCCATTGTTTCGGGTGCACGGTGACACTTTGGTACCCGATTACAGAGGGAGTCAGGATGGTGACTTATCCGACTCCGGTGGACGTGGTGAAGAACGCGGAGCTCGTAGAAAAACACCAAATAACCTTGCTAATCACAACGCCAACTTTTCTGCGGGGTTATCTGCGCCGAACTCAACCGGAGCAGTTCAAGAGTCTCAAGATCTTGATTGTGGGAGCTGAGAAGTTGTCTCGTGACCTCGCGGAGACTTTTGAAGCACGTTTCGGTTTTCCCGTATACGAAGGTTACGGCCTGACCGAGACCGCACCTGTGGTTAGTGTAAATCTTCCGGATCCGTTGCCGAGTCATCCAGACGATACGATTCAACCCGCGTCGCGTCCGGGCTCGGTTGGCAAACTCCTGCCGGGCCAAGCTGCTCGGATTCGAGACGCTGAGACAGACGCACTTTTGCCGAGTACAGAGCTCGGCATGCTCTGGCTCAAAGGCCCAAATATTTTCGAGGGTTATCTGAACCAAGCGCAACGGACGGCGGAGGTACTTGAAGAAGGCTGGTTTAAAACCGGTGATTTAGCGCGGATCGATGAAGATGGATTTCTGTACATCGAGGGGCGGCTTTCACGTTTCTCCAAAATCGGTGGCGAAATGGTTCCGCATGAAACCCTCGAGGCAGCGATCAACAAACAGTTTAACTTCGAATCCGAGGAAGAACGCGCTGTGGCCGTCGTTGGTATTCCCGACGAAGCGAAAGGCGAAGCTTTAGTTCTTTTGACCGCGTGCGAGGTCAAACCAGAAATTCTCCGGGAGAAACTTTTGGCCGCCGGGTTACCGAGCTTGTGGATTCCGAAGAAGATAAAACCCGTCGAACAGATTCCGGTGCTGGGCTCCGGCAAACTCGATCTGGGCCGGTGTAAGGAATTGGCGCTGGCAGAGTGATGGGCCAGTTGGTCGGGCGAGGCTCCGGCACGTATGCTGATCACCGCCACACGCTTTCAGCATTTGCCGCCCACAAATTGCCCAAGGCCGAAACGCCGCCGAGCCGCCGGTCTATGGTGCGTTCAACATGCTGACTGGGAAAGGCCTATGTTTTCGCTCTTCCCATATTGTATTCAGACAATCCCAACTTCGTTGAAGCGTTGGCACACTGTAGACCCACGGCTCGGCAGGTTTCAGGCGTAAGACGCGTCTCAACCGTTCACACCAATGTCTTCGCAAAAATCTGCAGCCGTTCGGGAGCCTCGCCCCACCAAAATCAACGTCTCACGGAGGAGACGGCGGAGCCGGGAGCGGCCGCCTGAGCAATGGCTTGGGTTTCGACTGGTAAACGGCCTTCAACAATATCAACCCGGGTACCGATCCCAACAGTGGGAAAGACTCGCAGTATGT
>DASUWQ010000361.1:0-7060 GCA_036378375.1 Chthoniobacterales bacterium
CGCGCGTGCGAAAACCCCACCCGCATCCGCCCAGGCGGAAGCGTTGCGGGCGGGTCTTGGCCCCTGTTTTTCTGATCGCGATTTCTCTCACAGGTTCGGTAGCCAACCCGTCACCAAGCCCGACTCAACGTCCCCTCACCCTGACAATCGGGGAAAGCCCTTCGAACGACCCCAGACCAGCTTCACTCCAAAACTCCATTACTCCCGCCCGCAACGCTTCGCGTAGCGATGCGGGCGGGCCGGCACTCCCCCCTTCTCGAGTATACCAGCAAATCCCGGTCACAGATCAAACTGACCTCAACGACTCCTACGACGTATTCTACGACCAACTATCTGCAGACGGACATTGGCTCTTTGCGGAGAATTTCGGGTATGTCTATCAGCCCAAAATAGCCGAGAAGAACCCGGACTGGCGCCCTTACACAAACGGGCATTGGGAGGCGACAGACCGCGGTTGGTATTGGGATAGCGACGAGCCGTTTGGTTGGGCTACTTATCATTATGGACGCTGGGCAAACATCGACGGCACCGGATGGGTTTGGACGCCCGGGATCGATTGGTCCCCAGCTTGGGTCTCCTGGCGAATCTGCGACAACGGTTTTGTCGGCTGGGCTCCCCTACCGCCGGAATGTCCTCGACCTAGCGATGTTGTACCAATCGGTAGTTGGTGCGATTCCTATGCCGATATCGGACCCGAGGCGTTTTGTTTTTTGCCGTTCAGCGCGTGGTTCAAACCAAGTTATGTTGGGTTATTCGCGCCGGCATCTCAGAACCTGGAACTGATTAACGCGAGCCGTAACGTCACCAACATTTCCGCAAGCAAAACGACGATCAGCGCCTTTGGTCCCCGTCCAGACTTCATTGCCCAACAAACAGGACAAGAAGTTAAGACCTATCAACTTCATTACTCTGAAGTCAGGGGCCAACATAATTTCTCGAGGTCCATCAACGGCGATCTGCTGAATATTAATGGCCCTGCTGTCAAGCTGAAGGCGAATGCCACCAAGGTGCCCACGGTCATAAAGACAATCGTAAGGCCTACGGTCAATAAGGGCTGGAACGGTTTCACCAAAGAGGACATCGACGGTGTGCATCAGAAATACGCTTCGGAGGCGCACATCCCGAGACATCTGCCAAATAAGCCGATCGAGCGGGTCAATCTGGTGCCAAGCCCGACCCCGGCGGTGCCCCGGCCGGTCAGTGATCAGAAACAAAAAGAACCCAAGGAGCACAAGGAGACCGCGAAAGCAAGCCCTCAAAAGGGGACCAAAGGAAAGACGGCAACCGCCTCAACGCACAAGGAGACCGCGAAGCATAAAACGGCCTCCGGATCGGAGGACGAAGGCGGTTCGAAGGGAGAGAGCAAGTCGAAGGTAAAATCGAAGACGGCTAAGGGGTCTAAAGACGCCGGCCCTACTGATGAATCTACGACTCCCAAGAAGAAGACCTCGAAGAACTCAGGCGGATCAAAGGACGAAAATTCCGGGGACGAAGGATCGAAGAGCAGCAAAGCCTCGGAGGGCGACGCGTCCAAGAACGGTTCGAAGAAGAGTTCGCACGGTTCGAACGAGCCCAAGAGCGAAGGGTCCAAGAAAAGCGGAAGCTCCAAGGGCAACGGGTCTAAGACTCAATCGAAAACCGAAGGACCGAAGAGAAGTTCGAAGAAATCTTCAGAAGAAAAAGACTAACCCGAGCCGAAGATGGAGGAGAAGAGAGTCAATTTGTCATCAAGCTAAGTGCCCCGGCTATTCATTATCTCGAAAGGTCGTTGCAACGGGTGCCTGTTTCTTGTCTCCGGGCCAGCGCTGCTTAGTAGAACCAGTTGTAACCGGGATCGGGGCTTTCGACGGTCCGGTTTTCCGCCGGTTGGCGCGGATCGACGTAGTTGGCGGCATGATTTTTGATCTTGGGTGTCAACGTCGTGCAAGCCATCAGGGTTAGCAGACCGCTAACCACCGTAGAATGATATAAATGGTTAGCAGGTCTGATAATTTTGTTAGTAGAGTTATTCAAATTGGGTAGCTTCATAGTGACCTCTTTTCCTTCATATACCGAGGGAGCAGCGGATCTATTCCCGCGACATGCGGTAGGGCGCGTTTGTCCCGGAAAGACTGCGGCTACAGCGTTGCCCACCACCCCCGACGGAGGGGAGCCAGACTTCGCCTAGTCGTCTAGACTCCTAGAGGCTATGTCGGGCAAGCCGCATTAGAGATGTGCCGCTGCAGATTCGGAGGCGGTCTATTGCTTATAGGTTGAATAGACGTGTCCGGCCACGGCTCCCTTTAGGTGTGGCAGGGTCTATCGTTTCTTAGTTCCCAACCTGCTGCATATCCGTCCCATCCCAGGGCGTCGCGTCTATCGGAGCGCCATATCTAAAAAGATTCGTCGGCGTCGACACCCGTGCGAGCTCTCACACCGAATGCCCGCCCGCATCGCTACGCGAAGCGTTGCGGGCGTGGCAACGCCCCTCCGTCCGTTGTCCTTTAAACCGCCCTTGGGATGCCGTACCTGGCTGGGTCCTACCTCTTAGGGTCAAACAAGACGCCCCTCCCACAACGTTTTCTTCCCAAGTTCCGGTTGCCAGTGCTGGCGTTTCGTTAGAGACTCACAGGGCATGAATCGGGTAGCTGGACTCGAAACTGAATACGGGTGTCTAATTTCCGAGGACCAAGCGCAAAGCCAGGCCGACGCCTGGCCCGTAAAAATTAAGAACCATCTCTTCCGCAAATGTCGAGTCGGCGCGATCGACTTACATTATCGGGACTATGAAGAGCCGCCGGGGAACGGCGGTTTTCTTTTGAATGGAGGCCGCTTGTACCTCGATATGGGCCACCTGGAATATTCGTCTCCGGAATGCCTCTCGCTCCGGGACCTGGTGGCCTACGATATCGCTGGAGACATGCTCTTACACCAGGCGATCAGCGAGCTCGGAGTCGAAGACAAAGTCTCTTTTTTAAAGAACAACATCGACCATCACACCGGCGCCACCTTCGGGTGTCACGAGAATTATCTGATGCGGCGAGAAGCCCAGTTCACACCCGAGATCCTGGCTTCCCTACTTGCATTCCTGGCCACTCGACAAATCTTTTCCGGCGCAGGGAGAGTCGGGCAAGCCAATCCGCTCGCATTCGACTTCGAGGTGCCCGACCGGCCGGGACATGTCCCTTTCCAAATCAGCCAAAGGGCGGATCACATCGTTAACGATATTTATCAATGGGTCCAATTTAACCGGGCGATTATCAACGCACGCGACGAACCCTTGGCGGACTACCGAAAATATCGGCGCCTCCACCTCTTGATCGGCGACTCCAACATGAGTCCGTTCGCGACGGCCCTAAAGATTGGCACGACGGTCTGCATCTTAACTCTGCTCGAAGAGAACTTGATGCCCGACAGCATCGCTCTCAGAGATGCCGTGCTGGCCACTCGCGAGATCTCGCGAAACCCAGATGGCCATTGGCTGGTCGAAATGGACGACGGATCTACCCAGGACGCCTTGGATATTCAGTATCAGTTCCTGGAACAGGCGCATCGCTACCTGCACGGCTCCGATGATGAAACCGATTGGATCCTGGAAATTTGGGGATTTACTTTGGACGCACTAAAGCGAAAGCCCGACCTGTTAATTGGCGGTGTTGATTGGATCTCCAAACGCTGGTTGCTCAATATGTTTATCGAAGACCAGGGCCTCTCCTGGCAAGATCCCTGGATTCAGAGCCTGGACTTGGAATATCACAACATTCATCCCGAGCGTGGCCTTTTCTTCGCTTTGAAACCTGCCAAGACAATTGGCGAGTTTAACGCTTCAGTCCGGCGTCAGGAAACCAAGTATACGGCTCCAAGTAATACCCGGGCAGCCGGTCGTTCCCGAGCGGTAGCCCTTTTCCAGAAAAAGAACCTCCCCTACATCATCAATTGGGATTCGATCGCACTCGAGAGTCAGGACTACTTGTCAATGCCTGATCCTTTTAAGACGTACGCAGATGCGGTGGACATTTTCCTGAAATAGACGGACCGTTCATCCGTCAAACCGTTGACGACTAATTGACGGGAGGTTTCACCCCATGAACATGAATCATATTACCCGGGTACGATCGGCGTTCCCCGCGATAGCAGCGCTCGTGCTGCTGATCTCGGCGGCTACATCCTTGCGAGCAGCGGAACTGACTTGGCAGACCGACTTCGCCGAGGCATCCAAGCAGGCGGCCCAAGAGCATAAGTATATCCTACTGGATTTTACCGGATCCGATTGGTGCCCTTGGTGCATTAAAATGGACAAGGAGGTCTTCGACGGATCGCAATTCTCAGATTTCGCCGCGAAGAACCTGGTCCTCGTAAAAGTCGATTTCCCGAGGAAAGCCGCCCAGAGCCCAAATGAAAAAAGCCAAAATGAGGAGTTGGCCAAGAAATACGGCATAGAAGGATTCCCAACCTATGTGCTCCTCGATTCGAACGGCAAAGAGGTCCGCCGGCAAGTCGGTTACTTACAGGGAGGCGCTACCGCGTTTATCGGCTGGTTAGCGTTGTCCGGGCAGACGCAAGGCTAAACGGTTCAAGGTTTTAGGTTCTACGTTCTACGTTCTAGGTTGTGCCGCCCAGCGGCGTCGAATCTTGAACGTTGAACATCGAACGTCGAACTTAGGACGTAGAACCCTTATGACTCCCGATCGCGCATCCCCGGCCCTCTTAACTGACCTTTATCAGTTAACGATGGCTTACGGTTACTGGAAAGAAGGGCTGCGCGATAAGGAAGCCGTTTTCCATCTGACGTTTCGCCACCAACCGTTCGGGAGTGGATATACGATCGCCTGCGGGCTTGCGGATGCGATTGAGTACATTGAAAACTTTCGTTTTTATCCTGACGACCTTCAATACCTGGAAGGCCTCAAGGATGGAGAGGATAAACCGCTGCTTGAGCCCGCATTCCTGGATTACTTGGCGGAGCTAGTCATCGACTGCGACGTGGATGCAGTGCCGGAGGGCACGGTCGTATTCCCGCATGAGCCACTGCTGAGGATCAACGGGCCGTTGCTGCAATGCCAGCTGGTCGAGACCACTCTGCTCAACATCATCAACTTTCAAACTTTAATCGCCACGAAGTCGGCTCGCATCTGCCTAGCCGCGCAAGGAGCGCCGGTCTTGGAGTTTGGTCTTCGCCGAGCACATGGACCGGATGGCGGACTGGCTGCCAGTCGAGCCGCTTACATCGGCGGCTGCGCGGCAACCTCCAATGTGCTCGCCGGCAAAGTCTTTGGAATACCGGTGAAAGGCACGCATGCTCACAGCTGGGTGATGACGTTCAATTCAGAACTGGAAGCGTTCGCTGCCTTCGCGAAAGCCATGCCGTCGAATTCGATCTTTTTGGTCGACACTTACGACACTCAGCAAGGAATCCGGCATGCCATCGAAGTCGCCAAAGAACTTCGGAAACAGGGCCACCAGTTTTCGGGTATCAGACTGGACTCTGGAGACCTTGCTCACTTGAGCATCACCGCGCGCCGCCTGCTGGATGAGGCGGGCTTTCCGGACGCAAAGATTGTCGCGAGCAACGACCTCGACGAATACATCATCAATAGTCTTCGTGAACAAGGCGCCCGGATCGACGTCTGGGGCGTCGGCACCAAGCTGGTGACCGCTTTCGATCAGCCCGCTTTAGGCGGTGTCTTTAAACTCGGCGCCGTCCGCGACCGCGGCGGTAAGTGGGAATATAAGATCAAGCTTTCAGAACAAGCCGTTAAGGTTTCGAACCCAGGCATGTTACAGGTCCGTCGCTTCAATGCCGGCAACGAGTATTTCGCCGATATGATGTTTGACGAAGCCGGCTCGTATTCATTGTCGCGAACCATCGTTGATCTGGCCGACGTTACCTTACGCCGGAGAATCCCCAAGGACGCCCATGGTCAGGACCTGTTAGTACCGATTTTTCGCGAGGGGAAGCTAATTTATGACCGGCTCCCGATCCATGAAGTAAGGGAAACCGCGGCGGCTCAATTGGGAAAGTTTTACTCAGGAATCAAGCGTTTGTTGAATCCTCACATCTATCCGGTTGGTCTCGAATACAACCTGAACGAGTTGAAGGCGAGACTGATCGCAGAGCACCGGAGAGAAACGGATTTGGCGCCAGAGGACTAGATGCGTGAAGTGAGCAGTAAGCAGTAAGCAGTAAGCAGTAAGCAGTAATTACCGTAACCAGTAGACGAGCTAGAAGAGTTAGGGAAATCAGTGGTAGTAAAACAGGCGGACACCTGCGCGCCCCTTCCTAGCCTCCTCTACTGTTTACTAATTACTGCCTACTGCTTACTGCTTACTGCTTACTGCTTACTGCTTACTGCTTACTGCTCACTGACTACCCCCCATGAAAGCCCTGATCATTGTTGACGTGCAGAACGACTTCCTCCCGGGAGGCGCTTTAGCGGTTGCCGAAGGGGATCTGGTAGTTCCAGCTATTAACCAATTAAGTCACGAGTTCGATCTCGTGTTCACCACTCAGGATTGGCACCCAGCAAACCACTGTAGCTTTGCGGCCTCGCACCCAGGCAAGAAGGTTGGTGACCGGATCCTGATTGATGGCCAGGAACAAGTTCTTTGGCCGGTGCACTGCGTGCAGAACACCTACGGCGCCGAGCTCGCTGCCGGATTGAATCCAAAAGTTATCTCAGGAGGCGTTCACATTAGTAAGGGAACCGATGAGCGAGTGGACAGCTACAGTGGATTCTTCGAAAACCAAAGAAAACGGGCTACCGGCCTTGACGAACTCTTGAGACAGCATGCAGTCGACGATCTCACCGTCGTGGGGTTAGCCACAGACTACTGTGTTAAGGCAACCGTACTCGACGCACTTGAACTCGGTTTTCCCGTCACCGTGTTAACCAAAGCTTGCCGGGCCGTTAATCTGTCTCTCGATGATGGTGCTAAGGCTCTCGCTGCGATGCGAACCGCAGGAGCCAGGGTGGTATAGGATGGTGAGAGGTGAGAGGTGAGAGGTGATTGGTGATTGGTTACGCCGGATCGTCCTATACACCGGATGATCGACACGATAGCATCCGCCGCAAATCCTGTG
>DASUWQ010000362.1:0-4976 GCA_036378375.1 Chthoniobacterales bacterium
AAAGGATCTGGTTTGCGCTGCATAAAACATCCTTGCAAAATTCAATCCCTACTGACGTCCTGGCGCCCGAAACCCCTCGAGTTCAATCGAGGTAATTCCACCCCCACTGCTTCGTGCAGAAATCCACCCGTTTCCAGGTCTTCAGTCCCAGCTACCAAAGCCGAACAAACAATCGTTAACAAACACGGGCACAAGCATCGAGACAAGGGCATCGGGCCTTATGAGAATCACTCTCATCAGCGTTCGGTCGTTTCCGAACAATCGGTTTGTTTGAGCAAATCGGCCTCGTGCTCGGGCTCGTCCTCGTGCTCGATTTCATGGCGCTGCTTTGTAGGGCACGTGCAATGAAGGCGAAACGCTTCAGTCGTGATTCCGAACCGCTGGGAGAGAAAAGCGCTTTCGAGCACGAGGACGACAACGAGCACCAGTACGACTATCGCAACTAACACACCCTCAAGGATTAACCCTGCCTGACTCGAAAGAACATCTAGAAACGCTCAATGGGCGACGTAGATTTCTCATATGAGTACTCCAATTCGAGTTGGCGTAATTGGCCTCGGGATCATCGGGTCGCGGGTCGCCAAGAATCTGCGAAAGAAAGGATTCGAGGTCTATGTGTGGAATCGGACACCAAAGGCCGAACCAAATTTTGTGAGTTCACCGGCAGAGGTAGGGAAAGCCGCCCAAATCATTCAAGTCTTTGTTTCTAATGATGCTGCGGTTCTCGAAACGCTGGCGGCGCTGCGCGCTGCGCTGACCCCGGATCATCTGATCTTGATCCATTCCACCATCTCTCCGGAGACCGTGCAAAAGGCAAGAGACGCGGTCAAGGCGACCGGCGCTCACCTGATCGATGCCCCGTTCACCGGGAGCAAAGGGGCGGCAGAAAACGGTCAGCTTGTGTACTATCTGGCGGGCGACAAGGCTGACCTGCAGCGGGCAGAACCTGTTCTGGAGGCTTCCCGCAAAGGGCTCGTCTATTTCAGCCGTTTTGGAGATGCCAGCCTGATCAAAATCGCAACTAACATGGTTACAGCCGCGATCGTTCAAGCTCTGACCGAGGCTCTGACGATCACAGAACGCGCCGGGATTGATCCTCAAGAATTAGTTACCGCCATTGAGAACAACGCTTGCCGCTCCGGGGTGAGCGATTTCAAGCTGAAACCGATCATCGCTCGAGAGTTCGATCCCAATTTCTCGTTGATGAACATGTTGAAAGATTCACGCCTGGCGCTCGGCCTAGCCAAGAGTCTCGGCGTGCAGCTTCCGCTAGCACAAGCCGTCAACGAGCTGCTAACCGAAGCCGACGCCAAAGGCTGGTCCCAACAAGATTTCGCGGTCGCCTCAAATTTGATTCGGGACCAAGGGTAAGCGAAAGGGAGACGAGGCGATGTAACTTGGTGGGGCGAGGCTCCCGAACGAAATATGATGTTTACGAAGCCTCCAGCGTGCTAAACCCAACGTCCGGCTAGACCGATACGCGGCCGAGCCGCGGTTTGGCGCGTCGCAACTCTCCGAGTTTTCGAGAGGCGTCTATCGAATGAACACGCTTTAACATGACTCACTGCGGGACGACAGACCCGCGGCTCGGCACGCGTGTCGGTCTAGCGTGGCTTCGAGGTCCTCCAATGCCAGAGGCTTCGTTAAAACGATGAGGTCGTTCGGGAGCCTCGCCCCACCAAATTAGGGTTCCACCCCACACCTACGTCCTCGACAGCGCCGAGTAGATCACGTTCAACACGGCAACCAGGGCAACCAGCAGAAGGCTGTGACCAATCACCTTGCGAAACAGCCGGGGTTCGTCCGTAGTTTTCATTCCGGTCGCAGCCACCGCTACGGCTATGCTTTGCAGGCTGATCATTTTTCCCATCACTCCGCCTGCACTGTTAGCAGCCGCCATCAGCGTCGGGTCGAGATGAAGAGTATTCGCGGTAATAACCTGCAAATTACCGAATAAGGCGTTGGACGAAGTGTCGCTCCCGGTTAGGAAAACGCCGACCCAACCCAGTAAAACGCTGAATACAGGAAACAGACTACCGCTAGCCGCAAAGGCCAAACCTAAAGTGGCCGTCGCACCGGAATAATTCATCAACAACGCCAGCGCCAGGACCAAGGCAAAAGTCAGAGCCGGGACTCCGAGCTGTCGCAGGGTCTTGCCTAAAATGATCACAAACTTACCCGGAGATACCTTGAGACAGGTCGCCGAAAGCAAGGCCGCCAGAAATACCGCACTACCCGCAGCGCTCAAATAATTGACATTGTAGGTTGCCGCATAGTTGGTAGCTTTGGTTACCACTGGCGGCATGCGTTGAATCAGGTCGTGTAAACCGGGCCAAGGAACCTTAATCGTCACCAGTTCCAGCCAGTCGTGAACCGCGGGAATCCCCCACAGAATCACGATCACAACCAGGAGCAAATAGGGCAACCAAGCCAACATTACCTGGGCCGCGCTTAATTTTGCCATCGGCTTACTAGTGCCCGGGTTCTCGCCCGCCAAACGATACTGATCCGAATCCTTGGGTTTCCATACTCGCAGCAAAATCAGCAAAGCAATCATGGCTAGCATCGATCCCAGGATGTCCGTCAACCAGGGCCCCAGGTAGTTTGAAACGAGAAACTGGACGGTTGCATATACAACACCGCAGACCGCGGCTGCGGGCCATACCCCGCGCAGAGCCTTAGGGCCGCCTAGTGTTAGCACCAGGTAACATGGGAGGATCAGGGAGATCGGCGCGCACAGCCTGCCGGCATGCGCGCTTAACCCCAACACTCCTAACTGGGTCGTAGCGGCTAACGTTACGATCGGGATCCCAATTGAACCAAAAGCGACTGGCGAGGTATTGGCGATCAAACAAAGAGCTGCTCCTTCAAAGCGAGCAAAGCCCAGCCCAGCCAGCATGGCAGCAGCGACTGCGACCGGGGCGCCAAACCCAGCTGCGCCTTCCATGAAAGCGCCAAACGTGAATCCGATCAGTAAGAGCTGTAGACGCTGGTCGTTGGTTAGCTGGACAACGGAGTTCTTAATCACTTCGAAATGGCCAGTCTCTTCGACAATCCGGAACAGAAAGATTGCGGCAAAGACGACCCACCAGATCGGAAAGAGGCCGAAGGCTGCGCCAAACAGAGTGGCGCTCACCGCCAAAGCCGGTGGCATATGGTAAGCCAACAGAGCCACCAGCAGTGCTACCACGACCGCAGATACCGCCGCCAGCCAAGCGGGACGGCGGAGGATACCCAACAAAATCAGAATGGTAAAAATTGGAAGCGCCGCCACTAATGCGGAGGCCAGGAGATTATCCTCGATCGGGGTATAGTTTTGTTGCCACATGAGTTCTTGGGGAGACAAAGTTTCGGGTAACTGGCTCTCCGCTTTTCCGAGCGTCCCTTACCTGGAAAATACGTGGTGACCACAGCGCGCTCGCCTAAGGGAGGCACATACGCTTAGGGAGCTTTGACCACGAAATCAAATAAGATCGATCCTCTATTCATATTCACCGAAGTAGTGTCGAAGAATGTCGTGCCACTGCGGTTGGGCTAGTCTTTCGAGTAGAGAACGATTGATAGGCTCCCGCAAACTGCTCCCCTCCTTGACACAAAATCCGTAGAATTCTTCGTCCAAATGGATAGGCAAGACCACCAATTCGTTTCGATATTGAGAATGAATCTCATAGGACAGGATCGGCCCATCGCTGATCACCGCGTCAATCTTGCCGCTTTGTAGAGATGGTAACAGTTGTTCCCCTTCTAAGACCCGGAACTTCAGGTGATTTGCCTTCGCATACGCCAGCGCCGTGGTGTTTGGTGCCGTTCCGATAGTTAAGCCTTTCAGATCCTGAGGGCCCTGGATCACTTTTTGCCGGCCGAGTTTTTCCGCGGTTAGCAAGGATGCCATCGTCGCCGTAAATATTGAAATCAGCACGAGGCTAATAAACATCCAGGTCACCGCCACAATGCGACCAGTGAGCGTTCTCGGGTAAAGATCGCCATATCCGACTCCCGTCATCGTCACCGCAGACCACCAAACCGCGGAACCGATACCGGGCAGCTTTTTCCCATGGCCTCCAAAGTGCGCTGGGTTCTTTCGTCGCTCGCAGAGCCAAATAAGAATCGCCGCGACCAACAGAATGCTAAAGATCAGAAAAACGATCTTTAGAACTTCGGGAGAGAGCACTTTCCGCAGCAACGGAAAAATCCGATTGGAGTCGGCGGAAACGTCCTTGGTCCGCATCGCCACACGAAGGCCAGCCGAAAAGAATTGATGGGTAAAATCGATCATTTCCTCGCGTTCTGCCGTGATCGTGGTTGGACCGACAAGGACATCGATCCATCCGTTCATCAGCGCTCCAAAACGGTCGCCGACGCGAATTTCTCTGAATTCAAAATCGGTTTTCAGGTCAGAGGCGATCTCCCGCCAAAGATCCACGCTGACACCAGTCCAGGAACCATCAGTTTGGCGCATGTTGAAAGGCGGCGCCGACCAAACCCCGACGATTAGGTTATGCGGTATCGGCGAAGGACTGGCGCTGGGAGCAAGTGACTGAGCGAAAACCGTCGATGTAAAAATCCAGCAAAACAGGAGGATTCGGGCCGCATTTGTCATCTGGTAGCGAGCACATCTCTAGCATTTCCGTCTCCGCTTGGGGAGCACGGAGTTGAGCTTTTCGCAGCGGTTTGCTGCAGGGCGCAGGAAGTCTCCAGAGCCTAAAAAACATTTTTTTCACACTTCAAGGATTGCCGACCGGCATCAAATCAAGGTACAAGCATCTTTTATGCGCACGTTTCTCTCGCTCCTCGCCCTGTTAGCTATAGCGGCAACGCCGCTGGCGTACTCCCAAAACGCAACTCCAAGTCCGGCCGCTTCGGCCAGCCCGAAAAGACGGTCGCATAAAGCCAGTCCCAGCCCCAGTGCGGAGGCCGCAGTAACCAACGCCTCCCCCGCGGCCAGCGCGACTCCGAAGAAACGGTCCAGGAAGCAA
>DASUWQ010000363.1:0-4693 GCA_036378375.1 Chthoniobacterales bacterium
GGCTGAGGCGCCGGCTGACCTGGTAAATTAAGTGGCAGAATATCGATGTCCTGGAAAAACCGGCTATTGGTAATCTCGACCCGGCCGTTAACTTCACCGGCCGAGAGTGGTCCTTTGATGGTTAGATCCAGGTTGCTGCGAACAATGATGTTGTCGCTGCGCGTGAGCAGAATCTGAGTACCATGCACGCCAATATCAAAATTCGGGTCCGTGCCCTTTGATAGGTCGATGGAACCGCTGACGTTGAATGGGCCGCCAGCCGCTTCTCCTTTTAGTTGAGCAAAATCGACACGATTCTCTCGAAAATTGATCTGGGCGACAAAGTTGGAGACTGGCGGCACCAAATCAGTGCGCGCGCGTGCTTGCGCAATATTCGTATGCAGTTCGCCCTGCAGGCTCGGCTTAGCCAACGTGCCCGCAACATCTACGCTGACACCGGCTCGGCCTTCAATCGAGCGAATCTCCGGAATCATTCGCCGGAGAAAACTCAAACTGGTGTCGGGCCATTTAACCGTGGCCTGAATCGGAGTGTTCTCATCCAAGGTTCCGGTCTTGATAATTTGTGGAAGATCGAACGCTAGCTTGCCCGCGATGGCGAGAGGCTGAATATCAGGTTGTTTAATCGTGCCGTTGAGAGTCAGGCTTTTATTTTCTAGGTTGACCGCAATCTGGAGACTTGCCGCTGCAAATGTTGAGGCAGCTGCTGACCGTAAATCGGCGGCGTCGATATTCACAGCGACCTTGGGATTACTGGTGTCGCCGTTTGCTTGCACCGTTAACTGTCCAATTCCATCGACTACTGGTTTCCCAGTTTGAAAGTCGGCCAGGCTCACTTTGTCTGTTCGCAGGTCGATACTGATTGGCTGGCCGATTGCGATCGGAATCTTAGACCCGCTTTGAAAATCGAGCGGGAGAGTTGCCGTACCGGTTAACTGGTGCTTATGGGTTTTTACTATCAATCCGGTCATCTCCAGAATCTTGGGATTCACATGCAACGACATCGCCAGGCTTCCCAGCGGCGAAGAAACTTTGATCGTGGGCAGGTTGCCGTCCAACGCCTGGTAAGTTCCTGAGACTTCCGCGTTGATATGCTGAAATTGTTTTACTGTTATCTCCGTTCCCCGGAGTTCTAAATGCCCATTAGAGGGATTGGTCGCATTCTGCTCTGGCGCAGGTTGTTCGGAGGCGCCATTTTGGAGTGAAGCATTGGAGGTTGCGGTTGCGAGTTCGCCAGTCCCGCCCCAGTTAATTGTCAGTTTTCCTCCTAATCCGAGGTCTTGATGGAACGCACGCAGCAGCGGATTAAGAAAACCGAGGTTCTCCAGGTCGACATCTGCGCGACCGGAATACGGAAATTTAGAGCTTATTTTTCCCGCACCGGACATATCGACGTGATTTTTCGGATCGAAAAGGATCTTCAAGACCGAGAGATTGACGTCGTTGTTAGCAGACGACGCTTCGAGGGCCAGTTGTTGAATCGTAAGGCCACGGAATCCGATCTGGTCTCCGGTTATCGCCAATTGAGCCGAGTTGGGAACATTCTTTGCCGTGCCGGCGACTTCGAGATTAAGCGCGAGTTTGCCGGCCAGATCAGCTCCGGCAACATAATTGGATAGGAAAGGGTTGAACGAGCGCAGGTCCTGAAAAGCGATTTTGCTGTCCAGATGATATCGGAACGGATCCGCCAAATCGATCGCACCTCCGATATTAATCGAGTTGGAAGCATCCAGGTCGATGGTTCCTTTGTCGATCTCAATGTGATCGCGAGCGAAATTCAATTCCAGGTTGACGTTTTGGGCCGTTAAACCCCGGTAGTTCACCGAGCTTCCCTGGCAGGTAATTTTTCCATCTGGCTCCAGATTCTGCACGGTGACAACGCCGCCTACGGAAAACGCTCCTAAGACATTGGGTTCGCTTAGAAAATCGTTTAGCGAGTGGATGTCGACGGCGAGGCGGCCGGCAATGGTCCGCAGGTCTAAAGCGGTCCGCGGTTTCGGAATTGGTACCGAGGCGGAAATCTTGATCGAACTCGGTGCTGCCAGAACTTGAGTTGTGGCGTCCAAGCTGGCGGCGTTGGTGAGTTCTGCGTCAACCCGGACTTCCGGAACTCGGATGTCTTGGTAATGAATGGTTGAAGTTCGAGCGATGAGTACGGCCGCGATGGAGTCGGCCCAATTCTCTCCTATGGGGAGTGAACCTGCAACGTACCCCTGTGCTTGTGGTTCTTCGACCACGCATCCGGCCGCTTTGAGCGGCTCAGCGTTCAAGTTGAAAATGCCGGTTACAGAGCCCTTGTCTATCGCCGCGCTTCCAGTGATAAGGGCAGCGGTCTCGATTTGGGGCGCGAATGTCTGTGGCTCAGGCAACCAACAGGCCAGCCCTAGTTCAGCATGAAGTTCGGTCGGCAACCGGGTCCAGTCCGTCGGAAGTGCGAAGCTGCCTGAAGCGTGCACGAGATTTTTTCCCATTTGAACGGCTAACTCCAGCGAACGGCTTTTACCTTGGGCGAGCTCAGTTTCAAACCGAGCTGCATCGATGGTGTATTTGTCGAACCGGACCTGTTGCACTGTCGCCTGCGCTGTACCCGACCACTCACTGGGACGGTAGGCGTCGCCTGAAACTTGAACGAGTATCGACGGTAATTCTCCTTCCAAGCGTTCAGGTAACAGTTTCTGCAGGGCCGCGAGATCAACTCCAGTAGCTTGTACTTTGAGCGAAAACGGAGCCCGAAGCTGCTTTGCTGCTTGTTCTTGGGCGATCGCGCCATCCAGCCGCAATGTTCCTTGGAGCAGTGTGCCATCCAAGTTGATCGCGCCTGCTCCTTTTGCTGATTGGCTTAGGTCGGCTCTGAGTTCATTAATTGAGAAGTACGGCAGGAGCTGCAAGTCAGTAATCCGGAGAGTGTTATTGGATTCGCTGATGAAAGCCCGCAGATTGTCCCAGCTCCCAAAATTGGGGATACCGAGGTGTGCACACGATAAAACCCCTGTCTCTCTTCGCCGGAACTGGAGCCCGGTGTTTCGAATGTCCAGGTTGCCCGCGGGGAGGCGGAGCGTGAAATTAAAGTTTTGGATGTCAGTCTTGTACGGGATCACCAAAGGGAACCGAACGAGCTGGGGAGGCTTTCGTGTTTTTGGGGTAACTGGCCGAATGACCAGATCCACATCTCTCACTAAAACCACATCGACGATATCCGCGATCCGGTTCTGGAATATGCGGCCGAGATTGTAGTGGGCTGCGATCCTTTTGACGACCAGCTGTTCGATGGGGAAGACGGCATTGCCCGGCTTCGGTCTGACTTCGATGTCTTCCAAAGTCAGGTTAGTGAAGATGGAGCCGCGGATTTTGAATTCAATGGTGAGGTTTTGCGAGTTTGCGACTTGTTGGGCAATGAAATGAGCCAGCCCGAAAAAGATGGGTTGGTAAAATATGACCGTTAGGAGAAGGCCCAGAACTGTCCCGCTGAGGAGATACCTTAGCCAACGGGTGCGATTGGGATGGGCCGCCATGCGATCAAGTTTGCAACATATTGACGCTGTCAGTGGTATCTTCCGAAGAGGAAAGGCCCTCAGATGACATCGCCGCCAAAACATTGGCAGCAGGGGCTACGGTTCTGCAAGCGGCTATTTGGACTTTTCGCGCGGAACCTTGGAAGAGCGATTAAGCGGTATGGCCGGATCGATGGCGAGCAATGCGCGGCCTCTTTTGCCTATTACGCTTTCTTCTCGCTTTTCCCGCTTATCCTTCTCTGTGTAGCCATGGCTACGCTTTTTGTTCGGGACCGCGAACTTACAGCGGCTCAGATCCTGGTTCAGATCGACCAATATCTTCCGTTGCAAAAGAGCGATCGCGTCTTAATCCTGCACACCGTGCAGGGAGTGCTCGAACACGGCTTGGGAGCCAGTGTACTGGGCTTTCTGGTGCTCACTTGGAGTTCCTTGCGCTTCTCCCAAGCTTTGGTGATCGGAGTCAATCGAGCCTGGGAATTGAAAGACTACAACTGGTGGAAACTCCCGCTAAAAAACCTGCTGATGATCGGGATCGTTATCAGCGCAATCGCGCTTGGACTGGTCACGCCGTTCGCATTCGACAGACTGGCTGAAATATTTGGTTGGGGGAACGTAGTGAGCCATCTCTTTGCCGGAATTCTGCCTACGCTGGTTCTCTTTTACAGTCTGCTCCTCTTCTATATGCTTGCACCGAGGCGAAACGTCCGGTTTGCCTCGGCGTGGCCTGCTGCCCTGCTAGGGACGATTGCTTTAGAGATGGCACAGTCTCTGTTCGGGATTTATTTGACGCGAATCGCCAATTTCAATGCCGTTTACGGCACATTCGGCTCGATCATGGCGCTTTTGTTTTGGATCTACACTTCTGGCGTGATCGTCATTTTTTTCGGATGTTTCGCAGCCACGGCTCACTCGCCTGAGGCTCGTTCGCATAGCCAATATCCAATAGCCGATAGCCAATAGTGAAGTCGATCTGCCAACCGAGCATTGGCTATGGGCTATCGGCTATTGGATATTCTGAGTGAACCTAAGGCGAGCTCAGAACGGGCGAGCTCAGAAATAAAAGGGAATCCCCATCTGCTCAAACAGCTTCTTATTCTCTCCAAAATATTTGTTACCGAGGTCGCTGAAGCCCCCGGTCTCCTTAAAGTGCTTTAGGAAAGCGTTGACCTGTTGGCGCAGCTCGT
>DASUWQ010000364.1:0-5767 GCA_036378375.1 Chthoniobacterales bacterium
GAACGGCTTGACCTGAGCGCCTTGCGTGAATGGACGCTCGAAATGAACCCAGCCACCGTCTCAGAAGAGAAAGCGGAACTCCTTTTGTCGCTGGGTGTGAACCGGATCAGCATGGGAGTACAGGCTTGGCAGAGCGATTTACTGGCCCGGCTTGGGCGAGTCCATTCGGCTGCGCAAGCTCTCCGATCGTACCAGATTCTGCGCCGAGCCGGTTTCAAAAGAATCAATCTGGACTTGATCTTCGGTATCCCTTGGCAAACTCCCGCTCAGTGGCAAGAATCGCTTTTGCAGACCATCAATCTGGGCCCGGAACATATCTCGGCCTACTGCTTAACCTACGAAGAAGACACCGAGTTTTTTCGACAGCTCGCTATCGGGCAGCTTTCCCAGGACGAATTCCAGGATGCCGACCTGTTCGAGGTGACAATGGATACGCTCACCCGCCACGGCTATTCTCAATATGAGATTTCGAATTATGCGTTGCCGGGCGAGGAATGCCTGCACAACCTGGCTTATTGGAGCGGCAACGACTATCTCGGACTCGGGCCCTCTGCGTTTTCCACGGTTTCCGGGCGTCGATGGCAGAACATTTCGAACACCAGCAGTTATGTTGAGAAAATTGAGCGTAGCGGGAATGCCCAGGCATTTTCCGAGTCACTAAGTTCGGAGACACAACTTAGTGAGAAAATCGTGTTCGGTCTGAGAATGAATCAGGGAATCGCCGAGGAACTATTGATGCCGTGGTCAGCGAATGTTCGAGACCTTGAGGACGCCGGCTACCTTCAACGCCGGGCCGGAACTATCAGCCTGAGCCGTTCGGGCCGGATGGTGGCGGATGCGATCGGCGAACTGTTTGTATGACAGATTGGGATGTGACGGTGATCGGAGGTGGACCAGCCGGTTCAACCGCCGCTGCGTTCACCGCCAAAGCCGGGCTAAAGACTTTGTTGATCGATCGAGCGGTTTTCCCTAGGGAAAAAGTCTGCGGAGATTGCCTCAATCCGGGATGTTGGGAAGTATTCGATCAGCTCGGTGTCGCAGGGCAAATCGAAGGCCTACCTTCCGCTCGTTTACAATGGGTGGCTTTCACTAATATCCGCGGACGGCAGATCGAACACCGATTCCCAAGCGCTGGTCCGCCCGAGACAGGCATCAGACGGAGTGTGCTTGACCACGCGCTTCTCTTGAACGCAGGGAAAGCAGGTGCGGAAATCTGGCAAGGTGAACCCGTCACCGGCGTCGAGCGTGGTTGGTTAATTAAGACGGCTCGCCGGCAGCTCAGGACAAAATTCTTGGTGGCTGCCGATGGAAGAAATTCGTCCGTAGCTCGATTCCTGGGCGCTTTCCCTCATACCATAACTGACCGAGTCGCGTGCCAGACTTACTTTTCCGCGGACCGACCGTCGCATATTGCTCTAGAGCTCAACGACCTCGGATATATGGGTATAGGAACCGTAGGCGATGGAGCGGTTAATTTGTGCATCGTGGCGCGGCCTAAAAAGATCGAGGAACTACGCTCACGAATATCAGAGCGTTTTGGACTTGCTCCCGAACAGCGTTGGAACACCGTGGCGCCCTTATTCCGCCGCCCTGTCGAACCCGATGACCCCACCCTTTTTTATGTTGGGGATGCTGCCCGTGTGGTCGAGCCCTTCACCGGTGAAGGGATTTTCTACGCGTTGAAATCGGGATCGCTAGCGGCCGATTCGATCATCGAATCTCAAAGGAACGGCCCCTCTTTCCGGCACCGGTACGCAGAGCGTCATCGGCAGCTGTACGTAGGACGGTTGTGGATTAATCAGTTGGCGCGTCTATCGGTCTTGCACCCGGGAATCAGTAGTAGGTGCCTGGAAATGTTGCGGTTTTGGCCATGGCCGCTCGAGGAGCTGACGCGACGGGTCGTGGGGATGAACGGGGTGAAAGGTGATTGGTGATTGGTGATAAGTGATTGGCGACAGACGCAAAGTTAAAAGCGGCAGCCGACTAAGTTTTGGGGCGTGTTTTTAGGTTCAATGGCTTAGCAAAATGACCGTCGAGGCTTTCGGATCTACGTCTGTCGTTCGTTTTGCTACGATCAATCACCAATCACCTTTCACCTTTCCCCCCACGCGCCGTTCCCCAAAAATAGCCGTACCTACACGAACCATCGTCGCCCCCTCTTCGATGGCGACTCGGAAGTCGTTGCTCATGCCCATCGAAAGTTGCGGTAACGGGAAACGACATTCTGTGGCCAATTTGTCGCGCAACTCGCGAAGCGCGACAAAATACCGACGCGAATGCTCAGAGGCAGGCGCCAATGGCGGGATCGTCATCAGACCCTCAATCTGGACCCGGTCAAACTTCACAATCTCTTCAACAAGCCCCAATAGTTTGCCCGGAGCGAAACCGAATTTCGACGCTTCTCCGGCAACATTCACCTGTAACAGTACCCGCGGAAACAAACCGAGATCGCCCGCGACGCGATCGATATGAGCCAAGAGCTCAAGCGAATCTACACCGTGGATCAGCTCAAATAATGGAAGAGCCAAGCGAACTTTATTGCTCTGGAGATGGCCGATCAGATGCCAGCGCAGCTTCGCCGGCAGAACCGTTATTTTTGGTTGAGCCTCTTGGACACGGTTCTCACCAAAGGTCAATTGCCCGGCATCCACGGCTTCCTGGACTACTTCAGCTGGGTGCGTCTTGCTCACGGCAATCAGGGACACTGAGTCGGCTGAACGACCGGCTTGGCGAGCGGAATCACTAATTGCCGAAAGGACCTTAGAAAGATTTTCGCTAGTCTGCATCGCTCACCAATGCGCCTGCATTGGTGAGCGATGCAGACTATGATCCGTTAGAGGGAGGCTTAACCTCCCTCTAACGGCCTGGCGTAAGAGAAGGTCCTCAAGCATAGTATTTACAAACTTATATCAGAGAGCAGAATTGTCCGGCATGAGCCGGATAATTCTGCCATAGCCTGGACCGCTCACAAATCCATTACAGATTTGTGAGCGGTCCAGGCTAATGCAGATCGAAACCTTCAAAATTTTCCGCGACTTGGTAGAAACCGCGAGCTTCTCTAAAGCGGCCGAACTGAACGCGATAACCCAGAGCGCCGTCAGCCAGCAAATCCGGGCATTAGAAAAAAGGTTCAAGACAGCGCTGATCCGGCGCCGCAAGAAAAACTTTTCGATCACACCAGAAGGGAAAGCTCTGCTGCAAGCGAGCCAAGAAATTCTCAGAACTTACGAGACCTTGGGGGATCGTTTGGAAGAGCTGAAAAACCACGTTTCTGGAAACCTGATCATTGCGACCGTACACAGCATCGGACTTCACGAATTGCCAAGGAGCCTGAAGCTTTTCCGCAGAACCTATCCCTCCGTCGACGTTAGTGTCGAGTATCTCCGATCGGCTCAAGTGTACCAAAGCGTAGCAGCAGGAAACAGCGATGTGGGGCTGGTGGCTTACCCCGCGAGGCATCGCGGAGTAACGGTTGAAAGTCACTGGAAGGATAAACTGGTGCTGATTTGTCCCCCAAACCATCGCTTGGCCAAACGCAGGAGCATTGAGATAAGCGCTCTCTCCGGCGAACACTTCATTTCATTCGCATTCGATCAGCCGACCAGGAAAGCTATTGATCGGATTTTCCGGGCTAACAGTGTCACGATTCGACGATCAATGGAGTTCGACAATATTGAGACGGTAAAACGAGCGGTTGAGATCGAGAATGGGATTGCCATCGTGCCTCTAGCCTCGGTCGATGAGGAAACCGAAAACGAGAGTCTCTACGCGGTTGAGATTGAGTCAGTCGATATGTGGCGACCCATCGGACTAGTTCAACGCCGAGGCGAACCGAGCGCGGCCATCCGTGCCTTCGTCAGCCTATTGCGCAAACGCGATGTGCTATAGCGGTGGTGAAATCGTGCTCGTGCTCGTGCTTGCCCTCGTGCTCGAATGGGTGCCGGTCTATCGTTGCCTCGAGTGATCTGAGGGTACCGTATAAAGAATCCAACGCCGAACGCCTTCGAGCACGAGCACGAGGACAAGCACGATTTCACCATCCGCACACCTCAATTCTCACTCTCCAAGCTCGTGAAGCCCACGGCGCCGGCTACTGCTAATAAGCTGACTTCGTACGCGGTGAGGGATCCTGTCGATTGATCTAAAATACCATCCGTTAGCTGACGCCGAGTCAGCACAATCGGAGAGAGGTGACGGCTAATCTCCGGCGCATCGGGAAGCATTGTTGGATCTAGGTATCGATCCAGATTCGGCACGAGCGCCGAACTAAACGCCAGCACCGGCCGCAGCATCGAGTAACCGCGATCAAACAAGGTCGGCGCATCCACGTATAAACGGAGACCGGAGATCCCCTGTCCGGCTTCATTTCCTCCGGCGCCTTCAATATTCGGTAGAGCCACCTTTTGGTCGCTGATTGCCTTTACTGCTCCGAGGAAAGTTGCCTCGTTAGTGGTAGCGATCAAATCCTGTCCCACTACGCCCAAAACCAAGGATGTACCCTCGCGGTTTCGAAACGTGTAGACGGAAAAGCCATTCAAGGTTTGTTGCCGGTAACGCTCGGAAAACTCTGCCTTCAGAATCATTCCGAGGAACTCATTCGCACGAGCTCCATCCTTAGTTTCAACAAGGAATGCTCCGATGATCGAATCATTGGAAGGAGCTCGATTAAGAACCAGCTCGACGCCCTTGACCATATCGCTGAGCTCCGCAAAATCGACCCCCGTTCGGTTGACCTCCTCGAAGTACTGTTTGGCAGTTTGGGCGATGCCCGATTCTTTGGATAGTGCGTCTGCGAGGCTGCGAAGCCGGAGCAGGTCTAAGCTGGTGGCAGCGTATAAAAGTGTTTTATCGGTGGTTAGGAATAACCCTTTGCGATCGAGGTCATCAGACGGCGGGGGATGCGAACAGTAGGCGAAGACGGTGTCATGGACGTTCGAACCATCGAGTTTGGCCGTGAACATCAAGGCAGAAACATCCGCCCGCGGAAGAAAAGGCCTTAGACCTCGTTCCATGAACTTCAGTCCTTCTCCGGTCGCAAACCCATAAAAGTCGGCATCTTCCGGTACTCGATTTCGGCATCTGACAAAGAGCTCCGACGTATCGAGGCCGCTGTTTACAGCATCGGTCCGGCGAAGCGCATCCTGGAGATAGACCGGCTTCGGACTGAATAAGAGCCAGGAACCAGTTCTGATGCCGAAGAGCATGCCCTTAGCCGGCTGCGTCTGGGTCAGGTCATTCGGATTAGATTCGGAGAATGATCTGAAGTTAGACGCAAACAATGTCGCCAGAGGGACACCGAGCTGGTTTTCCCAACTCCTCAGATCGCCCGAACAATGGACCCCACAAATCCATTCATCTCGATTGAGGGTATAACTGGAAAAGAAGGCGGAACGCGGAGAAAGCCTTATGAGTCCTTGAGCTAGCGCCTTACAAGGAGCCGGCACGTTGCTTGAAGAATAGTTGATAAACCGCCTTACCGATGGTTCATCCAGGATTCTAGCCAGACTGGCTGTGGTAAATCGTTTCTGGGTCTCTCCAAAATCGCGGCATTCCGCAAAAAAAATGCTGTTGGCCGGCGCAAGCCGAGTGGCAGGTACTGCGCTGTGGTCCCTTCGCGAAAATGCAAACCAAATCACGCCCCCGACGAAAAGCACGAACACCAAGCACAATAGGATTCGTTTCATCCAGGGCGCTAGCTTCGCATTACCGATAGCCGATAGCCAATAGCCAAACTTCGCATTACCAACAGCCCATAATGCAGCATTAT
>DASUWQ010000365.1:0-7486 GCA_036378375.1 Chthoniobacterales bacterium
GACAGTTCAGCCGCCTGAAATTTCTGATCGTTAGCTATCACTTCCTCAGCCCGGATCCGGATTCGATCACTTTTTCGGAAAAAATGAACACGAATAGGATAACCATTATTCGTGTCAATTCGTGTCCATTCGCGGTTGAATGCTTTGGTTGTGGCTGCGGCTCTACGGCGCCAAGGAATCAACCAAAATACCCGCTAATTGTTGTCACTATCTCCGTCCTTTTCTCCTGCATCTTCTTGTCCCTTGGTGGCGGCTGTGATCGTGAACTCCGGTGAGACGGCGAGTTTATCGTTTACATAGATGTCGACGTGATACTTGCCTGCGGGCCAACCTTTGGTCGGTTTTGTGAGCGAGAACCCGCCGTAGAAATTATCCTTATCCGCAGTCAACGTAGCTTGATCAATTGTGGTTTGTTTTGGGGCTGCACTGCCTACATCATCGGCGATCCAGACGCCGCGGAGCTTATCGCCGGCGTGCGTGCCTTCAGATCTAAAGAACGCGTATAGCTTTGGTGCATCCGGTGCAAATGCCGTGGCAGGTTTACTGTCTTGACCTTCGGCAATAATCGCTTCCACTTTTGGTGATTGTGCGTGCAGCACGGAAGCTGACATTGCAATTAGGAGAATGAACAGGTGTTTCATGGGTTGGATAATGACTGTATTGAGCTGAGAGTTAAATCCTGAAATGCGAGCCTATGATTTATTTAGCCCAGATCCCAAGCATTAAAAATCCACAGATTACGCGGATTTAGTGGGTTAGACGCAAACCCTGGTCTGCATAGGAAAACCACTGACCAAATTACCCATAACCCTTCCTCTAATCTGCGTAATCTGTGAAATCTGCGGATCTTTTTACCACTGTGTATCGCGAGTAGTAGACGGGCGATTCCTGTTTCAGACCCAAAGCCCTGGTTCGGTCGAAGCAGAGTACTTCGTCCACTTGATGCGGCGGCTGGAGAAGGCCTTCTGTGTGCCAGTGCTAACCTACGCCTTGATGGCCAATCATTTTCATATCTTGTGAAGGTGCCGGAGCCACGAACACTCTCCGATCAGGACTTGCTGGATTGTATCGAGCTCGGCTACGGGCCGGAGCGGCGCACTCAAGTGGCTGAGCAATTGGCAGCCTGTGCCAAAGAGGCAAGCTTAAGCGATAAGGCGCAACAGCTTAGGAACCAGTACTTGAGCCGGCTCTTTGATGTATCGATTTATATGAAAGAGCTAAAGGGCCGTTTTGCTCAGTGGTACAATCGGCGCCATCATCGGTACGGAGTTCTGTGGGCGGAGCGTTTTAAGAGCGTTTTGGTCGAAGAGGGCCAAGCTTTGAGTACGGTGGCCGCCTATATCGATTTAAACCCGCTTAGAGCCGGGCTATGCGAAGATCCTAAAGACTACCGTTATTGTGGCTACGCTGAGGCGATCGCTAAGAACTCGGCCCAAGCCAAACTCGGGTTGCAGGAAGCATTAGGCCTGGGCACAGAGAGCAGTTGGAGAAACGCGGCCGGGAATATCGCAAACTGCTTTTCCAGAGCGGAACGGCCGCTTCTAAAGCGGGTGCCGTCATTGATGCGGAGCTTGCCCAGAAAGTTCTCCAACAACAGCAAGGCGAGATCCCACTCGGCGAGTTTTTGCGTTGCCGTATACGCTATTTTACCGATGGGGGCATCCTCGGCAGCCGGGCCTTTGTGCAGGAACAAATCGCCCGCTGCAGACAAATTGCCGCTCCTCCCGAATCCGATCGCGGCTACCGGCTACGCGTCATTGCCAGCGACCAGATTTGGGTGCTCCGCAATCTCCGTCTCCGGCCGGTCAGCTAGCCTAGCATTGTAACCCGTGTGCAGGTCGAGTCACGTCCTCCAGCTGTGGCTCCGAACTCTTCCCTCCTTAAAACTTTGCTTACGAGCTCTCGCCAAGAGTCACGCCGGTTATCCTCTAGCGTCCTGAATCCAGCTCGGTGCAATTCTCGGCGGCTCACGACCTATTTCTCCTAGCGCTAGCATCTCTTTCTTTCAAAGCGAGGCCACCTCACCTTATCCAAGACAGTGTCTGTTTAACCATTGACCTGTCCCTAGCGCCGACCTTTTGACTAACGCGCAAACGCTAACTATGGAGAGCAGCTTCCGAGAAAATTGAGTTTGATCCAATGGTTGACCTGTCCCCACTGTCTTCGCCGTTAGCGTCTTATGGTTCGGGATTCGACAAGGCTAACAGATGACCCACAATCAGTATACCCATCAATCGGGTGGGGGGTCCGCTTCAAAATAAATCGCCTATCGTCGAGACACTTGCGCAAAGAGACAATGCCTTCCCTAGAATAACCCGCCAACCCAGTATCGGAATTCACGCGGCGCTTATAGCGATATGGCTTCTCTGGGTCAATATAAAGACAAGTCTATCTCATGTTCTCTACCGTGCAGGCCGAAGGAATCGGCCGAAATCAGTGGGAGTTGGCGAAAAGCTCTTGAGCCAGTTGGTTATCAATAACTACCGTCGGTATCGCTCGGGTTTTCGGTTTTCGCTTCCAACCGGAATCAGTCGCTGCTGGATTAGCCTTGGAGACAACCTACAATCATTCCGCCTTCCAAACCTGGACCGACCGCGGGTCAATATCGAACCGACATAACGCTTTGGTCTGGTCTACGAGCCGAGGAGTCAGAACCAGTAACTTGGTGTCGCCTATTCGGACGGAGAGCCGGAACCTGCCACCAAATGGGGTGAAGTCCTCGATGATCGCCTCATAAGCGCCGTCATTGCTAATCTGTATATGGTCCGGTCGAACACTCCAGCCCACCCGTTCGTTTCTGGGAAGAGCGGGTCCTTTCACAAGAAGTTTTGTTCCGTCTCCTATTTCAATGTGCTCATCATCCATGGCGATCCCGAAGCCAACGTTTTCAGCTCCAAGCAGGCGTGCCACGGTTTCGCTCGCCGGTCGCGCAAATACGGCTTCGGTTTTGCCTCTCTGAAGAACGCGGCCCCGGTCGAGTAAAAGGATTTCGTCGCCAAGTAGCGCTGCTTCGTCCGGATCATGGGTAACGATCACCATGGTTGCTGTGATCTCGCGCTGTAACTGGCGCATTTCTTCCCGAAGCCGGCGACGCAGGGGAGCGTCTAGTGCAGAGAAAGGTTCGTCGAGTAGGATGAGGCCTGCAGGTCGAACGAGGGCCCTGGCCAATGCGACCCTCTGTTGCTGTCCAAGCGACAAGCTCGCCGGTAATCGATCCTCCAGATTAGAGAGATCAAGTCGTTCGATCCAGCGGCGCGCAGCGAGCGCATCCGCGCCAACTGGAAATAGTAATTGGCTGGCGACCGGCATATGTGGGAACAGGGCGTAGTTCTGTGGGACGTACGCGATCCCGCGAGCTTCCGGAGGCAATCTTGTCATATCGCTTTTGCCGAGCGTAAAAGCACCCATGTGGGGTCTGTCGAGACCTGCTAACAACCGCAGAGTGAGTGTTTTTCCCGATCCCGAAGGGCCGAGAATTGCGAGACGCCGGGCGTGCGTCGTCCAACTAACGTTCAGGTCAAAGGAACCGAGGTGGCGATGAAATTCGAAGCTCAATCCGCCCTCCGGACCGGGAGTTGCGCTTATGGCCGATACCGCTTTCGCATCCGTACGACGGCCCACTAGCTTTTCCGATTGACCAGGAACAATCCTCGTTCGCCGCGGCCTCAGATCTGCGTAAATGGTACTAAGAGCAAAAACCGCAACCGCGGCTGCTAGCGTGGGGAGTAGTACAGGCATCATCGCAGGCAGCCCCTGGCTACCGAAAGCCACATAGGTATAGACTGGCAGTGAGTAAGGATGATAGGCGACCATCACAGTCGCTCCGAATTCGCCAAAGGCGCGTAACCAGGAGAGAAGTAAGCCTGCACGGATGTCTGGCCAAGCGAGGGGCAGACTAACTTTTAAAAACGTCTCCAGCTTTCTCCGTCCCAGTGTAGCGGAGACATCTTCGAGGACAGGATCAACGGAAGCAAAGGCTGATCGCGAAGCGATGATGAGAAAAGGAGCGGCTACGAAAGTCTCGGCCAGTACGATGCCGATAAAGGAGTCGGTGAGCGCGCCATGTCCAAGCTGGCCGAGCGGTGTATACGGTCCGAGCAGGAAGAGTAGAAGAATACCGCTGGCTAAAGGCGGAATGGCTAATGGCAGTTGTACAATAAAACCGACCAAGGCGGTTTTGCGCCCCGGTACCCGCGCAAGGCAGTAGCCGAGTGGGACGCCACCGATGAGGATGAGTGTGACCGACACGGTAGCGCTACCCAGTGAGACAGCGAGTGCGCGCCAGAGTTCTGCCGTATTTAGCGATTGCCAATTTGTAAGCTGCGGTACCGCGGCGATGAAAGGAGCACAGAGATAGACTACTAACAATGCCGCCAACCAAGGCAGTGGTGCAGGAAGACGCCTTATCACTGAGCCCCGTCGATGAGCGATTTAATCGCGGCGGGCACTGCGTTAGCATCGCCGCTCAAATTCGGCTTTACTACTGCCAGGCCGTGTTGGGTGAGCAGGTCGCGACCATCGGTGCCCAGAAGAAAGTTAACGAATTTCTCGGCGCCGGACGGGTTCGGCGCATCCCGTAAGATCGTGACCGTGTAGCGGGCCTTGAGTGCGATCTCTTCAGGAAGACTGATACTCGGGATTTTTGCATCTGAAGTCTCGGTCGAGTAGAAGAATCCGACATCAAGCTGTCCGGACTGCAAACGTCCGATAAGCGCTTCCTCTGGAAGCACCTGGGCCGGATTCTCAGGTTCACCGAGAATTTTTTGGGAAAGATCGGGCTTGTGGTATAAGGCTTCTGCACGCTTAAAAAGTTCAACCGTAAGCGCGCCCTTGGGATCAAGCTTGGGATCGGTCCTCCCGAGCTTCAATCCTGGCTCAGCCAACGCCTCGTACCAGGGCTCGTTCTTCAAATCATTCGCGAAGCGGCTAGGGGGATTGTAGCCGATAGTTAGTGGCGACTCCGCGAAGGTGACGTACCATTGCACCCAGTTGCCGTTAGTTTGCCCCATTAATTGGTCGTTCACTTTGGGGTTGGCGCTGACGAATACATCGCCGCGCCGGAGCATACCTTTGATCTCGTTCGCGAGTTTGTTCGAACCCCCGGCATAGCCCTGAAATCGATCGCCACTTTTCTGGTCGAATGCGGGATCTACGCTCCGTTCCATTAGATTCACCAGGGAACCGGCGTAGAGGACGTTAACCGTGTCGTCAGCCCACGCCGATACAGAGCTTGCGATCAGCAGAACGGTTGCGAGTTTCGCCGGGTTAATCTCGAACATCCAGGTCATTCTTTTTCTTCGGGTCCAATGCCAGCGCACTGGCGTAAGCATAAGGTTCGAAGAATGAAAGTCGAATAGTCTCCTGAACGCATGGCTGTCCTTGGGGTGTTTAGCCGAACCGAGATCGATATATCGATCCAAGTATAACCCAATGCAACCGGCAAGTTGGCCGCAGGAGCTTGATAAAAAGCTTGAAGTGAGGAGGAGTTAGGCAGATCTGGCAGATCCGCTTAATGGGACGTAGCGGAAGCTGCGCACGGGAAGCGTGTGCCGGTTGGACCTGCTTAGGCGACACCACCTTTCGTCTACTGTGTTGATTTAGGAGCGCGGCCGAAAATCGGAACGTTTCCTAGCCCCCATGTCCTAGCCTTTGGCTCCCTTGCTAAGAAAGCTTCGGATCTGCCGCCATGCTGGAGCGGCCGCTTTTATAGACTCTTCTTCCATTTCCGTATAGAGTTCGAGAACCTTGTGACCCAGAGGGCTCAATCGAGCGCCTCCTCCGTTCTTGCCGCCTCTAACGGGGAGAATCAAATCCGAGCTGAAACAGTGGTTCATTGTCCGAACCAGAGTCCAGGCTCGCATATAAGACATATTCATTTGCCTTGCTGCCTTGCTGATACTCCCTGTTTTGGCTATCAGCCGCAGTAGGTCCGCCTTACCCGGTCCCAAGGCGCAGGTCTGGTCGGTCATTACGCGAAAGCGCGGTTTCAGTTGGCTAGAGCTTGGCATCCAAACTATACGATAATGTAACCACTTTGGCTCAAACTCGCTATTGCCATCTGCTGGATCCTGGGTTGGGGCCTCGCGGGCACCTAACGGCCCAAAGCGCTGCTGGACTCCATCAACCCTTCACGACACGCTTGCCGCGCGCTCGCTTCCGACAGTACCTTTAGGCTTGTTTGACAAGAGTACTATAACCGAGTGGAGCCTAGTTTGATAGGGTTACCTCCCCAGAGAAGTGGCGGTAGGGCGATAAAGCTAGCTTGCTTTCGCGGTCTAAACGGAGTCCGACGGGCCAAAACATTCGATTTGCGAAAGGAAGTCTATGCTCCCTACAACGCCGACGAAACCAACAATCCCCTCAAGGCGCACGCGAGCTGACGTCATTGCTTGCATCGCCTCTCTTATTGATGCGTTAGCCTGTCTGGCTTTCCTCTCTATGCAGTTGGATCCCACAAACGTGAGCCGGCTCTACATTGCATCATTTATCGACCCAATCACTTGCGTTATAGGCTACTGGGTCATCTTCGGACGCCTTCGCGGCACCAGACCGATCTTGGCCGATTTTGGCATTTCCATTTTGATTTTGGGCACCTTCTTTCTCACCTGCCAAAACGCGGTGGAAGAGTTAGGTAACCTGAAGGTGTTTCCGTCGAAGTACGTTAGCGCGGTCGATTTAGATACTTTACTGGGACTATTTGCGTCTTACACCCTGCCGATCGGGCTGGCGATTTACGCTTGGCTGATCGCGACCAGCTCGCTCCTTCGCCGCTGGCTCGGATTCATGATTGGCATCCAAGTGGTCATTCTGTTCATCGATCTCAGCGTTTTTGATATTCCTCGGGTTAGCGAGGTCGTGACTGCGATCTACGCGGTCATCCTTTCGCTTGCCAAGGCGGTCTGGTTTCTTTCACCGACAAGGTCGTTTTCATTCCCGGTGCGCCGGATCGACTACAAATAAGTTCATCGCAAGTTCTAACTAGCGAAGAAGCCGAAGACGGTGAACGCTGCACGATTCGTGTGAAGAAATCACCTGGTCTAATTCTGCTTTCTGGTTTGTTGTGCGCTTTTAGCCTGCTTGGAGGTGCGGCTCAGGCTGAGACGCTGATTCCCGACACGGAAGCGGCTCAGCATGTTGGGCAGGCCGTGGCGGTGGAAGGAACGATTACCAGGGTGTTCAAGAGCAGGAATGGGAACATTTTTCTCAATTTTGGCGGAGCGTACCCAAATATCACTTTCGTGGTTTGGATCCCCCAAGATGCACCGGAGGCGGCCGACCCGGGGTTGACCAACCTGCAGGGTAAAAAGGTGAAGATCGTAGGTACGATTCAGCTTTACCGCGATAAACCGGAAATAAAGGTCAGCACCAAGGAACAAATTGTGGCCGAGTAAACCTCGCGCGGAGTGGCAGGGAATTGGCGAAGCGGAGCCGCAATCAAAAGAAAAATCTCACGCAAAGCAGACTTCCTCCGTCGTCCCCCGGCCGC
>DASUWQ010000366.1:0-21277 GCA_036378375.1 Chthoniobacterales bacterium
AGCTTAGTTTTACCGAGAAAAATGCTGGCTCCGGGTGGGTCGCTGCTGAGAGTGACATCTGTACCCCGAAAGATGTGATTGATCTCAACCGGGTTATTGGCCGTGAGGTCGACGGTTTCTGCATAGTCGGGCCAGCCCGGCCGACTTAGGGTGATCGCATACTTCCCAGGCGCTAGGTCCTCGAGGCTGGCGGGCGTTTTCCCTGAGACCGTTTTCTGCTCTGGGCCGTCGATCTTAAACGCAACGCCGCTCGGAGTTGTTGTGAGCCGAATCTTTCCAGATTGCTTAGTCAGCGTGATGACGCCGAGGTCAGCAGTTACCCCGTCCTTCACCATGAACTCGATCGGCCGCGCCAGATAGTTCGGCATTTCAAGTTTAACAACTTGATCACCCGCCGGTAACGCATAATTGGTCAGTGGTGTTTTGCCGATCTCGTGTCCTTGCCACTGGACGATCGCTCCCGGCGGAGAAGACGAAATCGAAAATGTCCCCGTAGATGTTCCTTGACCAGATAGTCCAGGTGAAAAGCGTTCGAAGACTTTGAAACCGAGGAACCCGAGTCCGGCCGCTGCTAATGCTCCAAGAATAAAGGCAATCGGACCACGGAACCGTTCGGGTGGGCGCTGCGGTGGGACCGGTCCGGTCACCTCGCTCGGGTGGAGAACTTGAGGCGGCGGAGCCGAAGCCGGATTTTTTCCGGGCGTAGCCTCCCGGCCTGCCTGACGTAGCGTCTCCGAGTCTAAACGATGAGGCGAAGTCTGGAGTGCCAACGACGGGGCAGACTCTGGTTGAATCGGCGGAACCTCTTTGGGTGCGAAAGTGGGAGCAGCCACTAACTGGGGTAGCGGAACGTCAACCGCATATTTAATCGCTTCTGAATGGTAATCGCGACGATTAAACCGTTCCAGCTCTGCAAAAAAATCCACGGCGGACGGAAAATAATCCGGGTCGAGCAACGCGCGGCGCAAGACGGTATTGCCATTTTCGGTCAGCTTGGGCAATGGAGCAAAGCGCGAGACGCCGGCTGCTGAGCCGGATGGGTTCGATGGGTTCGCTGCGCCGCCTAAGAGCTCATATAGCAAGGCGGCCAATTGCCGGATAGGATGATCTGAATAAACCAAGTTCGATTCTGTAACCAGCGTTTCTGTGGGTTCAGCCGGCTGCACATCGGTACAGAGATCGAGAGTGTCTGCTTTGACAGAATAGGTTGGCCAGGAACTCAACAGACTATGCTGTAAGCTTTCTACGTCTGCAGTTTCCTCAGCAAACGCAACGAACGTTTTTCGCAGTTTAATAACGCCTTTAAGTTCTTGGCGATCGGTCAGCAAATCCAAGACCGAGGCGAATGGTCTAACCAAAACCAGCACTTCCGGCCAGGTAAGCTCACGCCGTACCCGCAGCAGGTCTAATAAGGTGAATCCGTGAATCCATTCACTAACGACGACCAACGCTTGGTCGTATTGTTCGACGCTTTGAATTACGACCAGGTTCGGGTGGCGGATGTCACGGAGGAAATAGAAATTCTCAACCTCTCTGGGGTCAGAAATTGGAAGCTGTTTTGGTAGAAAAACTCTTAGCCCCACGGGTTGGTGGTTCTGCAAATCAACCGCTTGAAACACCGACGTATCTGCGTTCCACCTTTGCTTGGCTTCGTAGCGATTGGCGATGATCTGCCCAGTAGAAAAGATAGATTCGGAAGTGCCTAGAGGTTGCGCCCCAGGGACGGTCACGGAGGTCGTCGCCGCGATCGTTTCGACTTCCTTGAGCAACTGATCCAGGGTCTGGCTCAGTTCGAGCGGGCTTTGAAAACGGTCTTCCGGGGCCTTGGCCAGCATCTTTCGAAGAAGCTCAGCTACGGACGCAGGCACCTGACGCAAAATTTCTTCCGACGGTGAGACCGCCATATGATCGTAGATAACTTCCGCGATTGATCCCCGGAACGGCGGCTGACCCGTGATCATAAACCACAGGGTTGCGCCCAGAGAATAAATGTCCGATCGCAGATCGACGTTCTGTTCTTTGAGCTGTTCCGGACTCGCAAAATGGGGGGTGCCGACAAAACCTCCTACGGTGATGGCGCCAGACAAATCTGCGCTGCTCACCAGCGACTTTGCTAACCCAAAATCGATTACTTTTACCTGGATATGCTCGTCGTCTTCGCTGTGAACGAGCATAATGTTTGACGGTTTAATGTCGCGATGGACTAGCCGCTGTCGTTCGGCCGCGATGAGCGCGCGTGTGACTTGACGTACAATCCGCAGGGAAAGATCGAGACGAATTGGCCCCGTGCGTTGCACTCGGCGTTCCACCGTTTCCCCATCAACATATTCCATCGCATAGAAAAACCCGGCTTCGGTTTCTCCCAAGTGGAATACCCGAGCCACGTTAGGATGGGAAAGCTGAGCGGCGGAACGTGCCTCGCGGATAAAGCGTTGTTTGACCGAGTCGCTGGTAATAAGTTGCGCGTTAATTACTTTGAGCGCGACGTCGTACCGGAGGTTGGTATCAAACGCTTTATAAGTTATACCCATGGCTCCGCGTCCCAGCTCCCACGGTGTTCCATCTGGCCTCAGCAGAATGCGGAAATGCTGAAAGGAATCGGTATTACTCATGTCGCCATCCTCGATAGTGACAATCGTTGCTATCGCTGATACCAGAGCCCATAGTTAGATCCTGCTGCTGCTCCTACCTTTCGTCGCGGCCGAAAATGATTCTGCGAAAAGCTTCCGACAATGCAAAGAAGAAAACGGTATTAAGCTAACTTGGTTGTGAGTCCCACGGGCCGTTGATGTTACGACGGCAGCGATTGCCGCGCTAGATCATCTACCCGTCGGTTTGAAACCTGCTACGATCCTTCTATATAACAGCTATAAATATGTTGCTCCTGACGGCGGCCACTTCTTAATCGAAGTCTGGCCGCCGCTTGGCGGCTGCCGGACTAGGATAACCTCCGCGTTACGGCTACAGCGTTGACCACCACCCCCGACGGAGGGGAGCCGCATTAGAGATGTGCCGCTGCAGATTCGGAGGCGGTCTATCGCCCATAGCTTGAATAGACATGTCCGGCCGCGGCTCCCTTTAAGTGTGGCAGGGTTTATCGTTCCTTAGGTCCCAACGTGCTGAGTATCCGTCCCATCCCAGGGCGTCGCGTCTATCGAAGCACCTTACTTAAAAAGATTCGTCGGGGTCGACACCCGTGCGAGCTCTAACACGGAATGCAACGCCCCTCCGTCCTCCGGCAGTCTATCATGACCGGGTGGGATCAGGTACATTATATCGAACAATTTTCCGGGTCGCTAAATCAACCGTAACCGAATCATCGGGTGTTTTAGCCGCATCGCCATCGGAGGATGGATGATATTCGATCCTAAGCTGCTGCGGGTCGGCGATTATTCTCAGATAACCGTACTCAGTGTCGTCGTAGTTTTCGAAAACGATTTGGTCGTCCCCGTTCGAAAGCGACGCTTGAACCACCGGGGTTCGCAAGGTCGGCATTGCCTTCGAAGTGAGACGTTGGATGGCATGGCCGCCATTGCCTGCAACGACAAAGGGTGTCTGCCGATTATCTAACGTCCTGGTGAAACGTTGGTAATTGTGGGCGTGTCCGGAAAGGACGGCATGAGGCCATACGCCGACGTTCTCACAGGCTGCATCGATCTCCTGCAACATCAGAGGGCTGCCACCATGCCGGCCGGCAATTAGTTTGGGAGACCGCGTTTGGGCGACATAAGGTGGGTGATGAACCGCAATGATCAAAGCGCCACTGAACTTCTCTTTTTTGACTCTCTGTAAAGCGGTCTCTAAATAGGTTAGCTGGACACCGGTCAGCGACGGATAAGTGCCTTCTTGATCGGAAATTACGCCCGGATCCTCCAAGCAATTGCTATAAAGTCCTAGGATCCGAACGAACGGAGCTTCGAGGGTAAAATAAACTCCCGGTTGAATTTGCGCAGTTCTAACCAAAGCGCCGGATTCTGGTGTCCGATGTGGCGGTTGCCCACTAGTACAAAAGTTCTCCAAAAAAGCGGCCAGTGATTTCGCCGACGTATTTGGCGCCACCATGCCGTCGTGATTACCAGGTACTGCCAAGATTGGAGCAGGGTAGTCGCGGAACGGGTCGTAGAATTGGTCGTAGTAGTATTCAGCCTCACCGAAACTGTAGACAACGTCTCCTAGGTGATACAAAAAGGAAGGGACAGATCTGGGATCCGTCTCGCTATAGTCGCTGACCATCTTGTCAGCGACCAGTTCCATGTTGTGCGGTCCCTTTGTATTGCCGGTGTCACCTAATGAGTGGAATACGATTTGGCCCGCTCGACTAATCGCATTTTCGATATCCGATCCCTTCTTTCCCAGGGCATCAGCCAATGTTAATCGGGGCTCAGCCTCACTCGCGATCGGGAAAGGACGCGGCTGTAGTGTGCCCTTTTGGCTGTCCAGAATTTTGTAGGCTTGGCTGTCAGATCCGTGCTTTACGCTGAATTTCGTGGGATCTGGCGTCGGCGTAGGTTCGCCGAATTGTGGACCATTCGTCGGGATCGGCTGTGAGTTGTCCGGATTGGAATCCGTTGGTCCCGAAGCGGGTGACGGTTGGGCTGGCGCCGAGTTTCTTGATTTAGCACGTCTGGCCATACGCGGTTTTGTGGTGGGGTAACTGGCCAGCTTCGCTTATTACCACGCACCGCGCTTTTCGGATTATGTTACAACATTGCTACTTGACAGGGCCGACCCGAGGCGTCCAATGCCGCGACTTGTCCGACGTAGCTAAAGGGGGAGATGGGGCGAAGTCGGAAGCAGCTACACATTATAGCCCAGGGCTTTAGCCCTGGGTCCAGGGGTTAATGAAAGATGCCCTTGAAAGCGGCATCCGAGGTTCCGCGGCCCGGTGAAATAACACACAAGCAACCTAAACGCACACTTCGGCCGCCACTCGTGAGGCACATCGTTCTCGTCCTCGTCGTCGTCCTCGTCCTCGAAAGGGTTTGTTGGCAGCTATTTCGGCTGGAATTGTATCTATTTGCTTCGTCCGAATTGCACCCCGCCGCGGGGTTGGAGATGCTTTCAGGGCGGATTTGGCGCTACGCATAATCCAGGGCTAAAGCCCTGGGCTATTAATCTATGGCCGCCTCAGACTTCTCCCCCTTTAGCTACGTCGGATAAGTGGCGGCAAAGTACGCGTTATGCGCAAGGCGCCTTTGACGCCTTGCATTCCCACTAACGGTATTCTCAGCGTCGAGCTTGATCAGCGTCCGATGCTAAGTCCGCTAACAACTGGAAGAATTCCGGAGTTTGTCCGGTGAAAAGTCCATCCGCGGTCAGAGCTTGAACGGCTGCCATTGCCGCTCCTACCGTGTCAGTCGGACGGACGATTGAGCAAATCGGGAACGAGGTACTCAGGAATGGGCACGGCTCCGGCATGATCAGGTTTGCCTGCAGAAGCTCATTCGTGGTCGCACTCAGATCGGTGAACGTGACCGTCGAGTTGTTTATTGGGTCCGAGACGGTGAACGGCGGGTTGCCGGCATCCGCGTTCCCCGCCTTATCCTGCCAGGTTTGAAAATGCATCGCTTCCGTCGGACCGATGCTCAGGACGATCCGTAGAACTTCCGGATCACGTACTCGTTGGGCCAAGGATGGATAGAGGCTGGTACCGCCGATCTCAATGAAGCAAAAGTGGAACCCCGCCGTAAAGGCAATCGCATTAATGAGGGCCCCGTTTTGGCTGGTGGTATCAGCATCGGTTCTGGGGATAGCGGTATGCTTTCCAGAGTTCAGAGTCGGCACGGCTTGAACGAAGTTTTTCCCACCGAGGTCCGGGTTGGCACGGTCATCCCGGTATCGACCCCAAAAGCTAGTGTCTACCGTGAGCTGGGTAAGGTTTGTGAGCCGAGGTTTTTGGGTTGATCCGGTCGCCCTACTACTGATGGGTGTTCCATTCGCTTGCTTGTCCAGTGTGCGAAAATGAGGACCAACCAGCAGGTCGAGATCGGAGGTATTTGCGCCTTTCGAGTTCAAGTAAGCCAGCAGGAAGTTTGCATGACTGAATTCATCATCGGTATTGTCCAAGATGTATTGAGGCATGTCAGTGTCCAAAAGCTGCAAGGCTTTGATATAAGCCGTGTTGCCATTGGTGGCAGTTAGCGTAGTGCCGGGCTGCGGATTGTGAGACGCAAAATCCAGCGTTCCGTTACCCAGCTCCCAGTACTGTTCCCAGAGGTCACTCTCGATGATCTCGGCGGCGGCCAGGAAACGCAAGATAGATGCGTCGCCTTTGGTTAATTGTCCGCCAGAATCGCTGTTCTGGCTCGAGCTTTGGGCTTTCGTATTGTTAATCAAGGCAGTGGTGGCTGGAACCAACAGTGCGCTGGTTGCACCTAGACCTCTAAGGAAAGATCGGCGCCGTAGCCTTCTAGTCATGAGTGGGTTAGGCGCAGCTTCTGACAAGGATGATTTTTCACTTACTGATTCGCTATTGTTAGTTACTGTTCTCACAGATTTGCCCCGTAGATTAGTTAATTGGGTTGGAGGTACGCAGATTATTTGGCCGACTCGACCAATAGCCTGCTTACCGACAAAGACTGTGAACGCTTGAGTTTATTCCCGACGTTATGCCGTCCGGATCAGCGAAACCATAAACAATATCTTACGATGGTTACAACGATCCGATCAGGCTTAGCTGAGAGTAACCGACAGTTTAATAGCAATAAGATTTCCGGAATAATGGCGAAGTAGTAAAGTCTTGATTATTAACGTCACTGACATAAAATCCGACGCGATCTTCGGCTTCATCAAGGTCGATTTTATTCCGTAGCTGTTTTCGGGAATAGTTGACAACGAAATGAGTCTAGGTGCGTGAAGCGGCGTCGTTGCAATAATCAGGTTTTTTTAACTTAAGAATCAGATCTTGGTAAGAGGCACGTTTTCTAATCGTGACCAGGAGGCGACGATTTCGGTAGTCGAGACCCGCGGATCGCTGTGGCCGCTGACGCTCCGTCAATGGGTGGCGGACGAGATGGGCAATCTTTATCAGGTGGATTTCGCCGCGACTTGTCCTACGCTGCCAATGGGCCCGTTCCCGACGCTCATAGCATTTCCCGGCGTTGCGGCGCTTGCACTCCGCCAACGGCCTGCTACTGTTGCCGTTCCTCAGTAGCACGGGGCGTAGCTTAGCTTGGTAGAGCGCCTGCTTTGGGAGCAGGAGGTCGCGTGTTCAAATCACGCCGCCCCGACCATGAACGGTTCACTGTTGACCGTTCGCGGTTCACTGTTCGCAGTTTGCCGTTACAGATCTCCGATCGAACGCGTCTGCCAATGTTGTGCTTATGGCGTTTTTTGCTACTTGGGAGCCGTGAATGGGTCCCATTGGTTCAATTCCTCTAAACTTCGCCAAACACCTCGAACGAGAGCAACCGTGGACTGGGAACTGCGAACGGTGAAAAACCCTTTTCGGTTGCAAAGCCCTCTGACCTTGGCATCTTTGGCGTTCCTAGAATAATCGGGCCGTAGCACAGCTTGGTAGTGCGCTTGAATGGGGTTCAAGAGGTCGTGGGTTCGAATCCCGCCGGCCCGATAGTTCGTAACGTAAGTTGCTAATTACCAATAAGATGGGACTGATGTCGCACGGCATTTTATCGACTGGGCTGGTAACGAACACCGAGGAATGTTGGGTAACAGGTTCGGGATTGTCCGCTGAAATCCACTACGGTTCTCGTCGCGGTCGGCGGTCGCGTTGCGGTCCCGGTTCTTGAACCTTGAACGTTGGGGACATATCTATCGCGGAGCTCCGTGACTCTTAATCAACCAGGCCGGACTCGAAAGCGTCGTAAACGGAGAAATATCTGGCCGAGTTCCGGAGGCTGGATTCAGGAACTTGGGAAGATCTATTTGAGAACTTTGCTCAATATAAAGCGAAGGTCTCGACTGGTTCTTCCTATGCCTTTGCTATAGTCCTTCCGAAACGATCAGTGCTGTGTTTGCAGGATGATCTGGGCCAGGTGCTGTAATTAAATCTGCCGTCCGAGAGAAATAGCTAGAATGGTTTTCTGCCGGTAACTCGGTTGATCAACTTGCCGACAGGACGAAACGCAGGAAGGAAGGGAAAGCCGAGCCGTCGCATCATGACGCTGTACTCAACCTTCTGTGACACCGGCCATGGAGTAGGCGCCGAGGTAAGTTGGCCAAACATTTGCAGCCAACGGTCTGCCATTACCTCACAAGAAAAACCATTTCTAATCATCCGGCTCGCGGCGAGGCTCTTCTTGGCAAGGTCTTCCCGGTCCGAGTCGAGCTGCAATATCGCTTTGGCGTATCCATCGATGTCTGCTGGCATAACCAAAATACCGGTTTCGGCGTTCACCACCTCTCTGATACCGCTAGGCAGGTCACTTACGACTGGGACAACTCCCTGAGACATTGCTTCCAAAAGGACAAGTGGAAGTCCTTCGTAGTCTGAGGGCAGAAGGAGAACATCGGAATTGAGCATTAGCTCCGGAATCCGGCTATACGGCACCTGTCCTTCAAAACTAACTTGTTGCTCTGGGTGGCTCGTCTGAAGGTTCTTTTTGAGCCAGGCAAGTTTTGCACCTTCGCCGGCGATCCTCCAAATGAAGGGTCGTCGGGAGTTTACCAACGTCTGCAAAATTTGCGGAAACACATGGACTCGTTTTTGTTCGCGAACCAGACGGCCAACGTAAGTTATTCGGATGGGTCGCCCTTGACCCGATAAAGGCCTGGCCAGTTGGTCAGAGATCGGGATACCATAGGGTTGGTAGTAGATCGGTTTGTCCTGTAGTTGTGGGTAAGTCGCAATTACATCGCATGAGTACTGCGAGACGGCTGCCGTTGCATCAAGGAATGGAGCATAGTTGGCGAAGATGCGGTAGACCGGCAGGTCATCGGTCTGCGCCAAGGCTATGCGTGAAACGCCCGGAGGAACGTAACGCAGAAGCTCTATGGACTGTGGCGCATGGAACCCAACAATGTGCGTGGGATTGAACGCTCGCAGTTGTTCAAGACCAAATGCGATTCCATCCTCATAAGAGCGAGGAGGTGAGGCTGGCCGTAAGGTTTCTACCCCGGCGGCGGCAAAATCTCTTTCCAATGGATGGCGAGAGTGAAGACTGATAATACAGTGCGTGATGTTACGACGTTGAAACTCCCGGCCAATGTTAATGAGGAACGTTAGTTGCCCCCCATGGACGAGTTCGTGGGTGACAAATGCAATGCGCAAATTCATCTCTGGTAGCTTTGTTCAGGACCTGAGAAAATAAATAGTTCGCCAAGTACTCTGTTTAGCGTGTTCCGCCGCTATCGTTAAGTGACGCCTAGAATCAGAAGCAGTCATTTCTCGATCAGGTAGTCTTCGAGAACCAAAGCGTCCAGACCAGTCGTGTAGAACAGGCCAATAGCATCTTCGACGCTGTGAATAATTGGCTTACCCATAATGTTAAAACTTGTGTTTAAAAGCATCGGGACCCCGGTTATGTCGTAGAAGGCTTTAATTAGATCGTAATAGGCAGGGTTCCATTCACGGCGCACGGATTGCAGCCTGCCGGTTCGATTAACATGGATGATAGCTGGGACTTTTTGCCCGGCGGATTCCTTGAAGGTTAGTGTTCGCTCCATGTAGGGAGACGGCTGGTAATTCTCAAAATAATCGTCGCCATACTCGTCGAGAATCGAAGGAGCGAACGGGCGAAACTCTTCCCGAAACTTGACCAACGAGTTGATCCGGTCCTTCATATCTACCGGTCGCGGATCAGCCAGAATTGAGCGATTACCCAGCGCGCGCGGGCCGAACTCCGCTCGTCCTTGCACCCAGCCGACTAGCTTGCCTTCTGCAAGCAATCGGGCGGTTTCCTGATGAACGGTTTCCGGAAGGTGGCGGACGTTGTTCATGCGCCCAAATTTGACCAGGTTCGCTAGGGTGCGCCCAGAGAGGGACGCACCGAGAAAAGGGGTCTGTACTGCTGCTGTTGGCCGCCGCTCCGGATGATCCTGGTAATACGCTAGGAGAGCTGTTCCCAAAGCGTTACCATCATCGGCTGGGGCACAGGGGACATGGACGCGTTTAAACGGTGTGAGATCAGTAATCTGCCCATTGTAGGAGGAGTTCAGTCCGCAGCCACCCCCCAGGGTTAGATTATCCGAGATCCCGAGGGCGTAGAAATTGTTCAGTAGCTGGGTCATCACCTCGGCATAGTAGAACTGAGTGGTATAGGCGACATCTGCCGCTTCCAGAGGAGATGCACCATCCGTCCGAGCTTTTGGCTTCATCCGTTCAAACCACGCTTTGATGTGTGGCAACGAACGATACTTTATCGAGAGTCCGTCAACTTTGACCAGGGAATGGAACGTATCGAGGACTTCCGGATCCAGTTTCCCATAAGGAGCGAGGCCCATCAGCTTCCACTCCTCTCCCTTCTCCGAGCTGAAACCGCAGAGATTGGTACAAATGCCGTAGAGAAAGCCGAGGCTTGCCTCGCCTTTGACTCGATGTCGCTCTTTTAAGCGGCCGCCCTTATATTCGAAGTAACTAATTGCTCCCCCCTCGCCGTACCCATCAACAATCACGCAGGCCGCGTCTTCGAACGGACTGGTGAAACTCGCATTAGCCGCGTGAGCAAGATGATGATCGAACCTCACATAGGAAACTTTGTCATTACCAAACTCCGTGCGCAAAATATCGGCAATGTTGCCTCCCGAAATCTGAATGCTCGAATAGGCCTGCCAGGTCAGAGCGAACAGCAAATAGTTTTCAATCATGAACTTGGTCATTTTGCCATCTCGCCGCGGTAGCCGCTCGTGATCGGTCGCTCCGACCAGGGTTAGCCATCGGAGGACATTATCTACCCGCCGGGATAAAGGTTTTGCCACCACAAACTCTGCTTGAGGGGAGCAATACTCTTTGATGACGTGACGGACGGTTTCACGCAGATCTGCGGTCAAGCCCATCGCCCGCTTGTGCTGAAGAAGCCGCTCAGAGGCTTCCGCATAGAGCACCTCACCATCCGAGCTAACCACCGCCATCGCCGGATCGTGAAGACTGTTAGAGAGGCCGAAGTAGAATTTCTCGGAAGCGCTCATTTCTCGATCAGGTAATCTTCGAGAACCAAAGCATCCAGGCCGGTCGTGTAGAAGAGGCCGATAGCATCTTCTACGCTATGAATGATGGGTTTCCCCATAATGTTGAAACTCGTATTTAAAAGCATGGGTACGCCGGTTAATTCCCAAAATGCGCGGATGAGATCATAGTACAGAGGATTCCATTCCCGTCGGACTGATTGTAATCGCCCGGTGGCATTGACGTGCACAATAGCCGGTACCTTCGCTTTGGCGGCTTCTTTGAATTTGAGAGTCCTTTCCATATAAGGTGAAACTTGGTAATTTTCGAAATACTCGTCACCGAATTCGTCGAGGATGGAGGGAGCGAATGGTCTGAATTCCTCGCGGAATTTGACCCGCGAGTTGATTTTATCCTTCATATCGGCTGGCCGTGGATCGGCCAAAATTGAACGATTGCCGAGCGCGCGGGGTCCAAACTCAGCGCGGCCCTGCACCCAGCCAACTAGTTTACCGTCTGCTAACAAACGGGCAGTCTCCCGATGGATGCTACCGGGTAGATGTCGCAGTTTATGTAATCCTCCGAAGGTCGCGAGATTTTCAATGGTTCCTTTTGACATGCTGCTGCCAAGGAAGGGTGAATGGACTTCCGCCTTCGGTTTAGCCTCAGGGTGATCTTGATAGTAGGCTAGGAGGGCTGAACCTAACGCGTTGCCGTCATCGGCCGGTGCGCTTGGTACATGAAGATGTTTGAACTTCGTGCGGCGGACAATTTCACCGTTATAAGAGGAATTTAGCCCGCAACCTCCTCCGAGAACCAGGTTATCCGAGATGCTGTGCTGGAAAAAGTTATTCAGCAACTGATCCATCACCTCGGCATAAAAGAACTGGCTAGTGAACGCGAGGTCGGCCACCTGCAGAGCGGTCATATCGCTCGTGCGCGCCTTTGCTTTCATCCGTTTGAACCAACCTTCGATCTCGGGCAAGGCCGGGTACCGAATCGAGAGTCCATCGACGCGGACGAGCCCTCGTAAGGCAGTTAATACTTCAGGATCGAGCTGGCCATATGGAGCAAGGCCCATCAACTTCCATTCTTCACCCTTTTCAATGTTGAACCCGCAAAATTCGGTGCAAAGTCCGTAGACGATACCAAGGCTTTCCGGACCTTTTACTTGATAGACGGGGCGAAGCCGCCCCTGTTCATACGCGAAATAGCTCATTGACCCCCATTCGCCCTGACCATCGATAACCACGCAGGCCGCTTTTTCGAAAGGACTAGTAAAACAGGCGTTGGCAGCGTGAGCGTGGTGATGGGGAACCTTCACGAAGGAAACGCGGCTGTTCCGAAACTCAGTCTTGAGAATGTCGGCGACATGGCCGCCTGACTGTTTGAAGCCGGCGTATTGGATCCATAGGGTAGAAAACAATACATCCTTGGTGCACAGAAACTTGGTCATCCGTTCTGGCCGTCGAGGAATCATTTCATGATTGGTAGATCCCAACAAACCCATGAGATCCATGAAGTTCTGCATCTTGCTGCTCCAGGGTTTGACTAGCACGAATTCCCCTCGCGGATCGCAATACTCTTTCAAGATATTGCGCACAACTTGTCGAACATCCGCCGGAGAGCAGAATGCACGTTTCTGCTGCAGCGGACGCTCGGATGCTTCCGCGAAAAGGACCTGACCGTCCGAATTGACCAAGGCAATCGCCGGATCATGAAAAGTATTGGCAAGGCCGATGTAATACTTCTGTTTCTTATGCATCTGCGACTAAGAGGTTGGGGGCCGGAGTGTGGGGCCGAGCAATGACTGTTTTCTAGGGGTTACCGATACCGGCTGTGAGCTCGACTGAGTGATATTCTCCCACGGGATATTCGGTGATCGCAGGGATTCGGCCCGCGGTGATCTGTTTTTCGGCCTTCTTGAGTCGATTTCGACAAACGCTGCCCCAGACTTTGAAGAACACCAAGCCCTGCTCAATCTTAGATCGTTCGAACAATGAAAATTGCTTAAAGCGCCACTTATCCTGGCGGTCCAATGAGGTGTAAATTTGGGCGTTGCCCAGCCAGCCCTCGTCGGCGAGTCGACGTTTATCCCAGCTACCATCCGACGGGGATGCACGCTGGATGCAGATTGGTGGATAGACACACGCAAAAGCAGCATCGCCGTTAAGAGCGTGATAGAAGATGTCGATCGACATCCGAGAGCAGTAAGGTCTCTTCTCCAGCGCCAGTTTGGCCAACTTTTGGCTAATCACATAACCATGGACCGTCATAATGCCGCCCCGCACAATGTGAGGTGTGACACGTTCTACCTTACGAAAAATGAAACCGCCTAAATGAAACAGGTCCCACTCTTCGCGGGTGGTCATGAAATCAACCGCTCTCCGCAAATTTGCTTCGTAGCCATCCAGAAACTGAGCGTCGTCTTCGAAAATCAGAACGTGGGGCACGCCTTGCTCTACCGCGTAACGCAAGCAGGCCATATGAGAGTCAATGATCGCCTTGTCCCGGTCGGGTTGGCGCGGCGAGCGATAAAAAACGACGCGACGTAAACCAGCCTTTGTGAACTCTTGTTTGGCTTCCTCTAACCGGTCATCTCGCTCCAGCAAGTTAATGCACATCGCCAGCGGGAAGAAATCCCAGGGATTCTCCAGTTGATTGTTAGTAGGTTCCATAGACAGATTAGTTAATCGTGGGGGGTTAGTTTTTTTTAAATTGTTTAGATTGGTCTTTTCTCCCAGGGGAGCACGCCGCGCTGGATATAGTTATTAATATTTTCCCGGACATAGGTTTGCCCGGCTAAGCGGTTAATCTCCTGCACGGCTATTTTTTCAATCTCCGGGGAGATTCCTGCGATCTGCTGAAAATAGTGTTTCAGATCGAGAATGACTCGGTCATCCAACAGATTTAGTCTTAGGGATAATTTCCGTATGGCGTCATCCAGGTTTTCGGAGAGTTCATCCACGAGGTGATTAGAGAACGCTTCTGCGGCAGTCATGGGACGCGTGGTGAGGGTCAGAAAATAGGCTTTCTGGTAGCCAAGCCGGCGGAGAAGGAATGGTAGCACACAGCAGGGCAGCAAACCCCACAGTGCTTCTGGCAGGCTAAACTCCGCTCGTGCGGTTGCGAGCACGATATCGGATGCCGCTACTAACCCGATGCCACCAGCAATGACCTTGCCGTCTACCCGGCAAACAACGATCCGCGGGGAAAGCGTTAGCCGTTTCAGCAAACGAAAATATTCCGTTGCCTGGTCGCTTCCAGACGGAATAGAGGCTGGTTCCGCGGCATCATGAAAGTCCAAGCCGGTACAAAACACTCCCGGAAGGCCTTCCAAGACGAAAGTGCGACCATCGGGTGTCGCCTCTGCCCAATCCAAAGCCTGATGCAACTCCCGGATGAGGGTCTGATTGAGACTATTCGCGCTCTCTGGTCGAGAGATCTGAGCTGTCAGTTGACGAAAACCCTCTTTCACGACCAAGGTGGCGAATGCCATAGCTTAACTCCAGTCGTACTCGCGGTGGTAATTGCGAATGCGGGTTAAAACTAACAGGCCTCGTCCTTTCATGACTTCTTGATAGATGTCGTGATAGGAGTCTGTGTCTGAGTCGCGATCTTTAATGCCGAAAGTCCACTCATTATTCAGTTCAAGCAGCGCATCGTATTCTTTCATCGACAATTCATAACGCTCGGCAAGCCTGGACTGGAGCGTCATGGGTTTCATCTTGGCGCTAGCCGCCGGTCCGATGATTCCGCTAAAGAACTCAGCGCAACAACCGGAGCCATAGGAGTATAGGCCGACTCGCTTGGGGCTTGTCAGGACGGCGGTATCAAGTAAGCCGCATAGTGCGAGATAGAGGGTCGCTGAGTAGATGTTACCAACTTCGACACAATAAGTAAGAGACGGGGAAACGCGCCGCTGAAAATCCGCCTCCGAAACGGCAGCATCAGCGTTTTTCAGTTTTCGCATCAACATCCGGTGAGCTCCTTTTACCATGCCCGGAAACGGCGTATGGAAGGCGAGATAGTCAAACGTGCTCGTAAAATCGACATTCTCGACTCGGGCTGAATAAGCGTTAAAGCTCTGTTCCAAGCAATCCAGGTAGGCGACCAGGGACAGATCAGCATCACCCGTTTCGATCTCTGCGGTGGGACGGCAAGAGTCCATGATCTCGTAGCTATGATAACCATTGGCTCCGAAATCGATCTCCATTATATCGGGTTGATCGCTGATCAGTAAGGCGACCGCACCCGCCCCTTGCGAAGGTTCGACGTAGGTACCTTTAATGGCGGCTTTGGAATTATCGGTGGCAACGACGAGTGCTTTAACTCCGGGGCACGAATTCGAGACGATGAAGTTGATTGCCGACTGGAATGCCGCGGTCCCTGCGTAGCAGGCATGTTTGATCTCAAAGAGCCGGCAGGTTCGACTTAATCCCAGATAGGCATGCAGATAGGTGCTGAGAGATTTGCCAAAGTCGACCCCGGACTCGGTGGCGCAAATTAGAAGTTCGATTCGCTGTTTATCCTGCTCGGTTAGGCCGTCGACTATAGGCTTAGCGGCATTGACACCCAAGGAAACCGCATCCTCGCAGGGGAGCGCGACCGACTTTCGTTTGATCATTAGATTGTCAAAGCGACGAAGATCCAGTTTGCGTCCTTCGAACAGGCGGCGGACATCCAGGAAAGTGCGGCCACCGTAAAAATTGATGGCTTCAATTCCTGCCGCCATCGACGATTCCCTTTCGGATAACGACGCTGCTGTTGATACCGCCAAAGCCGAACGAATTGGAAAGTCCGTATTCCGCGGCTAACGTTTCCGCTTCTGAGCGAAGGAAATGCATTTCTGGATCAATCGGATTTTCTAAATTGCGATTGGGATGAGCAAAGCCCCCGTTGAGCTGCAAAATGCATGCAACGAGCTCAATGACGGCGGAAGCACTGAAGCAATGGCCGGTGAGCGCCTTGGTAGAATTAACCGGAAGCTGATAGACATGCTCTTGGAACACCGATTTGATTGCGTGGCATTCGGTGCGATCGCCAGCCGGAGTACCGGTTCCGTGGGCGTTGAGATAGCCGATTTGGTTCGGAGAAAGTTCTGCCGCGGAAAGCGCGGCTTGCATCGATCGGACTTCGCCGTCGACGGTCGGTTCTGGCAAATGAGTTCCGTCTAAGGTCAAGGAAGCGCCGGAGATCTCGCCTAGGAACGGTTTCGGGTAATCGGTTTCTAATGACTCCAGGACAACCGAAGCACTGCCTTCTCCAAAAACGAAGCCGGCGTGGGTTCGGTCAAAAGGCCGGCAAGCCTTATCCGGCTCGGAGTCAACCGGATCGCAGAACGCCGCTCCCAGGAGAGCGAAACCCTCAAGTTCAAGTTCAGAGAACTCGACGCCTGCTCCAACGACCAGGCAGCGTTTTACAATGCCCGCTCGAAGCCAATGGAAGGCCTGGAAAATGGCTGCGTTCCCACTGGCGGCAGCGGCGCCGACCGTCATGCCCGGCCCGTGAAGGGAGAGGATATCGCTAAGGCAGCCGAGTTGATTGGTGTCCCAGAACGACATCGCGTACCGGGGATTGAACTGGCTGCTCGTTGAAAACGAACGCCAGTTCTTAGCCGTGTAATTGAGTGCTAAGTTGCTGCCGGCCACGATCAGCCCGCAGGGTAGGCCATCTGCTTCCAGTTGGTTAAGTCCGGAGTTAAGGACGGCCTGGAGCGCAGAGCAAACACTCCATTTAGTCGAGTCCGTAGTGTTAGCCAAGATCTTGCGCGCCCGTTTAAACAAAGGGGCCGCGGTCGAGCTCAGTTGATCGAGCCAGGTATCAAAATCAAAATGTCGAAGCGTTGCCCCGACTTGGATTGTGGTATTCTGGGAATGGAGTTGGCGGACCCCGCACCGGCCATGGCGGAGCGCGGCCCGGAACTCGTCGATATCGGAGGCAATACTACAAATGACTCCCATCCCGGTAATTGCGACTCGTGGTGCGGGGCCGGTCATGGTCTATTGAGCGGCAGCGTACCGGTAAAAGAGGTCGACTACCGCCCTCAGGCTTTTCAGGCCGTGGAGCTCCGGGACCGGGATCTTCAGATGGAGTTCCTGAAGCGAATTCATCACAATCTCGACTCGATCGATCGAGTTGGCGCCGAGATCGGTCAAGCTACCATCAATGGTGACGTCATTGGCGCCTACGTCAGACAGTATGAGCAATGTGTTCGCTTTGAGTACCGCGAAGATTTGGTCTTTATCTATGTGCATATACTGGCTCAGTTTCAGATGGTGACTCCGAAACCGCTAAAGTGCCCAGGGCCCGGAATCGATCGTTGAGGAGTCTGGCTGTGCCAAACATCAGAAGACGCGCGATCTCGTCGACATGCCGATTGCGCCAGTTTTCTAGATCGGTGCCGTTGACCCACTGGTTGAAAGCGCCCAGAGCCGGACCGCAATGGATCTGATAATCAACTTTGTCCGCCGGATCTCCTCGGAGAGCCAAGCGGTTTGTGTGAATGAAATACCACCGGAACACCAGTGCCATTTTTTGCTTCGGGTCGCGCTCCGCCCGCTTGATCGCTTCCGGCGCAACCCTCATGTAGTGCTCTTTGGTTTCGGCAAAAATTTCGGCGAGCGACCTCTTGAAATATCGCTTTTCGAGCTGAGCACGAGTTTGCTCGTCAAGCTGTTCCAAGGATTCATGTTGCTTGTACAAATCGTAGAGTTTCTTCGCCCGGGCCGGGAAAAGGAGACCTTTTTTAAATACCTGGACTTTGGACCCGAACTCGAACATGTCGCCGGCCGGCACGATATCCATATCCTGCACGTTGGCATCTTGAAGAAGGTCTTTGACGGCTTCACTGGTTCCAGCCTCAACCGTGCACTGATTAATGGAGCCGGTTAAAACAAAATCGGCCCCCAAAATTAAGGCTGCCGCGATGGCCTCGGGTGTACCGATTCCACCTGCCGCACCAACGTAGACGTCCATCGGATATTCGCGTCCTTGTACTGCCTTGTCTCTAAGACGAAGCATCACCGGGAGCAGAGTGTGTAAGACGCCTCGGTCGGTATGGCCTGCCGAATCCGCTTCGACGCAGAGCTCATCCGCCATCGGCAATCGGCTGGCAAGCTGTGCCTCCAAGTTGTTAATTTTTCCAGATTCGAGCAGCCGCCGAAGCAGAGTCTCCGGTGGTGGGCTAAGAAACTGTTCGGCGACCTCAGGGCGTGACACTTTTGCTAAAATCCGATTCGGAATGTAGATAGCACCGTCACGATTTTGGGTAAGGCCTTTTGCGCGATAGTGAACAAGGGCAGCGGTTATCTGGGTGAAAGCCGCAGCTTCTATTCTTGGCACGTTATGCCTCAGGTATAGATCGACAGTGGCTTCTTCCAGTTCCGGCTGCATTGGGCTTGCCAACAAATTCAGCCCGTAAACGCCGTGATCCCGGAGCTCCCTCTGGATATGTAATAGATCCGCTTCGATCCGCTCGAGTTTCAGGCCACCCGTGCCGAGAAAGCCGAGCAGACCTCCTTTGCCCATTTGGACAACCAACTCTTTCGAAGCGATGCCCTTATACATTGAACCGGCCAGGTAGGCGTATGTTAGTCGATGCCGGTTGCGGAAACCGGAGGAACCCAGGTATTCTGGTGAAACAATCAATTCCGATTGCATGACCGTCGACTAATTTGTGCTCAACGAAAGTGGGTCGCCAAATCCGCAATCAGCCTGGCGCCGGCGGTTTGGTTGATCCAGCGGGCCTTGTTACTACCAATCCCTCTTTGAAGGCTTATCTAGCCGGTCAAACTGTCGTCTGTCCATACTTTTTAGAAAGAATCAGTAAGTTTGATCTTGATTGCTAATAGTGACTTTGTACCCTGAGGGCAAACGTAGGAGCGTTTGTACGCAGCTCGGATGCTAGGGTGAGCAGAGTGCTCACTTACGAGCAGCGTATCAGCGGTGCAGGATGCGCCCCCCCAACCAGTCATGAACCTGCTGGATATTGCGAGCAGTATTGTTGAACGCGCCATGGCGTTGAGTATCGGGCAACGATATGTCGTATCGCTTTGGTTCGGTCTAACGGACCTGAACCGGCTTCTTTGGAGGTATAAAACGTCGAATTAGAGGGCGGAGACCAAAGGTATCATGCAACGACTCGACCGTCGCTGGGTCGCGGATTTAACTGCTGTCCAACTGATCGCCTCATGCCGGCGCCACGGACTCTTTGAATTTTTGAATCAACGCCCGGTTGCGCTGGAAACGATCGCCGCCGAGTTCGGGGCAAATAAAGGAAATTATCTCCGGAGTGTCCTTCACCTGTTGGCGGGGACAGGCTGGTTGACGCGGGACAGCGGCGATTCCTATCGAGTTGGTCCTCAGGTCAGTTTCTTGGAACAAATCCCGAAGGACATCGGTGAGCTCTTAAGGTTGACGAACTGTGACGGATCGATCGATGCCTGGTTGGAGCGCAGCCGCAACGGTTGGGAAGGCGCCGACCCGGCAATCGCCGAGCTTTTGGATAACGCGCTTTCGGCGTCGATCTTCTATCCGCTCAACCAGTTAGGCGGCGCGGGCGTTTTGGAAGCTGGACCGGAGCAGGCATCGGGATCTTCCGATCTCACACTTGAGCCGGTGCGCGAATTCTTTGCCAAAATAAAACAAGGTTACCGCGACCAAGATAGATTCCGATTCAACCGGGCAGAGACGGAGATGGAGGCGGTGAGTGCCGATTTGGCCTGCCTGATCTCTCCCATGACCGTTCTGGATCACCTGGACGACTTAATCTTCGGTAATGCTCTTTCTACCTTGAACAGAAAACCGGAGGACGGGTTGGACGGTACTCGATTGCGATATCTGGCCTGGGATCAGGTGCTAACCCAAGCGTGTCTTAATGAGCTGCAGGATCTTATCGGCCGGACCTTCGACCAATACTCGTTGGAACAGCAGCCACGATATTTAGCTCATGTCGGGTGCGGCGACGGTTCATTATTGCGCTCGATTTATGAGGCTATCCGGACGCGATCAGCGCGAGGGCAGTCCGTTGATCTTCATCCGTTGCGGCTGATTGGGGTCGACGCGAGTGAGAAGTCACTCAGTGCCGCGGCTGGGAACCTGCGTGACCTTCCCTATGTGCTGATCCGGCTCAACAGCGATCAGTTGGCGCAACTAGGGTCAGAATTAAGCCGGTACGGAATCCGAGACCTTGAGCGCGTGCTCTATATAGAGTCCTTTCTAACTCCGGCTGGTTCGAGTCTCTCTGAACATCTGCAAGCGTGGAACAAGACTGTTTCGGGCTACGGATTGATCAACCTGGAGGGGCACTGCGTGCAAACCAAAGCTGGTGAACCTACTACCAGGAGCTACTTCGACTTTTACGAACGCTTGGCGGGAGTACACCTTTTTGAGGCGCCCGTTTTCCTGATGGCGGCGGCAGGGGCAGGCTTGTTTCCTGACCGGACCGTCTCTCGGCGATTCCGGGAAGAGGGGAGTTCAGCGCAACTGACGATAAATCGGTTCCTGCCGCGTCGGTACTCAGGACGGCACCCAGTTGAAGCTGACGTTCCGAGGCTGCGAGAGCTAGAGGTTATCAGCTGGCCCGCAAATTTGGGAGCTACGGAATCAGAATTGTATCGACGCATCAACTTGGCGCAAACCGGTCAGGTGATTCTGGAATATGACGGAAGAATCATCGCCGCGTGTTACTCACAGCGAATCAGTGGAGTCGATCGGCTTGTTGGTATTACCAACGCCGAAATTCCACAAATTTATGACGCGGCAGGCAAAACGGCCATGCTGTTAGGAATCTGCGTTCATCCGGAAATGCATGGACAAGGGTTAGCGGATGAACTGATCGACTTCATGTTAGTTTATTTCTCTGCCAACGAGGACATCGAAAACGTTGTCGGCGTCACGCGCTGTCATCACTATGGACAGCATCGGGGGAACGAAGGGATGTCTCATGGAGATTATGTGGGCTGGCGGAATGCTCATGGCCAGCTAGTCGAGCCGATGCTTCGGTTTCACGAAAGCCATGGTGCCGTCGTTGGCGCGGTGCTGTCGGGTTTTCGTCCAGACGATTTCGAGAACGAAGGCGCTGGTGTACTCATCGAGTACGCATTGGGCGTAACGCCACCCGTCAAAGAGAAGAGCGAGCCGGACGGGATCAGGACGGGAAGCGAGATCACAGGCTTGGTACGTGCCTGTATTTGTCAGGTGTTAGGGCCGGAA
>DASUWQ010000367.1:0-8302 GCA_036378375.1 Chthoniobacterales bacterium
GCGTTGTCATTCAGTCGGGCGATGTGGCTTTGTCCGAGCTGGCGGTAGGCACCGCGGCTACACCTCTAATGTTGCTGGTTACATTGGCTTCTGTTCGCAACACCGGTCGCGACCATGAATAACTCAGCTCGTATATTAATGACTGGAGCGGGTGGACTTGGAATAGCCATTCTTCTGTTCCGGGGTATTTTCTCGCTCCCAGGCTTCGGCAAGTACCCGGGTCCATACGGTGACGTTATCAACACCATTGCTCCATTTGAACGTCAGATCACCAATGTCGTGACCGCGGTCAACTTCGATTACCGTGCATTGGATACCCTGGGCGAAGAATCCATCTTATTTGGAGCAGTCTCTGGGATCGTATTGTTATTACGCAGTAAACGAGGCGAGTCGCCCGATTCGCCAGCTCAGCCGCCGGCCGACCATCGGCCGGTCGAAGCACGAAGCGATGCCATATCCTGGGTGAGCCTTGTCCTGATCGCAGTAACCAATTTATTCGGTATTTACATGGTGATTCATGGTACCCTCACTCCGGGTGGCGGTTTTCAGGGTGGCGCAATTCTGGGTACGGCTTCCATGCTGGTTTACATTGCGGGCGGTTACCGAGCTTATCGGAAGAGTACGACCAAAGAATTAACGGAGGTGGTGGAAGCGATCGCAGCCGGCAGCTATTCACTGATCGGCATTGGTTCTATGTTGGCCGGACAAGCTTTTCTGGCAAACGTTTTACCGTTGGGCAGCCGAGACACCGTGCTTTCCGGCGGTGACATCCCAGTCATCAATTACGCCGTAGGTTTAGAAGTGGCAGCCGGGTTTGCCTTACTTTTCAGCGAGTTTCTGGAAGAAACGCGTGCTCTCAAGCCAGAGAACAGATCATGAGCTATCTGGCTTACGTAGTCGCGGCATGGTTATTTCTCGTATCGTTTTATGCCATTGTAACCACCCGTAATCTCATCCATGTGATCGTATGTCTCGTGGTGATGCAATCGTCCACCTACGCATTGATTCTCTCCGTCGGATATAGGACTGGTGGTACCTCTCCGATCTTCCTAAAGAATGAAGCGCCACCCGGTACCCCGGCGGTAGATCCGATCGGCCATGCTCTGGTACTGACTGATGTGGTGGTCGGCGCAACCGTGATGGCACTTTTATTAGCACTTGCTATCCAGGTGCAGAAACGGAGGGGTACTTTGGATCCCCACGAACTTAGGCCGATGAAGGACTAGCATGTCTGAGCTTCCGGCCCTGGTCATCGCGGTTCCTTTACTGATAGCTGCTCTCCTCATGGCTCTGGCCAAGGTGTTGCCGAGAATTGCAGCCGATATCCTGGCTATTGTTACCGCCGCAGGCACGACTGCCGCCGCCATTCTGCTGCTTCAGGTATCATTAGGAAAAACAGTGGTGTATTGGTTTGGAGGCTGGACCCCGCAGCATGGTGTTGCGGTTGGGATCGGGTTTACCATCGATCCTTTGTCTGCCGGCCTAGCCGCCCTCGTTGGCTTACTCGTAACAGCGGCTTTGATCTTCGCCTGGCGCTTTTTCGAATCGGTGGGCAGCCTTTTTCATGCACTCATGCTGGTTTTCATGACTGCCATGATCGGTTTCTGTTTAACCGGTGATATCTTCACTATGTTTGTCTTTTTTGAACTGATGAGCGTAGTGGCGTTTGCGCTTACCGGGTACAAAATCGAAGCCTCCTCAATCGAGGGGGCATTAAACTTCGCGATAACTAATTCGATCGGGGCGTTCTTAACCCTATGGGGCATTGGCCTGCTCTACGGACGCACCGGCGCATTGAACTTTGCCCAACTGCAGCGCGCGCTAGCGACTATACCCACTGACAGCATTATCCTTCCGTGTTTCGTATTAATCGCATCCGGCTATTTGATCAAAGCTGCGGTGGTGCCATTCCATTTCTGGTTGGGGGATGCTCACGCTGTCGCTCCCACACCAGTATGCGTGCTTTTTTCGGGTGTCATGGTCGAGCTCGGGGTATTCGGCGTATTTCGTGTCTATTGGTTGATATTTGAACCGGCGTTGAAACCGGACGAACCAAAGATTCGTCTGGTGTTTCTGTTGCTCGGAGTGGCTACCTCAATGCTAGGGGCGATCATGTGCTTTTGGCAGCGGCACATTAAACGTTTGTTGGCATTCTCCACTATAAGCCACATCGGAATCGTCCTTGCCGGATGCGGTACGCTGACCGCTCGAGGACTAGCCGGCGCCAGCATGTATCTTGTCGGCCACGCGCTGGTAAAAGGTTCATTGTTTATGTCTGCCGGTATGCTTCTGCAGCGGTTCGGATCAGTGGATGAGATAGAATTGCGGGGTCGGGGACGTGAATGGCAGTGGATCGGAATTGTTGTCGCGCTTGCCGGTCTCGGGTTAGCTGGATTCCCGCCCTTTGGGACCTATCAAGGCAAAGCTCTGATCGATGAAGGAGTGCAGAGCATCGGCCAACGCTGGTCACAATGGGTGTTTATCGCGGCATCGGCTTTAACCTCTGCTGCCGTGTTGCGCGGAGCCGCAAGGATTTTTTTGGGCTGGGGTAGGATGAATTCAGAAGCGCAGAGGTCCCCGACTGAGCACGAGGAAAAAGAGACTAGACCCGAGGCGGACAGAGTGCCTTTGATGATGATCGTAACACCGTCGGTGATGGTGCTCTTACCGATTTTATTCGGGCTATCCTTCTTTTTTATGCCCGCGACCGAGGCCGCAGCGGAAAGGTTTATGCAATCCGTCAGTTATTCAGCCACCGTACTGGATGGGACACCCACAGGGCCCGTCAAGACGGCCGGATCTGTCTCCGTCGGCCCGGACAGTATTGTGCTCGCATTTGCAACTGCACTCCTGGCAATATCGATTGCACTGGGCGATCTATTCGGAGATCGTTTACCCCGGACTCTGGCTCGTTGGTTCGGCTCCACCATAGACCTGCTGCTAAGTCCGCTACGTGCGATCCACAGCGGCGACTTTCGAGATTATGCCGCCTGGTTAGCAATTGGGGTAACCATCTTCGGCGGCGCCATGGCTTGGGCGCTGCACTGAATGCTTTTCCGGCAACCAAACGCAGGGATTTCACGCAAGGACGCAAAGACGAAGACAAATTTCACCACAAGGCCACAAAGGCCGCAAAGATCTGAGACAGAAAATTCCCTCTTTGTGGCCTTTGCGGCCTTGCTGTGAAAAATCATTCTGGTCACCTTGGCAAAATTACGGCTTTCTCCCGCGGGGTTTGGTTATACGTACTCTCATCCAGGTTAAGATGAGCCATGACTAACTCCGGCGGCGTATGAGTCAACCATTGAGACAAGGATAGGTCCTCGAAACGGTCTGCTCGACTGCGATTCAGTCCAACTCCCCGTCCAGGCTTATGCTACTGGGAACCGAAAGCTGCTTGTCTTTAGCCGGCGTAGGCCGGAGGTTATAACTGTAGGTTCGTTTCGCGCTAACCGATAGACTCGCTGCAATGGAGTTGGTTAAGTTAGATGGTGCTATTAAACGGGCGCAGACCGCCCTGCTGAAACTGCAGAAGCCCGAGGGTTATTGGCTAGGAGAGCTAGAAGCTAACTCGACCTTGTGTGCGGACTATGTCGCTTTCACTCACTGGGCGGGAAACGTCGGCCCGGATCGTGAGAAAAAGTGTGCGGAACACTTACTGGAAAAGCAGCTTGAAGAGGGTGGGTGGAGCGTTTATCCAGGCGGCCCGGCCTGCCTTGATCCTTCTATCAAAGCGTATTTCGCGCTCAAACTGTCAGGACTCGAAACAGATGATCCTCGATTACGAAGAGCCGCCGCGCTCATCCGGGATTTCGGTGGAATTGCTAAATCGCGCTTTTACACCCGATTCAACTTAGCTCTGCTGGGACAAGTTTCTTGGAGCGAACTCCCAGCAATACCGGTTGAGCTGGTGCTGCTACCGAAGTCGTTTCCGGTCAATCTGTATTCCATGTCTGCTTGGACACGGGCCATGGTAGTTCCGATGGCGATCACCCAACATTTTGCACCAACACGGCACATCTCGCTCAAGCGTGGCATTTCAGAACTTCAGGTTCCAGACGGTCAAAAGAAGACTTTCCGGCGAGATAGCTGGTTTTCGGGAGCGTTGGCTTCCCTGAATTTCTTGCAACGCTGTGGGTTAGTTCCTTCACGGGAATCCGCTTTAATGGCCGCGAAACAATGGATGCTCGAACGCCTAAACCTGGATGGAAACGGCTTGGGAGCTATTTTCCCTTCAATTCTTCAGGCGTTGATCGCACTCCGGTGTTTAGGGTACGATCCCGATTCGCCGGTATATCAAAAGGCGGAAAAGACAATCGAAGGCCTGTTTCTGGAAGATGCCAAAGGGCTTCGTATTCAACCTTGTCTATCGCCCATTTGGGATACCGCGATCAGCTGCATTGCGTTAGTGGAGTCCGGGGTGGAGGCTGATCATGCTGGACTTCAGAAGGCGGTGAATTGGATAGCAGCCCACCGAGTAACGACTAAAGGAGATTGGGCCGTTAATGATGCAAATGTAGAACCGAGCGCGTGGAGTTTTGAATTCAAAAATTCGTACTATCCAGACTTCGATGATACGGCAATGGTGCTACTCGCCCTGGATGAAGTCGGAGTTCCGAGGGACGACATAATGAAGAAAAGCCTGGAGTGGCTTTTAAGTGTGCAATCGCGCAATGGAGGTTGGGCAGCCTTCGACAAAGACGCTCAAAATCCACTTCTTAGGTACCTGCCATTCGCAGATCATCGAGCGATCCTCGATCCGAGTTGTCCGGATATAACGGGCCGCGTCTTGGAAGTCCTTTCCAAGTTTCGAATTACGATTACCGATCCCAGAGTCCGTAGAGCGATCCAGTTCTTGAGAAATAAGCAGGAGAAGGATGGCTGCTGGTACGGTCGTTGGGGGGTTAATTATATTTACGGCACCTCTCAGGTGTTGCGAGGTATTCGTGCCGTCGGCAATGATATGAACCAAAGATGGGTTCAGCGGGCTGGCTCCTGGTTAGAAGCTCATCAAAACAAGGACGGAGGATGGGGTGAAAGCTGTGCTTCGTATGTTGATCCCACAGAGAAGGGGAGCGGGGAAACTACGGCCTCGCAAACAGCCTGGGCTGTAATCGGGCTTTGCGCCTTTCCCGAGCTAAACCGGACCAGAATCGACCGAGGCATTAATTGGTTATTGGATCGCCAAAGGCCGGATGGCGCCTGGGACGAGGAGCTGCAGACCGGTACCGGGTTTCCGAGCGTATTGTATCTGCGATATGACTACTATAGAATCTACTGGCCTCTGCGCGCGTTAGCGATTTACGCGTCGCTGCAGCTATAAAGGCTTGGCTCCTTCCGGAGCCGTTTTTCAACAGCCTGTCAGGCGGCTTTTTTGCGGCTCCTTGGCCTAGGTTTCTTTGCTGCCTTCTCGGATTTTGTCTTACCGGTTTTTTGGTGAATGCTTTCTTGAAGGACGGAAACCAGATCGACGATGTTAGTCGCCCGTTTCTTTTTAGCCGATGCCGGAGCAAATTTACCGCCGGTCTCAATCTTCTTATCGATGAGCTCTTCGAGGGCTTCGTGGTATTCGTCAGTGTACTGGGTTGGATCCCACTTTGACGACATACTTTCGATGAGCCGTTTAGCCATTTCCGTTTCAGGCTTCCGAAGCGATTTTGCGGCCGGCGCTTTGAATTCCGCCATATCGAGAAGTTCAGCCGGGAAACGCATCAGCTCTAAAATCAGAGCTTTTTTTTGTGGCTTCACCGCCGCCAAATGTTGCCGGGACCGAATTGCCACTTTAGCTATCGCGATCTTTCTGGTTTCAACGAGAGAGTCGTGCAGGAGCACGTAGGCTTTATCCCCACCTTTTCCAACCTCGAGATAGTATGGCTTATAGAAGAGAAGTGGATCCACTTCGTCAATCCGGACGAAGTTAAAAATGTCGACGGTCTGAGTGGCTTCCACGTCAACTCTCGCAAAATCTTCCTCCTTTAAAACGACGAATTTGTCCTTCTCGTATTCGTAACCTTTGACGATTTGATCCCAGGGCACTTCCTTGCCATCAGCCTCTGCAACCCTTTTATAGTTGATCGGACTCAAATCAGAACGGCGAAGCAGGTGAAATTTCAACTCCTCACGCCGGGTTGCAGGGAGGAGCGACACCGGAATGTTAACCAGGCCGAAGCTAATGGTTCCTTTCCAAAGCGCTCTCATAGGTTTAAAAGCAGGGGGATTACCACCTTAGATCGCAGAAAACACGCATCTCGGTCGCAAACGGAACGGAAGAAGGCCGCTTTCGGCCGGCAATGCGTCTGGGTAGGATCAATTCCTGCGCCACGAAGTGGTCTGACAGGGTTACCCAGGGACGAAAGTTTTCGGCTTTAATATGTAGGTCCATTGCACCCTCAGGGGGGTCGAGCAAGATTTCATGGGTATGGAGTGCTACCACCTCCGCTCCAAGAGATAATCCCAGGCGCATACAAAGAACCATCACCGGCGAACTTACCGGAAGCATTTTCGAAGAACGAAAGCAGATTTCATGTCAGAAGGATTCAACAAGTCGTCAAATGTAGCAACGAGCGCATTAACATCCAAGATTTCACCGCTGCTGAGACCGCAGGTTTTAATGATGCTTCGGGCTCTGCTTGCGTCGCCTCAACGCAACAGGATTTTGTTTTTAGGCATTGCTTTGGTCACCATTATCGGCGCGACGGCGTTTGCGCAGATCAAACTGAATGCCTGGAACCAGCCTTTTTTCGACTCCCTTTCGCGCAAGAACTTAGGGGAATTCTTCGCCCAGCTCTCGGTTTTTGCTTTCATTGCCGGGGGACTCTTAATCCTGAAGGTGGCCGAGACGTGGTTCAGCCAAAACCTAAAGGTCAAATTGCGTGAGGGTTTGGTGCTCGACCTATTCGATGAATGGCTCAAACCCGGGCGCGCTTTTCGGCTGACTAACGCCGGTCAGATTGGCAGTAATCCGGACCAACGCATTCATGAGGATGCGCGCCATTTATGCGAACTTTCGGGCGATTTAACGCTTGGGCTACTTCAGGCTTCGCTTCTCCTCGGTAGTTTTATCGGAGTCTTATGGTTCCTATCGGCGAACGTGATCTTTCATTTCGGCGGACACCGTTTCGGCATTCCTGGTTATCTGGTTTGGTCCGCTCTCATCTACGCGGGTGTGGCTTCCTGGCTTAGCTGGCTCGTTGGCCGTCCGCTGATCCAGTTAAACGCGGACCATTACGCAAAGGAGGCGGATTTGCGTTTCGCGCTCGTGTGGCTGAACGAGCACATTGATAGCGTGGCGCTTTATGGTGGTGAAGGCGACGAAAAACAGCGGCTCACGGTTGCGCTTGAAAGGGTCCTACGAATTATGAGGCGAATCGTAGGTGCCAGCACCCGGCTCACCTGGATTACATCGGGTTATGGCTGGTCTACGATTGTGGTGCCGACTTTACTTGTCGCTCCTGGTTATTTCGGAGGCCAGCTTTCGTTCGGAGGACTGATGATGGCGGTAGGAGCCTTTAATCAGGTGCAGCAGGCTCTTCGGTGGTTTATCGACAATTTCAATGCCATTGCTGATTGGCGAGCGACCTTGCAGCGTATCGCCACTTTTCGTGAAGCGATGATCGCGGTCGACCGAGTCGGAGAAAATGAAAAGCAGATTGAATTTGCCGATTCCTCCGAAGACAAGATCGTCTTGGAGAACCTGGAAGTCGCGACTCCGACCGGTTGCGCTAAGTTAGATCAGTCAAAGGTTGAGATCGGGCAACGTGAGCGTGTGGTGATTGCCGGGGAATCCGGTGCCGGCAAGACGATTTTATTTCACACAATCGCAGGTTTGTGGCGCTGGGGGACGGGTAGGGTAAAGGTCCCCTCAGGACACCACGTAATGTTCATGCCGCGTCAGCCTTATGTGCCCTTGGGAACTTTGCGAGCGGCGCTCGCTTATCCTTCCGCCGAAAGCTCTCAAAAAGACGAGGAACTCGTGGCCGCGCTTGGCGCTACAGGGTTAGAACGTTTGGCTTCCTCAATCGATCAGGCTGCGCGCTGGGACAAGGATCTCAGCTTTGACGAACAACAACTTTTGGTTTTCACCCGGATGTTACTGCACAAACCACATTGCGTCGTCATTGATGAAGCGCTCGACACGTTGGACGACGGAGTGAGGAAATCCATCATGAACCTGTTCAATGATAAGCTCAAAGACACCACCGTTATCAACATTGGCCGGCTAGATAAAGACAGCCACTTCTTTAAACGGGTTCTCCGGCTGGTCAGGGAACCATCCGGACGCTGTTTTGTACCCGATCTCACT
>DASUWQ010000368.1:0-7924 GCA_036378375.1 Chthoniobacterales bacterium
CCGCTTCGGTCGGATCCTCCGCAAAATATTTGCCAGCCTCCGACAAAATGAACTGAATCTCGTGCGGCTGGATTCTCGGCTCCTCGATGGGAGCCGGTACGCCGAAGTCGGTCGTGCCCACGAGTAGACGGTCATGCCAAGGAATTGCGAATAAGACCCGGCCGTCGGAGGTTTTCGGTACCATCAACGCGGACTTGCTGCGCAAGAACTTCGCTGGGAGCACCAGATGTGAGCCCTGGGCGACAGTAATGATCCTCGCGAGGTGCGGATCATCAAAAAGCCGGATGGTGTCGGAGAAAATACCGGTCGCATTTATAACAACTTTTGCCCGGACCTGGTGCTCAGTTCCGGATTCGGCATCTCTCAGGACGGCGCCATTTACCTTGTCACCGTCTTTGGTCAAGGCGACGACCTCGACATAGTTCGCAGCGAATCCTCCCTGATCGAGAAAGGTGCGGAGGATCGATACTGCGAGGCGGGCATCATCGAATTGGCCATCCAGATAGAGAATCCCGCCCTTGAGGCCCTTGGTCTCGACATTTGGCAGCAGTTCGATGGTCCGGTTGCGGCTCAGGATTAGCGATTTGCCGAGAGAAAGTTTTCCGGCGAGCGCATCGTAGAGCTTCATGCCGGCGCCATAGAAGGGGATTTGCCAATAGTGGTAGGCCGGAATAACGAATTGCAGCGGGTGAGCCAAGTGGGAGGCGTTACGCAAGAGCAAGCCGCGTTCGTGCAACGCCTCTCGCACCAGGGGGATATCGCCTTGTTCCAAATAACGGACGCCGCCGTGCACCAGTTTGGTAGCCCGGCTCGAGGTCCCTTTGGCGAAGTCGTGTTTCTCCACCAAAAGGACCTTGTATCCGCGGGAAGCGGCTTCTAGCGCGGTGCCAAGACCGGTCGCTCCACCGCCGATGACAAGACAATCCCAGACCGTCGAGCGATCCGAGATCGCCTGAATCGTTACATCCCTGTTCACGTTTCGGTTTGCAGTTCGCAGTTCACAGTTAGCCGTTAGCCGTTAGCGGTTCCGACCGTCGACCTCGCTACCTGTCGCGCCGTAGGCTTGGCTAAGGCGTAAGCGAGGCAGCGCTCCACGGTTCTGATCGACTTATCGTACCATAGGTGCGCTACCGCTGCTCAGTCCGTTCCCGGCGCTCACGACGTTGTTACTGTACCCAACCTTTGGCTCTGCCTAACGCTTTGTTCCACTCGGTTTGTAATTTCTGTCGCTGATCGGCTGACATCTTCGGTTCGAAGGTACGGTCGATACCCCAGTGCGATGCCAGTTCATCCAGTGATTTGTAGTAACCGACTGCCAGGGCCGCCAGATAGGCCGAGCCGAGAGCTGTTGTCTCCGTTTCTTTGGGGCGGACAACTGGGATGCCCAGAATATCGGCCTGGAATTGCATCAAGAGGTCGTTCTTGGCGGCGCCGCCATCAACGCGTAACTCTGCCAGCTTAACGCCGGAATCCGCGGTCATGGCTAGCAAGATATCAGCGACTTGATAGGCGATACCCTCAAGTGCGGCCCGCGCGATATGCGCGGCGGTAGCACCTCGGCTTAGACCGACGATGGTCCCACGTGCATAGGGATCCCAGTGCGGCGCACCTAATCCTACGAACCCAGGCACGAGATAGACACCGCCGTTATCCGGGACCGAAGCGGCCAGCTCCTCCACTTCAGGAGCGCTGCGGATAATTTTGAGACCATCGCGCAGCCATTGCACCACTGCACCGGTGATGAAAACACTACCTTCAAGGGCGTATTCGGTTTGCCCGTGGTCGGCTCTTCGCCAAGCGATAGTGGTTAATAGCTTGTTCTTGGAAGGCACCCCTTCGGTTCCGGTATTCATCAGCATAAAAGAACCGGTCCCGTAAGTGTTCTTCGCCATTCCGGGCTTGGTGCACATCTGGCCAAATAACGCGGACTGTTGATCACCCGCGATTCCGGCGATGGGGACGCCCGCCAGGATGCCGGTGCTTTCTCCATAGACTTCGCTGGAGCTCTTCACTTCAGGCAGCATTGAGCGGGGGACATTCAGAACCTTGAGCAGCTCATCATCCCAACTCCGGTTGTAGATGTTGAGCAGCATCGTTCTAGAGGCATTGCTTTCGTCAGTGACGTGGACTTTTCCGTCGGTCAGCTTCCAGATCAGCCAGCTGTCGATGGTGCCGAACGCGAGCTCGCCCCGGTTCGCTTTTTCTCGGGCGCCGGGAACATTATCGAGCAACCATTGGACTTTAGTTCCCGAAAAGTAGGCATCGATCACCAGTCCTGACTTTTTGGTGATCATCTGTTCGAGGCCGTCTGCCTTCATCTTGTCGCAGATTGGCGCGGTTCGCCGATCTTGCCAGACAATGGCATTATGAATGGGTTCGCCAGTTTTGCGATCCCAGACGACAGCCGTTTCGCGTTGATTAGTGATACCGATTGCGGACACATCTTTCGCCGAAATGCCCGCGCGTCCTAAGGCATCAGCGGCGACTCCGATTTGGGATGCCCAGATCTCGTTGGGATCATGTTCGACCCAGCCGGGCTGGGGGAAAACCTGAGTAAATTCTTTCTGCGCGACAGCAACGACTTTGCCGGATTCATCAATTACCAGTGCGCGTGAACTGGTGGTTCCTTGGTCAAGAGCTAGTAAGTACTTCATAATAGTGTGGTCACTTTGTTTTACGGGTTTACGTACTACGGAAAAGCAGGCGCCGGAATAGTGCCGAGCGTGATCTTCCAAACCACTGCCCCAAGAATGCCGCCGATAATTGGGCCAACCACTGGGATCCAGGAATAGCCCCAGTCAGAGCCACCTTTGCCAGGAATGGGGAGAACGGCATGCGAGATCCGCGGTCCCAAGTCACGAGCTGGATTAACCGCATAACCGGTTGGACCACCCAATGAAAGGCCGATGGCCCAAACTAGCATACCGACGATGAACGGTCCGAGAGCTGCGCCCAAGCCTGTCTGCGGTTTCAGATTAGGACCAAGCATCGAAAGGACGCCGAATAGCAGGGTAAAAGTCCCGATGATTTCGGTGACCAGGTTCCAGCCCGGAGTGCGCAGGGCTGGTCCGGTGCAAAAAGTAGCCAGTTTGAGGGCTTGGCTCTCGGTCTCTTTAAAATGCTCATGGTACGCTAGCCAGACGATAACACCACCAACGAATGCGCCTGCGAACTGGGCGATGAGATAGATCGGTACCAGCTCAGTCTTTACTAGGCCGACACACCATAGAGCAATGGTAACGGCGGGATTGATATGGGCACCGCTATAACCCCAGCTGGCATAAACACCAACGACAACGGCCATAGCCCATCCGGTGGCGATGACGATCCAGCCCGAGTTTTGCCCTTTGGTTTTGCCTAAGACGACATTAGCGACGACGCCGTCTCCGAAGATGATCAGCAGCATAGTGCCGAAGAATTCGGACAGAAATATTTGCATATTTGGATTGATGAGGGGGGTTAGCTAACGGGGATATTTGAGCTCCCGTAGACGCAATACGGCTGGCAGACCTGGAGGGTGATTAACGCTCCGGACCGGCGTTGCGGGGGGCGATTCTGTCGAGAATTACCCACTCTGAACACTCTGTCAACAAGAATGAACGTTCGTTCAATTGTGAACTGATTCCTTTCGAAATTGAACGTTTGTTCTTGCGTGACTTTCGTTCAACATATACGAACCGTTGTTCAAGCGGTGCCCAGGCGCAGCCTGGGCCGGCGTTAATAACAAAGTGCTCTATGTCTCCCTCCGAGCAGCAACGCGTCTTGGCGGTCCAAGTCGCCCGTCTTTACTATTATCAAGGGCTCACCACCGAAGCTGTGGCGACTGAGCTTAGACTTTCGCGGCCCAAGGTCTCCCGCTTACTAAGTTTTGCCAAACAAACCGGTCTGGTAGAAGTGCGGATCCAAGATGCCTTGGCTCAGCCCCAACGCGTAGAGCAGGATATTCAGCGCATTTTTGGTATTCCTTCGGTGCGGGTCGTGGCGGTGCCGCCGAACTCATCGGAGGACGAATGGTTGCAACGGGTGGCTACCTACAGCGCTAACCATCTTAACGGGTTAGTTCATTCGCAAATGACGATTGGGGTTGCCTGGGGCACCACCCTCGACGCGATCTCTCAACGATTAGTTCCTAAGCCCTGCAAGGACGTGGATATTGTTCAGCTCAACGGTTCGGCCAACGTCTATGCCTTTAACAATTATTATATCGGAGAAATCTTCAGCCGATTCGCTGTGAATTATGGCGCCCGGGCGCATCTGTTCCCGGTACCTACTTTCTTCGATTACCCGGAAACCAAGAAGGCCATGTTACGGGAGCGTTCGATTCAGCGGCTCTCCAAGATCATTCAGCGTGCCGATTTACTGATCTACAGCATCGGTGCGGTGGGAGCACGTATTCCCAGCCACGTTTATGTTGGGGGCTATCTGGAGAAGAAGGACTTTCAGGAGCTACGCCGGGTGGGAGCGGTCGGCGATATCGCCACGGTTTTTTTTCGAGCCGACGGTAGCTACGACAATATCCCGCTGAACGCGCGCGCCAGCGGTCCGGATCTTTCTCTTTTCCAAAAAGCAAAACACGCGATGTGTGTCGTCTCGGGCCTCGGGAAGGTTGCCGGTTTGCGCGCCGCGTTAAAAGGCCGGCTCATGAACGAACTGATCGTAGACGAGCCCACGGCTACCGAGTTGCTGAAGCAACCTTAGAAAGTATGGCAAAATCTGGGTGTACTGTGTGTCGCTGTGGTGAATTGTTTGCCTGGTGAATCCCTTCGGAGCTCGGACTTGGCTTGTCTTAACCGTAGCTCTTGCTGGGCTGGCTCAGATTGTGGCGTCCTTTTGCTTGATGGTGCTGACTTGGGACGGCGCCGGCTACGTTTTCAATACGATCCAGCGAGGACATGCGGCGGTCCCAAACAGTCGCTATAGCGATTACCCGCTTCTCGCTGTGGTTTCGCTGTTTAGCTTCCTGATCAACGACTCTTGTTGGTTGGCTCGCATTTACGGTTTGCTCTTAGCGGTATTACCGCTTGGATCTCTGCTGCTCAGTTTTCATTTCTTGAGTGGTCCTCAACAGAAGGGACTTCGGGTTTGGCCCGTGCTGGGTATCTTGTTAAGCGTATTGCCGGGCCAAGCATTTTTGGTGGCTGAAGCCGTAGCTGTAGCTCAAGTGTCGTGGGCGGTCTGGGCGATGGCAGCGGCGGATATCTCAATCTCTAGCTTGGTTTGGTTGGGAATGCTGAATCTGTTTCTGTTCTTTCTGCATCCTTCGTCCGCTCTGGTCTATGCGGTGAGTGGCGGATTGTTTGTTGGCAAAGCCTGGATGGCAACCAGCCAACGTCGCAGTAACGCCTGGCTTGGCGCCATGTTTCTCGGATTGGCGGCGGTTCGGTTATGGTATGCGTTAGCTACCGCAAACAGTTACGAGAGAGGGGAAGAGAGTTTCTCTCAAAACTACCTGGCGTTTCGTGACGCGCTGCCGAGTCTCCGGATGTTGCCGGTCGTTTATTTATTGGGATTGACCGTTCTCGGAGGTGTCACTCGACGAATACCGAAACGATACCTGATGTGGTTAGCGGGATTAGAGCTCGCCCTACTCTTAGTTTACGGAGTTGCTTGGGCGGCTGACCCCAAGGTGTGGGTGAGCGCGTTTACTTTCCGGCGGTTTGTGTTGGTGGGCGCCTTGCCCCTGGTAGTCATGGGCGGCTGGCACTGGCGGTACGAACAGGCAGCAAGGATAGATGATTCATCGGAGCCATCCGATCATCGCCTTGGCTGGATCATGGCGGGAAGCGCCACCGTGTTTTTTATAGTTTTTGCTACCCAATCGTTTAGCTGGCGCCAAGAACTGTCGCGATTTGAGGTGGATCTCAACCGTTGCGATAAGCCGGTGGCCACCATTACCGATTTGCCATGGGTTGCAGATAGCCCGCTGCATCACTGGGCCTCAACCCAGTTGAGCTGTGTCGTTCAGGGGAAGAAAGTGAAAACCGTGTTTGCGCCCGACCTGGAGAGTGTCCGTGAAAACAAGATATTGCTATTCCCGGGAACCTGGTTCCGGCGACGAAACCAGTGGTTTGAGTTTGAGCAAGAGTGGAGCGTCGCGGGAACAAAATGACGAGTGGGCGGCACGCCGAAAGCGGACAGGGGTGGACCTAGTAGACTTAGTGGATAGAGTGGACGCAGCCACTGCAAAGGTCGCTCGGGCAAAGGACGTCCACTCCGTCTACCAGGTCCACTCCGTCCACTCTTACCCGCGCTCGATCACTGACTATTCGGCTGCAAACTCATCCTGGGTGCGATGATCGCAAAGCGTTTTTGCAAATAAACTAGCAGATGGAAGACCCAGATCCGCCAACGAACCTGCAGCAGCGGTTTTTCGCTGCCCGCAAGCAAAGAGTTAACTGCGGGGACGAGTTGCAGAAATTCTTGTGGGTGGAGGAATACTTCGGCGAATTCTTGAGTATACCAGGAGTTAACTAACCGAAGATAAAGGTCCATGACCCGGCCGAGGTGCCGCTCATAACGTTTGAATTCCAGAGCCCGTCGCTCGGGATGCTGCAAGACCCGGTCGAGCATATCTGCAGCTTTTTCAGCGGAAAGCACCGCGATAAAAACTCCGCTGCTCCAGACCGGGTCGATGAAGCCGGCAGCGTCACCGGCCAGGACCCAACGATCACCGGTAAAACACTTGTTGCGGAACGAGAAATCGCCGGTCGCATAAACTTCGGTTACCCTCCTGGCGTTGGGCATCTGTTCGGTAACTTTAGGGTTCTCCTGCAATATTTGCTGGAATGCTGCTTCCGGGCTCAACTTCATGCGCTTGAAAGTCTGAGCATCTAACACGACGCCAATGCTGGTTTTGGCGGCTGTGATCGGGATAATCCAGAACCAGCGATCTCGACCTCGAACCATTTGGGTGAGGGTTCCTTCGATTCCAGGCTGACGATCAACACCTTCAAAATGGGCGTAGAGCGAGAACTTGCGTAACTCCGGATAGTTGCGTCGAAGATTGAAACTTGTCCCGACCAGGGAATTGCGACCGGAACAATCGATAAGGTAGCGTCCGCAAAACTCACCCGTAGCGGTGCGGATGGTAACGCCGTCTTGAGCGCAGACGAAGTCGGTGACTTTCACTCCCTGCCGGACTTCACAGCCGGTTTCCGCAGCGTGATCTAACAAGATCTGATCGAACCGAGAGCGTTCGACTTGGTAAGCCGTTGGATATTTACACCGGAAGACATTGCTGAAAAGAAAGCGGTTAGTACGTGTGCCGCAAGCTGAGAGGATTTTGCCGCCATGCTTCACGATGACGTCCGCCCGATCGATTTTCTCTTTCACGCCCATTCGTTCGAACGTGCATAAGCTACCCGGCAAAAGCGATTCACCGATTTTGAACCGAGGGAATTGCTCCTTCTCGAAAATAGCGACTTTCCAGCCTTGTTTAGCTAATAAAGTTCCCGCGGTGCTGCCGGCGGGGCCGCCGCCGACTATAATGACGTCGTAGAATTCAGGCATACTAGGTTAATCAGAGCTACAGCAGATACGATTACTTAAGTTGCAAACCGGGACCTCATGCAAGGCGGAAAGAGCGAGAAGGCGAATAGGAGAAGTGGCGATGCCCGGTAGGGATGATCTCCTCTCACCGGGTTTTTGGGTTCCAACGAGACGATTCGATTGCATCCATGGTCGCGGCAATGCGCTGAATCCGTTAGCGGATGAGAGGGAGCTCATCCATACGGGGCAAAAGCACGTGCCGACGGAGGGGGTCGAACCCACACGACCTTGCGGTCACTGGATTTTGAGTCCAGCGCGTCTGCCATTCCGCCACTCCGGCGAGCGAATTGCAATTCAACAGTTTGCAGCGTTTTCGGCTCACTGTCAACGCGCGGCTGCGCGAGCGGTGCGGCGAACGGTTCGTGGATACTTCCTC
>DASUWQ010000369.1:0-5806 GCA_036378375.1 Chthoniobacterales bacterium
GCAGGGGATCCCCGAGCGTAGCGAGAGAGGGGCGTAGGCCGTTTATGTCGGCTTGCTCTCTTGACCGTAACGAAACGTTCTGCTAGCAAACAAGTGCTCAACTAACCCTATTTACCTGTCCGAATTTTCGCGCCCAGATCACCGTGAAATGGTCTGACAGAACAGCCCAGCGGCTTTAGCCCTGGGTTAAATGCGAATAAGAAGGTGCCCTGAAAGTGGCACCCGACGTTTGAGCGCGGCTGGTGGATCAAGTTCCAGCACCTGCCCACCCGTCTCGGCCGCCGCCTTCGGGGCGATTTAATGCCTTGCCAGACCCAGGCCTAAAGACCTGGGCTGTTCTGTTGTACCATTTCATGGTTTTAAGCCGCTGTTGAATCACACAAAAATCTCTCAAGAGCCCTTACTGCTTACTGCTAACTCAAATAGTGTAGTCGAGGAAGAAACTATCAAACTCTCGGATGGTTCTTTTACAGCTTGCCAAGCTGAAAATAGCTTGATCGTGCTCTGTAGTTCGGAGAAAGGAGTCAATTTCCACCCACCAACGTTCTGCACTTTGAGCAGCATTTAGAATGGGCGTTAGTTGTTTATAGATATTGTCCGGACCTAACCCGCCGGCGTAGCCGCATCCGGCGAATCGCTTTAGCCCTTTTGGCCACTTTTTCTGAGCGGGTTCCTGAACTTCAGATTCATCAAAAAGGGTGGAACAAGAAATTCCCTGCGCCACCAAAGCATCGGCTATCTCAAGGTTCCGGTCGCGGACGCGAAGAATGATTTGTTTATCTGCGTTTTTCGCTACGAGCTGGGTAAGCCCCGAAAGATCCACCTGATCGATCCCCTGCGTGGAATTGATCTGGATCCGCCGAAACAGCGACCAAACCTTGCCGTACTTAGTCATCAGCTCCGTGTCGTCCCCCTTTAGAAAAGCACGGGCGCTTTTTCCCGAGAGCTGCGCCGAGAGGTTAAGCTCTGGAGACAGCTTACCGATCCAATCAACACCTGGGAATCCAACCTCTGGGTTCTGGCGTTCAATCGCCAACCCAAGCCCCCATTCCACGGTGAAATAGTGGGAGCGGATCTCTTTCAGCCTCTCTACATCGGCGGTTTCATCGACACCGGAAAATGTGACTCCAAGAAAGCTCACGAGTGTACTTTTGGCGTTCGGCGCTTGGCGCTCAGCCCTTTCATGTCAGGTTTCTGGTTCCGACCTGTAAATCCCATAGGTCCTTATGGCCCGGTCGCGCCGTCGTCCCGCGGCTGCGAGAGAAAGCTGATCCCATTGTCGAATGCTCGCACACCTGGATTGTCCCAATAGCCTCGTCACCCCCAAACCGCAACCGCCGCAGCGCTCAGCCGCGAACGCTGAATACGGGACTTCGAGCGCCGAACTGCAAACTGTAAACTTGTCTGCGCCGAGGTTCGACGCGAAGGTTAAAGTGAGTCGAAAGGAGGTCCTATGCCTGTCAAGGAAATCCATCAACACGATTACACCAAAGGGAGTGTCCGGTATACGATACACGTCGAAGAAGGTGAAACCGGGGCGATGTGGGGCACTTGGAATTGCCACGAATGCAACATTGGTGGTTCTGCCAGCAAAGGCTCGAACACGGTCGATGATGCGATCGAGGCAGCCAGAAGCGGTCTTGAGCGTCACCATACCAGCAACCACGAGGTGTGATAAAGAGCGGCCACTGGTATGGGCAGTGGCCGCAGCTCTGGGGTTCGCGGAAGGAACCGGTTAGGAATTAGGCGGCGGGATCGCGACTCAAAAGGAAAATTAAACCATGTATCTTTATCGGACTTCGCGAGGCATTTTAGCCCGATCGGAAAAAAGCTTCTTTCAGATCCCGGATATCGACTTTGACGAGTTATTAAGCCATCAGAGTCTGTACACTTATCTTTCGGACCTCAGAGTGGATGCTAAGACCGTGCGGCCGCCCTCACCGGAGGAATTACTGCCTCCAGTCGGAGCTCAGGAGGTTTGGGCGGCTGGCGTCACTTATGAACGGAGCCGGGAAGGCCGCAGGGAAGAAGCGAACGAAAGTGGAGCTGCGGTGTTTTATTCTCGGGTCTACGATGCCGAACGGCCTGAGCTTTTCTTTAAAGCGGCTGGTTGGCGAGTGGTGGCTCCTTACGGTAAAATTCGAGTTCGACGCGACGCCCGCTGGAGTGTACCCGAACCAGAACTCGTACTCGTCATTAATCGGGATGCAAAAATCATCGGTTACACGCTCGGCAATGATGTCTCTTCCCGCGATATCGAAGGCGAAAATCCCCTCTATCTGCCTCAAGCGAAAGTCTACGACGGCAGCTGTTCACTCGGTCCGGCCATCCTGGTCACGGAAGAATCCTTGGATCTGAACACAGAGATTACCCTGCTGATTGAACGCGGCGGCCAAACAATTTTCCAAGGTCAGGTCCCCTTAAGGCGAATCCATCGGGAACTGGATGTTTTAGTAGAATACCTTTATAGGGAACTCAGTTTCCCGGCCGGTGCCTTTCTCTTAACCGGTACCGGGATCGTCCCCCCAAACGATTTTACTTTGCTCCCCGGCGATGTCGTTAAAATCACCGCCGCCCCTCTTGGAGAATTGGTGAACGAAGTTGCGTAGCCGCGCAAAGGGCTTCGTAGTCGAATCTGGCGGAACGGAGTGATGGAGTGTTCCAGAGCTGGACTTTGGGGCAATGGGGTCATTGCCGTTGAGCCGCGGCTCACCCCTCGCTCTCTGGCGTCTCCACTGCAACGATATTCCGAATCTGGATGACCGATGCTGCACCGGTGTCGCGTTCAACGAAAAGCAACCCAGACCGCCCCGTGCCGAACCAAGCGTGGTCTCTGGAAGGCACGTCATAAACTGAGCCGTCATTCAATCGCACCCTGAAAGGAACAAACCATGGAGCGATCATGAATTCTCTGAGCTGCTCGTTCATGGCGGCAAAATCTAGTGTTATCCAGGGCCGTCGTCAAAATTAATCATACAAAAAAGTATGATGTTATAACTACGTTTTCCTTAGGTGAGCCTTGCTCTCGGCGAAATTTCTGGACTCCAGTGAGATAGCAGATCTCTTCGGGGTCATGAGACTTCTTCTCACTTCCGCTGGTATCAGCAACCCGAGCATCCACGACGGGCTGGTCGACCTGCTGGGCAAACCGGTTGCCGAGTCAAATGCCCTCTTCATACCCACCGCGATATACCCGTTCCCCGGCGGTGTTAATTCCGCCTGGCAAGCGATCTGCGGAAAAGCCAAATCGCCCTTAGCTCAATTGGGTTGGAAATCGTTGGGAGTGCTGGAACTCACCGCTCTGCCCAGTATCGATAGAAAGGCCTGGGTCCCATCAGTCGAAGGGGCTGACGCCCTGTTAGTTTGGGGCGGCGATCCCTTATATCTGAGCTACTGGATGCGGCAGTCCGGATTGACAGAACTCTTGCCGTCGCTGCGGCCTGAATCGGTCTATGTGGGAGTGAGCGCAGGAAGCATCGCCGTAGCCTCCACCATCGGAGAGACCTACACGAATCCGCCCAGCGGCACTCATCGCGCGCTCACGTCGGAAGAGATCGTGTTTTCTACACCCCAAGGAAAAATCAAGAGGCTCTTGGTCACGGCTCAGGGAGCCGGACTGGTTGACTTTGCTTTGATCCCCCACCTCGATAACGAGAATCATCCGGACGCTTCCTCAGCTAATGCAGAGAAATGGGCCGCGCAGCTACCCGTTCCGGTTTATGCGATTGACGATCAAACCGCGATCAGAGTGGCTGACGGCATTGTCGAGATCGTGTCCGAGGGGCACTGGAAGCTGTTTGCCCCCTAATATCGAGAGGCTCACTGGATCCGCTCGCGATCTTTGGCCTTTGCCTCGAGCCGGAATGTGGACAGCGATCACAACTCGACGCCGATGGAAGAACAGACCTTGCTTTACCAGCGGAAAAGCGATCGATCGACGAAACCTTCCCGCAGATTTATGGATTTTACTGTGATCTTGGTTTGTATATAGGAAACCAGGCATCGCTGTTGAGGAAGACTAGATCAAGGGAATTGTGCTGCTGCCCCCCAGAACGGTCGCTTCAAATCAAGGGCAAACGAACCTTTGGCTTGCCCGGTGAATGAGGTGGGGCCGGCGCAACTTAGTAGATTACATCCACTTAACTTATTGTATTTCTAATATGCTTGGCTACAACTGGCAATCGTGGTGGTGAGGTTTGCATTACTTGAAGTCTACGTAAAAGAAATTACAAAAGAGGCCACAAATGAAACCTCTAGCTCCGGATCCCGGTTGCCCAGTGTGGGCAGTGCTTCCACCGTTGCTGGTCGAACGGATTCACCGGCACTATAACCTGCTCTATGGAGAGGGGCTTACTACTACTTCAAACGCTCTGGCCGAGTTCTGCTCTGAATTCATAACCGATGCCGCGTTCCGTGAGCGAATACAAACAAAAGCGTCTGAGCTTCAATCGATAGTATTCGACAGCCGCGACCCGAGCTGGGGGCTTTGGCCTATAGATCCCGAGGAGTGCGCTGGAATCGGTTTCTTCCTCGGCTTAGTCCTCGAAAATTCAATCGATGACTATGTAGCAGATTTACCTGAACCGACGCTTGCTTTACTAGAGGCGCAGGTTGTGAGTTCTGGGAGAAGCCTGGAAGAGATCTTCATCGAAATGCTGATCGAAGCTAAGTCAATGGCCGCCCAGACAGTTGACTGATTGAGGGCAATAAGAAAAAGCGTATGGCGGGGTTCGGCTATGAATTTCGCTTTCGCATGGAACTATCAAGCGAAATAAGCTGGTCCGCACTTTCCTAACCGAACAAATCGAAACTATGAGTGAGCAGTTCTTTTACATCCAATATAAAGTCACGCCCAGACGGACTCTGACACGCAGGACCGGAAACCAGGCGATTACCATTGAGCTTCCAGCTAAGCATGTGATCGATTGGAAGCTTCAACAACCAGATCGGTATCTTACCGATGAAGAAATTGCGATTGAACTAACCCAAGCAGTCGCCATCGCGACCGCTGACAGATTTGTCGTGTTAACTCCCCGTCCGATTAAAGCGCAAGAAATCCACTCAGGCAGGCTCTTATCGCAGTGTTTTTCTGCTATGCCCGAAAGAGACTGCGATTATGAGGACGACGATATTCGAGCGTGGTTTGTCGCATAACCAAAACTTGCCAAAGTTTTGCTAAGACAACAGTAGAAAATACTGTTATGTGATCAGGGTCTATTCTGCTGCGGTAGTCGGAGCTGGTGCCTTTGAGGTCGAGGTCGAAGTGCAGACCGGCTGGGGCGAAGAAGGCAAAGTTACGGTAGTTGGGTTGCCCGATACCGCGGTTCGTGAAAGCAAGGACCGGGCGTTCAGCCATTACCAATACGGCTCTGCGTTAGCCCGCGCGGTAAGATTACCGTCAAACTCGCCCCGGCCACAGTTCTAAAAGAAGTTTCTAGCTTCGATTTGCCGATCGCGAGCAACATGTCAAACAAGTGGTCGAAGTGGCGGCCGCAGGAAACCACAATCTGCTAAAGTTAGGGCCTATTTCTCTGCCGCGTCCAAGGTCGTTTTTACAGGATTAAGCCATGGGACGTTGACTGTGACAGCGGTCTCGAAATTCCCGAGCCGTCGGGATAGCCTTTTTTCAAAAGATTCATCCGACCGCATGCGTTTTGAAGAACCGCAAGAATATTTACCTTCTTTGTTTTGCGTGCGGGCAATGAAAAGGGCTCAGTTTGCGAAAAACCTTGCTAATTTTTATGGAAATTACTACTAATTATAAGTGGAGGCAGAAAAATGGAAACCAAGAATTTGCCCCTTTTCG
>DASUWQ010000370.1:0-7344 GCA_036378375.1 Chthoniobacterales bacterium
CCAGGGGCTACTAGCCACCTCCGGCGTTATCGCCATCGTGCTCGGGTTAGCTCTGCAAAGCACCTTAAGCGATCTGTTCTCCGGCATTTCGTTGACGATCGAAAAACCTTATCAACTCGGCGACGATATCCTGCTTGAGGGCGGCATCGAAGGTCAGGTCATCGAAGTGAACTGGCGTTCTACTCATCTTCGAAACGGAGCGAATGATCGGGTGGTCATTCCCAATAGCGCGATCGCCAAGATGCGGATTCAGAACCACAGCGCCGGTACGAAGCGATATAACGGGACCTTAAGTGTGGTAGTCGACAGCAGGAACGAAGTGGATGTTACCATGGAGCTGCTCAAGCAGGCGGCGATGACCTGTCCAAAAATCCTCAGGCAACCACCAACCTCAGTTACGGCGACCGACATTAAAGGTGACCGAGTTACCTACGACATCTCGTTTAATACCGCGACCTTTAATGATGCCGGAGAAGCAAAGTCGCAGTTAGTCTCTCAAATCTACAAACGAGCTCGCCCGGTCGCAGTAAAACAACCACAAATAGAGTCGTTTTCTCCCCCACAGGCGTTCAGTGCTTCCCCACTGCTTTTCTTTCCGGAGGCCGAAGTACTTGACCACCTTCGATTTTTCGACCCCTTGAGTCCGGCGGAGAAGGCTGGATTAGCTGCAAAAATGGGGCGCCACCATTTTGCAGCGGGCGAAAAGATTTTGACCCAGGGAGAAAAAAACGATGCGATCAACTTCGTTTTTCTAGGGGTTATTCAAGTCACTCATCAGGTAACCGATGGGAGAGTTCTGGAGGTAAACAAAGTTGGTCCCGGTGACACGTTTGGCCAGATTTCGCTTCTAACCGGCTTACCTTCGACCGTCACTTTTAATGCGGTGACTACGGGGCTTTTGTTGCAATTAAAGGCGGAAGACCTGAAGCCCATCATCGATGCCAGACCGGAGCTGGCGGAAGAGCTCTGTCATTACGTTTCCCAGATGCAAGAATTCTTGGCTAGCTTCGAACGAACCGCGCTTCGGCCGGTGGCAGCCCAACAACATGACTTGATCTGGCGCGTCAAAAGCTTCTTTCGACTGGGCGAGCAAGCTTTTACCAGGTAGGACGCAGGCAGTGGAGAAAGAATCGATTTCACCAGAGGCACAGAGGACTCGGAGAGAAGACGAACCGCAGATGGATCCTCCTTCGCTAAACCAGGAGACAAAGTATTTGCAGGACGAAAGCTTCGTAGGACAAGCTGCAGGTTTACGCAGATAAAGAGGCGCCGAGTTCAGCATAACACAATCGGGGCGTTGCATTCCGCGTATTAGCTCGTGCGGGGCTCGACGCCTGAGATGGCACGCCGCTAACACGTTTGGAAAGACGCGACGCCCTGAATTTTCGGCATGTTTCACCGGTTTGGATTCGAAGGATAGGCAAGCTCTGATAGCCGGTTCAGGAGCTCTTGGGTTGAAACGCCACCGCACCCCACGGGCGTCGCATCTTTCCGAACGCAATAGTGAAGCACGGTTTTAGGCGTCGACACCCGCGCGAGCTAAAAACCGCAGAATGCAACGCCCCGACTCGCGTGATAGTAAACGCCGCGCCTCTTTATCCGCGGAAATCTGCGGTTCGTCTGTTCTCTGTGCTCTCTCTGTCGCTGGCCGACGTAGCTAAAGGGGGAGATGGGGCGAAGTCTGCTCTGTGGTGAATGTTCTCTGTTAAATTCGCGAGTTCTCGCGAGCGCACGCGAGTTTTCGCGACAAGATCCGGGCACTAGATTTCGTTCGCTGGATCCATTTTTCGTTCGCACTTTAAGGTTAGCCTCCATGATTCACTGATAAAAGAGGTTACTCGCCGGGACTACTCCTTGGGACTGTGCCGGAACAAGCCTTTTAGCGGGGTGTGGCATGTAACCAGCTTAGCCAACCAGCGAGCCTTCACCAGCTCCCATGCTATGAAACCTACGCAAAAGCTCCACGAACTTGGCCAGAGCCTATGGCTGGATAATATTACACGGGATCTGCTCACCAGCGGTACGCTCCGGCGTTATCGTGATGAGCTCTCGGTCACCGGCCTCACATCGAACCCGACCATCTTTGACCACGCCATCAAGAACAGTACCGCCTATGACGAGACCATTCGGCAGAAGCTCGCTAAAGGCAAATCAGGCGAGGAATTGTTCTTCGAAATAGCTCTAGAAGATCTGGTCGCCGCGGCGGGTCTGTTTCATCAAATCTATGATGAAACGGCCGAAGTTGATGGCTGGGTGTCGTTAGAAGTTTCACCTTTGCTAGCTAACGATACCGCAACGACGTTAACCGAGGCGAAGGATCTCCACGCCAGGGCCGGCTGTCCAAACCTGTTTATCAAAATTCCCGGCACCAAAGAAGGTGTACCTGCGATCGAAGAAGCTATTTTTGCCGGTGTGCCCGTCAATGTAACCTTATTGTTTTCGCCGGTACAGTACGTGGCAGTGGCAGAGGCTTACCTCAGAGGTATCGAACGCCGTATCGCAGCAGGACTTCCTGCACAGGTCGGGTCAGTTGCTTCCGTCTTTATCAGCAGGTGGGACACAGCTGTTTTGGGTAAGGTCCCGGAAACATTGAACGACAAACTCGGGATCGCGATTGCTAAAGCGGTATACAAGACGTATCGGGATTTATTGGCTTCACCGCGTTGGCAGCGCGCCTTCAATGCGGGAGCCCGGCCGCAAAGGTTGCTGTTTGCTAGCACTGGAACAAAAGATCCCAAGGCCTCCGATGTTCTCTATATAAAAGAGTTAGCCGCTCCGCTCACGATTAATACTATGCCGGAGAAGACACTGAACGCATTTGCCGAGCACGGTGAGATAGGTGAGGCTCTGCCGATTGATGGCGGCGATAGCAGTGCTGTGTTAGCTCAGTTTGCCACTGCGGGTATCGAAGTGGAAAGCCTGGCGGCCAAGCTTCAATCCGATGGGGCTGCGTCATTCGTCGCTTCTTGGAACGAACTAATGGCAGTGATCGACTCGAAAAGCGCTACGCTGCAGAAGGTGGCCTGAAGATCAACCGCGAATGGACACGAATGAACGCGAAGACAAAAAGAATAAATCCAATCGCAGATTAACGCAGATGTACGCGGATAGATTTCTAGAGCAGCCGCCTAGCTAATTTTCCTACGCTTTATCTGTGTGCATCGCTGCTCATATGCGGCGGCTTTTTAGTCGCGTTCATTCCTGTCCATTCGCGATTACCAATTCCGACCTAACCTTTTCTTAATCTGCGCAATCTGAGTAATCGGCGGAATTTTAATTGGATTTTAGGCCTCAGTACGAAAGACAAATATGACATCGATTAGCCCATTTCTGCGGAGCTTGCCGGCTTGGAAGGCACTAGAAGCTCACTATGCCAACGTACGCGAATTGCATCTGCGCCAGCTTTTCGCCGATGATCCAACGCGCGGTGACCGTTTGGCGCTGGAAGCGGCCGGCCTTTATCTCGACTATTCGAAAAATCGCGTCACCGATGAGACGCTGAAGCTTCTGCTGCAATTGGCGGAAGAATGCCGCCTGCGCACACGGATCGACGCGATGTTTAGCGGCGAGAAAATTAACATCACGGAAAACCGCGCGGTACTGCATGTCGCTCTGCGGGCACCGAAAGAAGCATCAATCGTGGTGGATGGTGAGAACGTGGGGCCACAGGTCCATGCGGTGCTCGATAAAATGGCTGCGTTCGCGGACCGAGTCCGGGGAGGCGATTGGAAAGGTCACACCGGTAAGCGGATTCGCAATGTGATTAACATTGGGATCGGCGGTTCGGACCTCGGGCCGGTGATGGCGTACGAGGCGCTGAAACACTACACCCATCGATGGATGACCTTGCGTTTCGTCTCTAATGTTGATGGTACTGACTTTGCGGAAGCGGTTCAGGATCTCGATCCGGCGGAGACCTTGTTCATCATTTCCTCAAAGACATTCACAACCCTGGAAACTATGACCAACGCACACACTGCGCGAGACTGGTCATTGGCAGGCCTGGGAGGTGATGTTAAAGCGGTGGCCAAACATTTCGTGGCGGTGTCTACCAATGCAGAAAAGGTGTCGGAGTTTGGAATCGATACTGCGAATATGTTTGGGTTCTGGGATTGGGTTGGCGGCCGGTATTCTATGGACTCCGCCATCGGGCTTTCCACGATGCTGGCGGTCGGCCATGAGAACTTCCGCGCCATGCTCGCCGGTTTCCATGAGATGGATGAGCATTTTCGGACCGCGCCATTCGAGCAGAACTTGCCGGCTCTCCTGGGACTTCTGACCGTTTGGTATACCGATTTCTTCGGCGCCGAAACGGTCGCGATTTTGCCTTACGAGCAATATCTGAAGCGGTTCCCGGCTTACCTCCAGCAGCTCACAATGGAGAGCAACGGAAAACATGTGACTCTGGCTGGAACCGGGGTCGACTATTCGACTGGGCCTATTTATTGGGGAGAACCAGGCACTAACGGTCAGCACTCGTTCTATCAGTTGATTCACCAGGGAACACGATTGATCCCCGCTGATTTTATAGCGTTTGTTGAGACCCTGAACCCGTTAGGCCGGCACCACGATATGTTGTTGGCTAACGTTTTTGCTCAGACCGAAGCCCTGGCTTTTGGCAAGACCTTTGAACAAGTGAAAGCGGAAGGCACTGCAGATTGGCTGGCGCCGCATCGGGTCTTTGAAGGGAACCGACCGTCCAACACAATTTTGGCCGAACGGCTAACCCCGCAAACACTCGGCAAGCTCGTTGCCTTGTATGAGCATAGTGTCTTTACCCAGGGAGCGATCTGGAACATCGACTCGTTTGATCAGTGGGGCGTTGAGCTAGGGAAGGTACTTGCGCAGCGGATTATCCCGGAACTTGAGGCCAAAAAAGAACCGGAGCTCGGGCACGATAGTTCTACTAACACTCTGATTCGGCGTTATCGGAAACTGAAAGCGACTAACTAAAAACAACATCAAAATCGAAGAAGCTCCGTACTTCAGCACTCCGTTAGTCCCAGACTCCAACATTCCCGCCCGCAACGCTTCGCTTAGCGATGCGGGCGGGCCGTTCAGCCGGGGTCGAGGACGAGGACGATTACGAAGCGCGGATTTGAACGAAAGAATACTTACTATGCAGCTTGGAATGATTGGACTTGGAAGGATGGGCGCCAACATGGTGCGGCGGCTTCTGCTTGGGGGACATCAGTGCGCCGTTTTCGATGTTTCACCGAAAGCGGTCGAGGAATTGGTCCGGGAGGGGGCGGTTGGTGCCTCCTCCCTGGCCGATCTGGTGAAAAAACTCAGCGCTCCGCGAGCCATCTGGTTGATGGTGCCTGCGGCAATCGTGGATAAAACCATCGCTGAGCTTAAAGCGTTACTCGAGCCCGGCGATATGGTTATCGATGGAGGTAACTCCTACTATGTAGATGATATCCGCCGAGCGAAGGAACTCGCGGCAAGCCAGATCCATTACGTTGATGTCGGCACCAGCGGCGGTGTTTGGGGCCTGGAACGCGGTTACTGTATGATGATCGGGGGTGAAACTGCGGTGGTAAAACATCTGGATCCGATCTTCGGCACACTCGCGCCGGGGCAGGGTGAGATTGATCGCACGCCGGGCCGAGAAAAACTCAATAGCACCTCTGAACTTGGCTATTTGCACTGTGGACCAAACGGGGCCGGTCACTTCGTCAAAATGGTCCACAATGGGATCGAGTACGGAATCATGGCGGCCTATGCCGAAGGTCTTGGCGTCTTACGCGCAGCGAACGTTGGCCAGCATACGGATACTATTGATGCCGAAACCACGCCGTTACGTAACCCCGAGCATTATCAATATGATTTGAACCTTGCCGACATTGCGGAGGTTTGGCGCAGAGGCAGTGTCATTGCCTCCTGGTTGCTGGATCTGACGGCGATCGCGTTGTTGAAGGATCCAGGCCTGGCAAAGTTCGCTGGTCGAGTGTCGGATTCGGGTGAGGGCCGTTGGACGATCAAGGCGGCTATCGATGAGGGGGTGCCAGTGCCGGTGCTAACCACATCGCTTTATGAACGATTCAGCTCTCGTGGGGAAGCGGACTTTCAAGACAAGCTGCTTTCCGCAATGCGATTCGAGTTCGGCGGACACTTGGAAAAAGCGGCGAAATGATTGAGGCTCAATGATGGATTCTCAATCAGATGCATTGGTATTCTTCGGTGCGACCGGTGATCTGGCGTACAAGAAGATCTTTCCCGCTTTGCACGCGATGGTCAAACGCGGGCACTTAAATGTGCCCGTGATCGGTGTGGCGAAGGCCGGCTGGGGTCTGGACCAATTAAAGGCCAGAGCGCAGGATAGTATCGAAAAACACGGCGGTCTCGATCCGGCCGCGTTCGAGAAGCTAGCGAGTCTTTTGCGCTATGTTGATGGCGATTACAAAGATCCGGCAACCTTTCAGGCCTTACGCCGGGAGTTAGGATCGGCTAAGCGTCCAGCACATTACCTGGCTATCCCGCCAATCTTATTCGGCTTGGTGGTTGAACAACTGGATAAGTCGGACTGTAATCAAGGTGGCCGGGTAATCATCGAAAAGCCGTTCGGACGCGATTTGGATTCGGCCAAAGAGTTGAATCGGATTTTACTGAGTGTCTTCGATGAGAAGGCAATCTTCCGGATTGACCATTATCTGGGAAAACGACCGGTTCATAACCTGGTATTCGTTCGTTTCGCCAATGCGATCCTGGAGCCTTTTTGGAATCGTAATCATGTCGAAAGCATACAGATCACTATGGCGGAGAACTTCGGAGTCCAAGGCCGAGGCGCCTTTTATGATGAGACCGGCGCGATCCGCGATGTGATCCAAAACCACCTTTTTCAGGTCATGGCTAACCTGGCTATGGAGCCGCCCGCCAGAACCGACAGCGAATCAGTGCGGGATGAAAAAGTCAAAGTGCTCAAGTCAATTGTCCCATTGGAAGAGAAGAACGTGATTCGAGGTCAGTTTGCTGGCTACAAGAAGGAGAAGGGCGTAGCGGCGGATTCGCAGGTAGAAACGTTCGCCGCGGTACAACTGGAGATCGATTCCTGGCGGTGGAAAGGGGTGCCATTTTATATTCGAGCCGGTAAAAATCTGCCCGTGACTTGCGCCGAGATTGTAGTTCGTCTTCGCCAGCCGCCGACGATGTATGAAGGGTTTAACTTGGCGTCTAACCATTTTCGATTTCGCATCAGCCCAGAAGTAACAGCGGCTTTTGGTATCAATAGAGTGTCCACGGACTCGGACAACCGAAGCGAAAGCGACGAGCTGATACTAAGCCGGCATCCGGAACCCGCGGAGATGGACGCTTATGAACGTTTGCTAGGCGATGCCATGTGCG
>DASUWQ010000371.1:0-4811 GCA_036378375.1 Chthoniobacterales bacterium
CGCCAATGGATCCGGTCCGGACGTGAAATTCCTGGCTAGCGCCTTCTATTCGAAGACTGTTTTCGGCATTGATACAGTTAGAACTGGGTTAACCCTCCACTACATTGGCTCTGAGCAAGATTTCAGAAACAGCGCCAATAACACAAATCCGAATGCCACCTTGGACTTTCCCAACTACGTTCATCTAATCGGCAGTTGGACCACGCTGGATTGGCAGATCTCGTATAGATTCGGGCAACCCACCGAACTTACGCCGGAAACGCCCAAGCCCGGCTATGACAAAGAAGGAAAGAGAATCGTTGGTGAAAAAGCCATCGCACCTGCTTCGGAAGGATCTCGCTGGAGTTGGCGAAATCTGCTGGCGAATACGACCTTTACCTTCGGCATCAACAACATCTTCGATACCGCCGCACCATTTGCGGTGGATAGTGTTCTCTCGAACTTTGACGGGCAGAGCGGTGTGAACAATATCCAGCGCTATTTCTGGGTCTCTGTGGATAAGAAGTTCTAAAGTTTTTAAGCGCCTGCTTAAAAACTATGAAAAAAACGCCGGGCTAGCGCCCGGCTTTTTTTGTTGCTCTGCCACGCTTCGTAACCGGCGGTTCTTCAGAGTTTGGGTTCATTTTCGCTGCCATTGAGCAGGATCTGCTTCGACTGATCGGCGTTGGCTTGAAGACAGAAATGAGCGAGGTCGGGGGGAGCAATGATCGAGTTTTTCGGCCCCGTCATTTTTTGGAGCGCTGCCTCACTCGCGAGGCCGCAGCCGACTTTCCTTCGGTATCCCAAAAGACCGGCGACTGAATTGATTTACACAGCAAGGTCGCACCATTGGTCACCTCAGCGACCTCGATCAGTTTTGTCTGCCTGGCACTCAAGATGCAATTTTTGTGACGGATATTTTACGAATGCAGGGCTCCCGTGCCCCTTCACAAAAGATCATTCAGCGGGGCGCGTTGTTTGACCACTTTTTATTCACCGGGATTTTCGCGACGACAACTTTCCCATAATTTCGTTCGAAATTTTCTTACATTTTCTTGACTGACCCTCCGTTTTAGCCCACAAACGGATGCGAAGCAGGTTGGAATCCGGCGCCCGGAACTTTGTTACCTGGTGAAGGATGGGCACTCGACAGAGGGAGCATCAACTGGTCCTGCCGAGGAACCAAGGATCAATCAATGATTAAATATCCACATCTTCGCACCGTCGCATTCGCGACAGTCGTTCAGTTCGTAATCCTGTTCGGGCTGCGGGTTAGTGCCCCTGCCCAGACCGCCTCTCCGCCCACCGGCACTGGCGTAAGCCAGAACACGGGGACCGGCGAAAGCCAGAACACCGGCAACGAGCTCCAGCAAGTCACTGTTACTGGTTACCTACTCCCGCACGTTGGAGATGGCCCGCAGCCAGTGACAAGCTATGACCAGACGTACATCACAAAAACTGGGAACCAGAATGTCGCGGATGTGCTGCAGAGTCTTCCGGCCGCCACCGGTAATGTGAACCCAGGTTTCATTCCTGGATTCGGTTTCCAGCCTGCCGCCGCTTCGATTGCGCTTAAAGGCCTTCTACCCAACGATACTTTGGTGCTGGTAGACGGGCTCCGCATGCCAGCGTATCCGTTTTTCCAGTTCACCCCCGAGAGCGGCCCATTCCTCTTCACCGACATCAACAGCATCCCGATCGGTGCGATCGATCGCATCGATATTCTGAACGACGGAGGTAGCGCCACCTATGGAACCGACGCAGTGGCTGGGGTTGTCAACTTTATCACCAAAGACCAGTACAACGGCGCCGATTTTTACAATTATTACGGGATCAGCCAGCGAGACGACTTTGAGGTTTACCACGGCGAGTTTACCGGTGGGATTGTTCAGAAGTTAGGTCAAGATTCCAAACTCAGCATCCTGGCCGTGTTCGACTACTACGATCAGAGTCCGGTGGAGGCTATTGATCGCTCGATGACGGCTTTAAACTACTCTCGCTACAGTTTCAAATACCCGAATAATGCCGTTTTTCCTGGTTTGACTGGCCAATTTACAACGTTGCAACCTAGTACGAAGACTGGCATTCCTGCTGGGACCTTTTTCCAGCCCAACCCGGGATTTAACGGAGTGAACCCCACGCTCGCCGACTTCAACAGTAATGCTGCGCAACAATCATTCAGCATCCAGGGCCTGCAGGTCTATCCGCGGGAACAGCGGATCGGCGGATTAGTAAAGGTTGATTACGAGCCGACCAGCTGGTTAAAGCTCTATGATAGCTTTCTCATCAATCGAACCGAGGAGGTGAGCACTTACGGTCCGAACCAAGGTACGTATGGCGGCGGATTCTCCGGGAATGCCTTCCTTGTCGTCCCGGCTAACAATCCGCACAACCCGTTTGGCGTGCCTCTTCAGGTTGGCCCCCAAGCGTTCAATGAATTCGGCGTCCTCCAAACCAACACCGTCGTCACCACGTTCCGCGAGGTGATTGGCGGCACGATCCAGTTGCCGCATGGCTGGTATATCGATTCCAATTGGCTCTACGGTGAGAGCGACGGAACCGAGACGATGCATAATTTCTTCAAGTTCACCGGCTTGCAGCAAGCCTTAGATGGTCAGCTTCCTGGAAACGAAGGGCAATTCTTTAACCCGTTTGCGGATGAATCGGTTGCTGGTCCCAACAGGGTTTTTTACGGTAATCGGCAGCTGGTCGACAGTATCTTCGAAAATATCCGATCAGATATCATGCAATTTCATACCGCCGCGGGCGGCACGCTGTGGGACTTGCCATCGGGTCCCCTCAGCGTCGCGGGTGGCTTCGAATATCGCAGCGAAGATTATATCATGAATGACGACCCGTACAGCAAGGCGGGTAACCTCACTGCGCCCCAATTTCCGATTGGTACCTTGACCAATGCGCGGCGTTACATCTGGAGCATCTTCGGCGAGGTCGATATTCCGATCGTGGGTGGGTCCTGGTCTTGGCCCGGACTTCGGTCGATCGAGTTAGTCATCTCGGAGCGCCAGGACTACTACAGTGATTTCGGCAGCGCTGCTAAACCGAAGTTCGCCCTACTATACAAACCGTTCAACGATTTGACCATTCGCGGTACTTATTCGGAATCGTTCGTTGCGCCGAGCCTAATCGCACTCTTCACGTCGCCGCAAATTGCGGAGACCACATTGGTTGATCCTAAGAACCCTTCGCTCGGCCAGATAACCGTACTGAATGCGACAACCGGCAATCCTCATCTGAAGCCAGAGACTGCGTATACCTATTATGCTGGCGCCGTTTGGTCACCAGGATCCAGTGATCCGGAACATAGCTGGTGGGGCTGGGCGAATGGGTTCTCTGCCTACATCAACTGGTTCCAAGTCGATCAACACAACGAATTCGGTACGCTGAGTGGGCAAGAAGTTGCCAATCTTGGATCGGCCGCTCCGCCTGGAAACTTCGTGACTCGAGACGCGGCCACCGGTCAGATTCTGGAGGTTACCACCGCCGTTGCCAATCTCGGAAACGGCCGGACCGAAGGCCTTGAGTTCGGTTTTACCTATGACTCGAAAGAATACAGTTGGGGCAAAATCGACCTGCAGTTTGACGGTTCCTATCAATATTGGCTGACCCAGCAAACCTTGGTGGGCGTAAATCCCAACGGGACTCCTTTTTTCCGCGTGTTCAATCTAACGGACACTGCGATCCAGGCCGCATCCGTGCCGGACATCAAATTCCAGGCCAGCGCGTTCTACTCCAAGACCGTCTTCGGGATCGATACCTTAAAAACCGGGCTAACGCTCCACTACATCGGCTCTGAACTCGATTTAACCAACAGCGCCAATAATACGAACCCGAATGCTACCTTGAATTTTCCTAACTACGTACATTTGATCGGTAGTTGGACGACGCTGGATTGGCAAATCTCTTATAAATTCGGGCAACCGACGGAAATTACACCTCAAGCGCCGAAGGCGGGTTATGATAAAGAAGGCAAAAAGATCATTGGCGAGAAAGCGATCGCACCTGCACCCGAAGGATCTCACTGGGGTTGGCGCAATCTGCTAGCGAACACGACCTTCACCTTCGGCATCAATAACATCTTCGATAGAATGGCGCCCTTCGCGGTGGATAGCATCCTCTCGAACTTCGATGCCGGTAGCGGTGTTAACAATATCCAGCGCTATTTCTGGGTTTCCGTTGATAAGAAGTTCTGAGTTTTTCGGTACCTGCCCGAAAAATTATTGGAAAAGCCGCCGGGCTCAGGCCCGGCGTTTTTTTTAGCTGCATGCCTTGTGAGGTCGAAGAGACCGCCCGCGGAACGTGGCTTCCGGCGGCCGAGGGACGAGGCTGCGGTCAGCAAGGAAAAAATGTGAAAAATACCGCATTTAGGCCTGCGCTTTATGTTGTGACGTCTGACGGTTACCACGATTCCCTGGTCCACGACTGTCCTACCGATTAACCAAGCGTCTCGTCCTCGAATCCGGGCACGCGGAGTGATGAAGTATTGGAGTATTGTGCGCATCGCTAGTCCAAGCGTGGGGAGTGCGTGTCCTGAGGTTGCTTTCACTCCGTTTGCTTTAACATCGTGCTTCCGGCTTAAACCCCACATCACTTTCGCGCAGAAGGTTTTTCTCTCTTAAGAATCCGTCGAAAAATTCTTGATCTTTTTACGTTTTTTCCGCAAAAACTGATTCCATCAAACGGTATTGTTCAGTTGTTGGACGGCTCCTCTAGCCAGCTGATCGGCTCATGCTGTTTCGATAATGTTCTGGCCCCGGCGGCGGTGACAATCAGCAGGCAGATTCGTTCAAAATTTGTTACATTTTCTTGACCTG
>DASUWQ010000372.1:0-3826 GCA_036378375.1 Chthoniobacterales bacterium
TGACGATTACGGAGTCAGCGTCTTGCTAGGAGCTGAAGAATCCCTTGGTAAGAAATTCTCCGCCGACGGCGGTGTAGTGGCGGAACAGTACTCTAGGTGAGAGGTGATTGATTGGGCAAAGGCCCCGGAGAGGTCTCGCCCTTAAATCAGGGCGAATCCGTAGAAACTCAGCTAACCAGCCGGCGAGGAAAAAATAGTGCCGACTTGTCCGAGGTAGCCCGGCAATTTAAAAAGGATCCCCAGCCCGGAAGTTTTTAGCGAAGTCGGAGCCGTGGCCGCACGATCGACCACGGCTCGGCGCGCTTAATCTTGTAGTCGGAGCGTTCAGCGGGCGGTATCACACTCTTCGTTATACCGGTAGACTATTTCGGGAGCCTCGCCCTACCACCGATCACGCCTTCGACGCTCAGCGCCCACCTCTCACTTCTCACCAATCACGTCTCGCACCTAGTTATCCAGCCACGCAGGCGACTTTTCCCAGAGCTCTTTGGTTGCTTGCCGGATTCGTTCTCGCTTTTGGATGTGCCAAGGCACGTTAATAATCACAATACGATTCAGACCTTTCATCAGGAGAATGGTTCGAAGAATCGTTGCCCGCTGATTATGCAGAAAGCTATAATACCAGTGAGATTCAATTAACTGCGGGATCAGCACGGCAACGGTGCGGTCCGGGTTATCCTTCTCCAATTGCCAAATGTATTCCAGCGTCGGAAGGACTACTCGTCGAAACGGCGATTGGATTACTTCCAGACGCGGCATCGGCAAGTTAGCCCGGCTGATAGCGGGTTGGATCTGTCGCTCCCATTCGTCGCAGAAATCTCGCTGGCTATTTTCCCGTTCAATGTGAACGACGCTAACGTCTTCGGAGAGACTGTAAGCGATTTGCAATGCTTTTTCGGCCAGGGAATTGAGGGTCATGATCGGAATCACGGCGATCATTGGGCGCGGCTGTCTTAGTTTGATGGGACCGGTTAGAGCAAGCTCTTCCCCGATCTTCGTGTAATGACGATGAATCAGTAACATGAAGAGGTACAACCCTGGCAGAACCAGGAGTACCAGCCACGCGCCTTCAGCGAATTTCGTGACGATGACAATGAAGAAGGTGATTCCGGTCGCGAGCGCTCCTATTGCGTTAAGGATTATGCTGCCGGTGACTCCCGGCTGTTTCTTCTTCAGCCAATGCATCACCATGCCAGCTTGCGACAAAGTGAAAGCTAGAAAAGCGCCCACGGCGAAGAGCGGGATTAACCGATCGGTGACCCCATTAAAAACAAGCAAGAGGATAGCGGACAATGTCGTTAGTAAGATGACGCCTTCGGTGAAGACTAATCTCCGACCTCGGATCGTGAACGAATAAGGAAGATAGCCATCTTGAGCGATGGTCCGGCAAACCCGAGGAAAATCAGCGAAAGAAGTGTTCGCGGAAAGGCAGAGTACTAATAGTACCGCAGCCATGGTTACATAGTAAAAGATTCCCCGGCCCACCACCGCCTGGGTCATGATGGATAGGATGCTCTGGTACTGGCCAGACCCCGGGTCAGTCGCATTGATATGATACACCTGTACAAGGTAAGCTACGCCCACGAGAAGTAGGATTAGGATAACTACGATGAGTGTTAGCGTCTTGCGCGCTGAACTTACTACCGGTTCCCGGAAAGCTTGAACACCGTTGCTGACCGCTTCAACTCCGGTCATCGCTGTGCACCCCGCAGCGAACGCTTTGAGGAAAAGCCAAAGAGAAATTGTTGCTTGGACTTGCGGGGCCGGCGGTGGAGCGATTGCTGCTCGCGGGTGTCCGCCGGTGATAACCGCCTGCACCACTCCCAGCAAGATCACGATCCCCAGGCAACCGACAAAGAGATAGGTCGGCGGCATGAATGCGAAGCCGGATTCGCGTAGTCCGCGAAGATTCATGAACGCGAGTAAGGCGAGCACTAATAAGCACAGCCACACGGTGAAAGGCTGCAGTCCCGGGACGGCGGAAACCAGGGCACCGATTCCGGCTGAAATGCCGACCGCTACGTTCAGGGTGTAATCGACCATCAATGCTACCGCCGCTAACAATCCGGCTCGGTCGCCTAGATTCTCTTTGGCAACGGTGTACGACCCTGCGCCTCCAGGGTAAGCAGCGATCGTCTGGCGATAACTGATATAAACAACCGCTAGAATAACGGAAACCGCGATGGTGATGGGGAGCCCGAAACCGAGCCCCGCAGCACCCAGAGGAATTAAGACGGTGAGCGCTGCTTCCGGTCCGTAAGCGGCGGAGCTTAGCGCGTCCAGGCCGAACACCGAGACACCTGCGATTGAACCAACTCGTTCTTGCTGGTCTTCGCTGGTAGCCAGAGGGCGACCGAGGATGAGGTCGAGCAATTTCATGGGAACCTGTAGGTGAAAGGTGAAAGGTGACGCTGCGTGCTCTAAACCGTTTACAAGTTCAAAGTTTGGCTGGCAACAAAACATCTGGCCAAAGGCATCGTACGCACCCGCTCGTGGCTATGCCTCCCACGAGCTTGTTCCAGCGCATGATAAAATCTTTCACTTTTCACTCCGTTCTCACAACTAAGTTGCACGTCAGGGCGTTACTGCTAAGGCATTGAGCATGCGTTTTCGGCCGGCTCCGCTCAGCTTTTGGGCGAACGTAATAACGGTGGGGATGTTTCTCCCGCTGATTCTATTCCTGTGGATGGGATTTGTGCATGCTTCTCCAATAGCGATCCTGTTTTATGCGCTCGCTGCGGTTTGGGCAGTGTTAGTTTTTATCTGTTGGGCGGTTTCCACGCGCGAATACCAGGTGGCCGGAAGAACCCTAATTATCCAGCCCCGCTTGGGGGCGAGTAAGAGATACGAGATATCGGGTATCGACGAAATTGCGATGAAGCGCCAGCCCCTTCGCCGAGCATTCGCTTTTCAAGCGATCGGCGCATATGGACCTTTTGGTTTCCACGGTCGATATCGGGCGATTGTCACCCGACCGGCAGAGACCGCTGGCGGCCGGCCACGACGACGTCAGGAACAGTTCCACGTAGCCTGCACGACCTTGCAAAAAGCGATCTATCTTCAGACCAAAACCGGTGCGGTTGTGGTTACGCCCCGGGACATGCCTGAGATGCTCCAGGCGTGCGGGGGGCTTGAGAGGTGATTGGTGATTGGTGATTGGTGCAGCCGAAACCTGGTAGGGTGAGGCTCCCGAACGTTCTAGACGGGCCTGCGAAGAATTGATGGCTGTGGCGTCAGCTGAATCTTGTTGGGCCGATCGACGCGCCGAGCCGCGGGTCTAAGTGTCGCAGCAACGTTTGGTTTGGGCACCAGAAATTGGTCGCTCGGCTCCGTGGGTGGAGCGCGTATTCGCAGCCGCACGGAATACCCGCGGCTCGGCAAGGGTTCAGGCCTAGCCAGGTGTTGGGATCAAGTTGACCCGCAGCTTCGTTAACCATAAGGCCATTCGGGAGCCTCGCCCCACCAATCACTAGTCACCAATCACTTCTCACGTCCTTAGCTCACGCGCCCATCTGTTAGCGAGCAGGCCGTTCACGAACAATTGGAACGGGTGATAAAACATGATCGGCAAAAGAATCAAACTCAGATCCGCACGAGAGCCGAAAATCAGGATCGCTAGTGGCACCCCCATAGCGAGCGTTTTTTTTACCGAACAAAAGTAAACGGCAATCCAATCTTCCCGGTTCAACTTCGCCGCCAGAGAAGTGAGATAAATCAAGAGCGACATTATTCCGAAAAGAAGAGCGACAGACAGAAGTACTCCCACCGTCAGAACGATGCCGTATTTATCCCAGATTCTTTCGTTCACCGAATCGCAGAAGGCGGT
>DASUWQ010000373.1:0-7228 GCA_036378375.1 Chthoniobacterales bacterium
AGAGTTAGGTGATCCACAAGGTGCGATTCAGCGAGCCGGAATGGCAGAGCGGAGGTCCGAAAGGCTGGTGGTCTTGGACGCTTCTGATCCGGAGAACCAACTCATAATGGCAAACTCGCTCTTGCAGAAAGCTCGGGCTGAGTCAGAAGCTGGAGATGCGCGGGCGGCAATGACTACAATTGGGCTGTCAATTGACCGTTTTCGCGCCTTGGCGGATCGTCCCTTAAGCGATAGGCTCCGAGATTCGTTAGAAATGCTTCTTTGCGAAGCGCTTGTAATAAAAGTGCGGACGAGCGACGAGCTCCTTGATCCCGAAGGAACCAGGAGATTGTTGAGTGAAGCAACAGGCAGCGGAGAAAAAGCTTACCAGGCTCAACCGTTAGATCCTGAAACGGTAGACGCTTACGCCAAGAGTTTGGAGGAACTAGGAAGCTTTTATTTTAATTGTGGCGATCCCAAGCTGTTCCGGGAACCAGTCGAAAAAGCACTCGCGATACGTCAGAACGCCGCAGTGAACGCTCGGGACAATATCAGACTGCAGCGAGGTTGGGAGAGAGCGATTGGAACTTGGGGCTGTTTTCTTGCGTATTTCGACCCATCCGGAAAAAATATTGGACGTGCGGCTGAAGCCCTTGACACGCTTAGGAAATTATACAATGCCGACCCCGGCAATACCGAGCTCGCTGAGCAACTGCTGAAACAGTTGAGAGACTTTGCAGGCTTTCTCGATGACCGCCGGGAATACCGAAAAGCTTCTGAGTTATTCGAGGAGACAATTACTAGAGGAAGAAGACTAATTCAGGACGAAAAAGAATCTCACGCAGTCGTGTATCACATGGGCGAGGCCGCCTTTGACGTTTTTTTCTGTTATTTGAAGCTCGGAGACTTTGATTCCGCCAAGCGAGTTGCCGCGGAAGTGGTTGAGCCGCTTGCTGAAGAGTTCCAGAAGCAAAAATGGGATACGCCGGACGATCGCTTGTTACAGGCGGGTTTCGACTTTGTGAGCGGAGAGGTAGAGAGCAGAAACGGCCAACACCAGCAAGCGCGTGAACGATTTCAGCGAAGCATAGGCCAACTTGAAGAGAACCTTCGTGTCAGGAATTTTCCTGGAGAGAGGGCATTTTATGGCGTGGCGCTGACCAGATTCGGAAGCGTGTTGGCACGTGGCGGTGAGATAAAGCTAGGAGCGGAGCACATCAAAAGAGGACTTGAGATCTTGCACCCGCTCGTTGATGCCGATCTGACCCTCGCCCGTGGCGAATTGTCCGACGATATTTCGGAGGCAGAGAGCAACTTGAGACATTTCGAGGAAGGGTTGAAGAGGACTAATGATGAAGCATCGCTCGTCGCCGGGAATAAATAATCGCTTGGTTATCCGATCAACGAACTCGCGAAGCAAGATCCCGACCTATTGGTGTCTGAAATCCTGGAGAAAATCTTCGCGTTTCCTCCGCGCTAGCAACTACTCACCTGTGGGACGATTTTGCAAAATGCAGGAGCGGGTTACAGGCGGTTGACGTTTTTGTAACAAGTTTCTCGCTTCGCTGGACAATCTGGCGAAGGTCTGGAATAGTTGGGCCTCCCAAACCTCAAAATGGGCCTCCGATTAAAAACCGTCTCAATTTTCTCGATTGTTGTGTGCCTCTTCGGGCTGGCAACAAGCATTGCGGCTGATCCGAAGTCCGACCTCGACACGATCAACCAACAAAAGGCTGCGGGTGATTCTGAAAAAGAAATCTACGACCAGTTGATGCGAATGGCCGATGCGTGGAATCGGCATGATATTGACGGATACTTAGACGGATTCTTACGCTCTGATGAGATTGTTGTGGTTGTAGAGGGAGAAACGGTCCGAGGTTGGGATCTGCTAAGCAAGGCTTACCACGGTGGATACCCAAACCCGCAGGAGATGGGAACGCTCACTATCGACCGTATGCAGGTGCAGATGTTGGCCCCGGATTTAGGATTCGTCTTGGGTTCTTATACGGTCGTCTTTCCGAAAAAGAAAGAGTTTGGAACAGACACAATCATTATGAAGAAGGTGTCGGAAGGGTGGCGCGAAATGATTTCACATACCAGCTTCGTCGAGCCTTGACCCAGTATCGCTGAACACTACTGGGCCAGGCCAACCAGGATTAATTAGGCTAGGCTCCCTCCGTGAATTGGCAGCGCGAACGCTAGGTTGCCCCCATGAATTGGCAGCGCGAACGCTAGGCTGCCCCCATGAATTGGCAGCGCGAACGCTAGGCTGCTCCCATGAGTTGGCAGTGCCCAGGTCACGTTCGCTTTTGAATCCTTTGAGTCAGCATTCGAGCTGTTCGATTTAGCCGGTTCGAAAGTTCGGACGTCCTTCGGCACCGATTCATCCGTTCGGATAAATTTACCGGTTTCACGGCCCAGATCAGGCATCGCATTTGCGGATGCCAATGACAGCGCGCTAGCCACAGCAATAATAGGAAGATACGGTATTTTCATTAAACCACCGAATACGGTCTTTTCGAGTGCCTCGCACGGAAAAAAAAGCGATGCTTGGCTAATTTCCCTGTCCGTCTATTGGTTCTAGGTATTACACCTCAACCAGCGATCGATGCCTCACCGCTGGTTAAAATACGCCCTGGAACTTGCCTCGGCGCGCCCATTAGGGCGACTTGAATTGGGGGAACGAAGGGCGTTGTGGTGCCGATCCACCCCTGTAACCAGGCCGCCGCCCGTACGTTTAAAACTGTGTAGATATGAAAAGAATACTTATCGCGCTTTCGGTGATGTTGGCGGCACTAACGTTCTGCCCGAAACCAGCCGATGCGAGGGTTGTAGTCGTCTTCAGGGGACCTGAATTTTACGGTCCGGGTTATTACTGGGGGCCGGGCGGATACGCCTATTACGCACATCCTTACTGGCATCGCCGGTTCTGGTGGCACGGCCACTGGAGATATCGGTAGCGCCTGCCGCGACAGAGTCGCGTTCGCATCGCGGAGCCCCGTAACCTGAGAGTGAAATCTCCACCGTAATTTCATAACATTCACCTAAACACGTTGGGCAGGCGCAACGCCTGCCCAATTTTTTTAGAAAGGCATGGGCATGGCGGCAAGGAGTAATGGAACGCTGGATGATCGCGAAATGATCTTTGTTTCGCGTAGGCCGCCCCCAAAACCGCTTGCGACGATCCGTTTTAGCGATACTGTTCCACTCCGTTTTCCCAGGGTTGGTAGCTCAATGGTAGAGCAGCGCCCTTTTAAGGCGTTGGTTGTGGGTTCGAGTCCCACCCAACCCACTTTTTGGTCGGCGCCGTAAGTCCTCGGAAATTAGTTAATAGCACGGTTCCACGGAGATATGAAGCCAGCCAGGAACGATGCTGCGCTGCGCCAGTCCGTCGCTCTTTTTGCAATCTTTCTGGGCTCTTTGGCCGGCTTTACCCTTTTGACCCCTGGACAGCATACCCGCCCCTGCTTGCTCCTCTGTCATGTCGCCGAATTTGGGTGCTGAGACCGGTGACCTGTCCCTTCTTGCTGCCTTTATCCTGATCGCGGTCATCATCGACAGCCAGAAGGGGAATCAGAATTTCTTCAAGGGAATGTTCGGCGGGCGCGGTGACAAGCATCGCCTCGGTAACGCCCCTCACAATGGAAAAACCAATGAGCATCCACTCACCAACCGGCCAGAAAGTGCGTTTCTATCGTAAACCGGCACACGCCGATGCGACCGGAGACGCAATCCCATTTTATCATGAGGGGAAGTACCACATTTTTTCGCTCACTTCGCCGCCGGGGACGGGAACCTATCCGGAGCGCCTGAGGACGACATGGCATCATGCTTGGTCCGAAAATTTGGTCGATTGGGAAGAGATCGGATCGGCTCTGATCCCGGGCGGGCCTGGCGAGCCGGACGCCGACGGCTGCTGGACTGGCTCGGTGATTCACGGGGAGGGGAAGTGGCACGCTTTTTACACGGGTTACAGCATTCAAGCCGCCTTTCAGCAGACAATTTGCCACGCAGTCAGCGACGACGGGGTGAGCTGGACGAAAGACCCGAAAAATCCGATTCTCGTTCCGAAGACCGACATTTACGAGCGCTTGGATTGGCGTGACCCGTACGCGTTCTACAACGAAAAAGACCGCTGCTACTGGTTCCTCTTTTCGGCTCGTAAAAACACCGGACCAGTTACTCGGCGGGGCTGCGTGATTCTTTATCATTCCCAAGACTTGACCGACTGGGACTACTACGGGCCGATCTACGAGCCCAAGCACACCAACTGCCCGGTATGCCCAGAACTCTACCGGATGGGCGATACTTGGTATTTGTCGTATTCGCGATTCTCGGAATTTGGAGGCACTATCTATCGGATATCTGACTCTCCCTTTGGACCTTGGCGGACGCCAGCCACGATCGGATCGGGAACCGGCGCTTTTACGCGGCCAAGTCCATGGCGGACGACATGGGCAGGCGCTATTACTTTGGATGGATTCCGGATCGTGCGGACAAAAGCGATCGAGGGGAATGGTATTGGGGCGGGATTTTCGCCCTTCCCCATGAGGCTGGCCGCTCCTCGAAAAATCAGGAGCTCGAGATCAAGCTTCCCTGGGCGATAGTCGAGGCCTTCAAAAATCCCCTCGATTGGCAATACAAACCAATCGAAGGAAGTTCCGCGATCGTTGATCACAATAAGATCCGAGTCGAGTCGGTCGGCACACTGGCATACGGCTTTTTCCAGTTTCCGGAGCGCAGTTTTCTTTTGTCCTGCAAGGTAAGGCCCATCGACTGCCGCGACCATTTCGGCTTCATCATCAAGTCGGACCGGGATCTTTCGAGCTGCCTGCTTTTGACGTTCGAGCCAGGGGCACAACGAGTTTCTTTTCTCAAGTATCCGATGCCGGTCGATCCATTCTGGGAAGCCTCCGTCGCCTCAATGGTGCGCGCTGCTAATCCGGGACCCGATGGACCGCGTGTCGCCGAGGTGCCCTTCGAGTTTGATGACGGTGCTCTGATTGACGTGAAGATTCTTGTAGAGGGCGACGTCGTTGAAGTTTTCGTCGCCGAAAAGGCGGCGCTAACCTATCGTTGCTATGACGCGGGAGACTACGAGATCGGCGTTATCGTTGAGGACGGTCGTGCTGAGTACGGGGAGATCAGCTTTACGAAATAGTCAGCCCGGGAATCACACGGGTCAGAATCTTAGGACCATGTTGGCCTGGAAGGATATTGTTAGCGGGAAGAAGAAGTCAGATCGCAAATACTAAGTGGATTCATTCAGTAGAGGGAGATGGCTGGTGACCAACTCTCGCAGATCCAGTTTCTTGCAGGCATTGTCAATATCAATCCCAATGAGATTGCCATCCGCATCGTAGTCAAGCACTACGCCCGCGGAGACTTCCCGGCTTTCGGCCCCCGGCTTCGACGAAAGATCAATGTAGAGGGAATCGGTTTCTGGGTAATAATTCAGCTTCAAGGTTTGAACCCCCTATTTAAAAAAGCGTTATGTATGGTAATCCTACCCGCGAGTGTAACAACACGTAAGAATTTGCCCGGCAACTCTTCGACGTTACCCGAGAATCGATACCGGTTTTGTTCCTGTGATTCTACTCGAATGGGTGACCGTACGACGTGTATGCACATTTCCTTTGTCAGATAGGGACGTTTTCGCATAGCGAAGGAACAATAGGGACAGGTCAATTGTCCTTTCGGTCTAAACTGCTCAGCACAAGTCTGTTATAAATAACGATAACCGCCCTTTTAAGGGGTAGGGTCTGGGTTTCGAGTCCCAGCCAACCCAATTTCCTTTGCCCAAATCTGGATGCCGTTGGCGTACCGTTTCCTGATTAGCGGTGCTCAACCGGAAAGAGGTCCGGGGTAGTGCGGCGGCGTCCGCCAAGATTTTCGCCCGCGTTTTGGGACAGCGCGGGCTCTGCGAGGATAAGACCTACACGGTCTATAGGTCGCGTAGGTCATAGACGCCATATCCCGTTAGGATGGAGTGGTTGTCAATGTCTGGAACCGAACACCTTGGGGGGAGAACGAGGACGAAAGGAGGACGTGGCATAAAACCGGTCTCGGGCCGGTTTAGGAAAAGATAGATGAAGATTGGGTTAAGCGTCTCTCGAGTGGTTGTCTGGGGCGTTCTGGCCGCGCCCGGGATTGTATGGCTGTTGATTCCGGCGGTCCGCGGTCAGTTGGGTGACGAACCGCTGGACGAGTCGTTCCATCGCTTGGGCGAGATCGCCATCTGGACACTTGGAGCCGTGCTTTGTCTCTCTCCGTTAAAGGCCCTGTTTCCCCAAAGCCGGCTGGTGGCCGCAATTAGCCGATACCGGCGAACGGTGGGAATCACAGCGTTTCTTTATGCACTCTTTCACGTGACTCTTTATTTCAGTTACGAGGGTGGGACCGCGGATTATCTCGCCAGGGTTTTGGAACCATTCTTTGCGGCCGGGGCAATCGCTTTCTCGATCTTATGTTTGTTAACCGTAACCAGCAATAATTGGACGATTAACCGGCTAGGGTTCAGTACTTGGAAATGGATTCACCGGCTAGTGTACCTGGCTGCACTAGTGGTTTTCTATCACCAAGCGATCGCCGACAGAGGTAATTGGCGCACGGCTTTTACCTTGTTTATCCCGGTAACGGCGCTGGAAGTTTTGCGAGTTGGTAAGTTAGTCGGAAACTGCGGTAGCCGTTCATGCTTCGGCGCAAAGAGCCGCTTGGACCGGGTGGCGAGAATTCGCCTTGGATAGACGAGTAGCAGAAAGCGATACCATTGCTTCGTTTTATCTAAAGCCAAAGAATGCGAAACGGCTCAAACGCTTTCTCCCGGGACAATACTTAACAATAGAGGTAACAATTCCGGGACAATCGCAAACCGCGATTCGTACTTACACAATCTCTGATGCGCCGAGTCCGGACTATTGTCGGCTTAGTATTAAGCGCAGTGGGGCGTGCAACCGGAGTGCATTCACTACGAGTTCTTCGGTCCGGCTACTGTCGAATTTGGGAGACTCCAATCGCCCACAAGCGACGTGCCACATCAGATCCGTTACGATCCTCCTGGCGAATCAGTGTTGTGGGATGGCCGGAGCACCCTTCTAGATATAGCGCTAAACCAGGGGCTGAATGCGGCGTACGGCTGCAGATCGGGCGTATGCGGTACTTGTGCGTCTAAATTGCTGAAGGGGGAGGTTCGCTACGCTCAATCGCCGGTAGCACCGATACGCAAGGATATGGTTTTGCTGTGCTGCGC
>DASUWQ010000374.1:0-5196 GCA_036378375.1 Chthoniobacterales bacterium
GCCGCTTGAGACGACGGATCGAACTCAATGATGGACGCGGGTGTCTCCGTATCGGTTAGGATGTTGACGATCTCGATCCCTGCTCTTTCCATTTCATGCATCAGCGCGTTCAGCCTGGAGGAAAGGAAACAGTAGGCCAAGATCGTTGGGATCGCGACCGCCAAGCTCGCTGCCGTTGTGAGAAGGCTTTGGTAAACCCCGCCGGAAACATCGGCTAAGGTTGCATAGCCGTTGCTGGCGGAGAGCTGAACGAAGGCTTGGATTAGACCGGTGACCGTACCGAGGAGCCCGATTAAAGGGGAGACGTAAGCGATCCCGACGAGAAGATCGAGATTGCGTTCGAGACGAGGCATTTCCATCTGAGCTGCTTCTTCGGCGATCTCGCGCAGTTCGGATCGGGACAGGTGAGGACGAGACAAAGCAGCGTGGATGACTCGCGTTACTGGGACGGAGGTGGCCTGACACTCAATCCGAGCCTCGGTCAGATTGCGGCTCCGAACCAAATTTGCCAACCCCTGGAGAAATTCGCCCAGGTTGATATTCGCTCGATGAAAATAAAGGAGGCGTTCGACGAAGACTGCAACTGTGACAGCGCTACACAGGAGGATAAGCCACATTAGTGGCCCACCCTTTTGCATGTAGTCGATCATTTCGGACATATATCCAAGGGTAGGGGGAAGCGCAACTGCGGGAGTGATGAGAGGCGAAAACTGAAATGTGATTGGTGATTAGTGATTGATGGTGAGGTGAGGCTCCCTAACGGTTCAAGGTTTTAAGTTCTAAGTTGGACGTTCAATGTTCCATTCCGCGCAAGCGAAGCGCTGGTTGAGAGCGCAACTTAAAACCTCAAACTTACAACCCTGAACGTTTAACCGTTCGGGAGCCTAGCCCCACCAATCACGCTGGCGCCGCCGTAGCGCTCTCTCTGGCCGGCTGAGGCCGGAGAAGGTGATTTTCCTGCATAAACTTGTTCAAGACACTCTGAGTCACTGCGTCCAGCGCTGCGAAGACGCTCCGCCCTTTGGTCGCGATCGCCTCGTAACCGCGCGCACGCCGGTGCCGGTTGTTCAGTAAAAATTCCAAGTACGACACTGGTGCTGCATCCGGCAAATCACGTTTGTTGTACTGCAGAACATACGGAATCTCATCCAACGAGAGATGTTGTTTGCGAAGGTTCTCTTCAAGATTACGGAAACTTTCCACATCTTCGTGGATTTTGTCCCAATTCGAATCGGCCACAAACACGATACCGTCTACGCTGCGCAAAACCAACTGCCGCGTCGTGTTGTAAACCACTTGCCCCGGGACGGTGTAGAGCTGGAACTTGGTTTTAAAGCCTTGTAGAATCACCGCGTCTATCGGCAAGAAATCAAAAAACAGTGTCCGATCCGCCGCGGTGGCTAACGACACCAAATCTCCTCGAAACGCGGCAGGCAGCCTCGAATGGATATAGGCAATGGTCGTGGTTTTGCCACTAAGCGCTGGGCCGTAATAAACGATCTTAAACTGAATCTCTTTACTCGCGTAATTTATGATCGGCATTCCCCAAACTTCCTTGATTCTTGCTAACAGCAGTCAGCTACAAATGTGGCTGAGAACCAGACAGATCTTCTCACGCACTCCCGGCTTGAAGGGCCTCTTTTCGTGACGGACGACGAAGCCAGATTCGCCCCGAGTAAAAACGCTGACTAGCTCTCGCTTCCAACCGAGTGTAACCGTTTCGATTTGGCCAAAGCCCAAATTCTCGACACGCTGTCCAACCTCTTGCGCGAGGCTGGAAAGCAATTGCAGCGATGATTGAGTGAGGCCCAGTTTCTCGGGTTCGCCTTGCAGGCTGCCGTCTGCTGCAAAAAACAGGACAGAGTTTATCCCCGGAAATTCACCCACTTTTTGGACGACCTTGTTCAAATCCAGCGGTTCATCCGTTAAAAATACAGACTGCAGTGCTGAAAAATTAGGTGCCGGTTTTTGTTCAGTGGCTGGTTTTTCCGAGACTGGTGTTTTCGCGGTGTCTCGTTTTTCTTCAGCGACGGGAGCTTCCTGAGGTATCGGTTGTGGCGATTCGCTTGGTGTTGCCGGGGGGGTGATCAGCTCCAATGGGTGACTGTCGGTAGCCATCTTCTCCAGTTCCGCCTCTTCCGGAGCGTGGGCAAAACGTTCGGTATCTTCTTTGGCCGGACCGGTAAAAGGAGTCGCGATCGCTGGTAACGCTTCTTCCGGTTCTTGATCTGCCCGCGGACGTAGCAGATCTTGCGGATAATCTTGCAAGATTTCTTTAACCGGAACGGCGACTTCTGCAGCCGTATCGGCTCGTGGAAACAGTCTTCTTACGTCTTCTGGTAAGGACTTTAACAAAGTCGAAAAAGGGATCGTTACCCTCCCGTTTGCGAGTTGCGAATTAATTAGCTCCAACGGAAGTTCAATGGTCGCGCCGGGCTTACTAGCCAGCGCATTGGGGTCCGAGGGTTGCAGTTCGGAGGGAAGATTTTTGATGATTGGTTCAAGCGCGACGCGCACGGTTTTCGGAACCTCCGAGCCATTGCGGGCTGCGCCATCCAGGGGCGCTTTCGCTGGCTTCTCCGGGCTGGGGACCGATTGAGTTTCACTAACCAATTGCTCTGCAGGCAAGGGCGGCAACCGATCGGGAACCTTGACTGGCTCTTGAATTTCTGCCGGAGCGACCGTGGTCGATCCGGTGGGGGGCGTTGCGGTTGGGCTTGTCATTTGTCCGCCTGAGTCCGCTAACCGTGACCTTTCCCAAGCGGGCAGATTAAACTCCAGAGTCCGCTGATCCAGGGGATCAATCGGCACCGAGAAGATTTCTGGGCACGACGCGAAAAGGGTAGCGAAAGTAACCTTAGCGGTTTGGTGTGTAGCATCGATTTGCAGCGATTTACGCGGAATCTGCACCCGACGTTTCGGGTCAATATCGATATTAGATTTGGTTATTTCCGGCGGCAGCTGTAAGAGCAGGACTTGTAACGGGACATCCACGGTTGCCCTTACCGGCCGGCGGAATCCTTCTTTCAGTGCAGAGCCAGGATCAACTGCTGATGCCGGTTTTGGGTGACCTCCCGGAATAGTTTCCCGAAGACGGGGCGGAGGTACGCGCGTCGATTGAAATGAAGGAAGTTCGGCCCGAGCATGTGTTTCTGGAGGTTCATTCGAACCTTTCAGCTCCAGTTCATCATGCTCTGGCTTATCTGATTTCGACCTGAACCAAGAGAAAAAAGACATGATTACAATCGCCTTCAGAATACCATGCGTGCGGGCAGATGGCTTTATATTTTTATCTTGCTTTTTCCGACTTTTCTACCTGAAAGAACCAACAATCACCGTATCCAACAAAAAAGACCAGGAGCCGGTCGGGACGAGATCCTGCTCGTCCGAGTCCGGAATGAATTTTCCGTTAGTCCGAGCCGAGCCACGGTTGAGCCGGAGCTCTTCCCTACCGTTACTACATCAAAGGCGAGACATACAACTTCATTGCTGTTACCAGACCTCCGTCGAAATACCAACTCCGATCGAAATAGAAACTTCGATCCGATGCCTGATACCGTAAATGCACTATTTTGGACGGCTGATTCACATCGGACACAGAGAATACCAGATCGCCGTTTGGTTTGGCTTCATAACGGTACGCTACCAAGCAATGGTTGATCGGGCGAAACCGCGTGATGTAGACACCTTCGACATCGCCGGAGTCGAGCCGTTGACGTAACCATTGCGCAAAATATTCTTGCCCGGATCGAGGAGCAGGGAACACGATGCGCCAGTTGCCGACTCGCCAATACCCTGGCCACCAGATGCCGAGGTTCTTTTGCAGCATCAAAGTATAATCGGCGGAGAATCGATAGAGATTTGGGTATCCAGGAAAGACGATTTTTTTGGCCGGACCGGCGCTCCAGGGCGGATACTTAATTAGCTCGTGAACTCGTTGCCGATAATCTTCCTCGCTCAGCTTCGGAAGCTTAGGATCGAACTCCGCGAATCGATAAAACTGCAGGATCGACCGAACCAAAGCAAAACAGTGTCGCGAATAATCGGGGATGTTCCCCGGGTTTCGGCGATGGGCCTTAATATGGCCTGTCGGATCCGGGCGATAATCGAAATAGAGATTATTCGAGAAAGAGAACGTGTCTTGAGGAAAACGGAATGGGGCTTCCTTCGCAAATGAACTGGTAAATGCCCCGACCCATAGAAGAACGATTAGAGTTCGCACCTAGAACTGTTTTCGCAGATTGCTGGGAAGAATGTTTAGCTCGGCCCTGTACTTGGCGACGGTCCGACGCGCTATTGGGATACCTCGTTCTGAGAGGATTTCCACAATTTCTTTATCGCTCAGCGGCATGCGACTATCTTCATTCCGAACCAAATCCGCGATGGTTTCCTTAACGCTGGTGTTACTTAAAGCGACACCATCGTTTGTCTGATAGCCAGGGGTGAAGAAGAACTTCATTTCTACCACTCCCTGTGGCGTCGCGATGTATTTGCCCGAGATGGCTCGGCTTACCGTCGTCTCGTGAACTCCCACCGCGTCCGCGATTTGCACCATCGTCATCGGTTTAAGCGAAGCCGTTCCGTGATCCAGAAATTCGCGTTGTCGTTTCACGATTTCGATCGCGATATTGAGGATGGTTTGTTGCCGCTGGTGGATGCTCTTTATCAGGAACTTTCCGCTCCGGATTTTCTCTCGGATATAGTCTCTGACTTCGCCTCCGTTACGGCTTTGCGTCATCAGATCCCGATACGTTTTATTGATCCTCAGATGTGGGATCTGATCGCCGGTGAGCGAGACCACGTACTCATCCCCGACTTTCTCCACCACGACATCCGGCAACACGTAGCTATTGGGCTCCGGAGAAAAAATCTGACCTGGCTTTGGGTCGAGCGTTGCTATGAAATTAGCGGCTTTTTGAACCTGATCGACCGTTACTCCGAGGCGTCGGGCGACGTCCGGATATCGTTTACGGCCCAGGTCGTCCAGATACTGGTCGAGAATCTGGTATTCAAGGCTCTGCGCTTTCCCAAGCCGTCGCAACTGAATGAGCAGGCAATCTTTAAGATCTCGCGCACCAACCCCAACCGGGTGGAAGGTTTGCACTAGTTCGAGGGCCTGCTGCAGGTCCTCAATTGGGGTACCGGAAAGATTCGCAATCTCATCCAAGGGAGCCGAGAGAAAACCGATATCGTCAA
>DASUWQ010000375.1:0-4547 GCA_036378375.1 Chthoniobacterales bacterium
GGAAGTTCAGCTCCGCAAATTGATCACGAATCATCCCAGCTATTTCCCACTCTTTACCAAGGCGGGAAAATGGAAGCACCAGTCAGAGAGCTGGACGAATTGGTGTGAAGGGTTTTTGGGAGGAATGCTTTGGATATTAGCGAGACGAACCGGGGATCCCTGGTGGCGCGCGAAGGCCGAAGAATATTCCAGGTTAATTGAACACCGGCAATTCGATGGTGCCGTCCACGATCTCGGTTTCCTTTTCTTGCCGACTTGGAAGGTTTGGTATGAGGTCACCGGCGACAAGAAAATTCAAAAAACAGTTCTAACGGCGGGCGAAACCTTAGCCGGCAGATTTCAAGAAAAAGGTGCGTATCTATGCTCGTTTGTAGCTCCGGAAAGTCTGTTCATCGACATTATGATGAACGTAGAGATAATATTCTATGCTGCGCAGGAGCTCGGTAATCAAAGACTCAAAGAGATTGCGTTAAAACACTGTCTCACTACACGCCGGTGTCTAGTCCGCGGCGACGGGAGCACGGCGCACGAAGGGATCTTTGACTTAAGCTCCGGGGCGTTCTTGTGCCAGAGCACCCATCAAGGTTGGCGAGGTGATTCGAGTTGGGCACGTGGACAGGCCTGGGCGATAGGCGGGTTCATCACCGCATTTAAATATACAAAAGAGATCAGGTTCCTCGATACTGCTATAGCGACAGCTAACTACTTTATTGAGCGCACCCCCAGCGAAGGTATCCCGCCTAACGATTGGGATCAGCCTCCCCCAAAGGCATCCTATGAAAGCTCTGCTGCGGCCATTGCCGCCGGCGCTTTTCTAGATTTAGCGCAGCAAGTGACTGACCCCGGTCTCGCCCAACGGTTCCTTAACCGCGCCAAGCAGACGTTGACTACTCTGTTAACCGACGACTTTCTGGGCACCGGCCGCCCCGGATGGGAGGGAATCCTACTGCATGGTATTTATCACGAACGCAAAGGGTTAGGTGTCGATGAAAGTGTCATGTGGGGCGATTACTTTTTTCTCGCGGCTTTAGATAAGCTGCTGCAGAATGCCGCTTCTTCGTCGGTTTGAAATAAACCGTCCCCCAAAAGCAAAACCCCCAAGATGAAAATAAATAAGTGTCTCCCCTTAACAAAGCTCGCCACCGCGCTGGCTCTGTTAATACCGTTCGCCGCCTTTGCGGATAACGCCAAGAAGCTGGAAGTCTTTTCCTGGTGGACGTCCGGAGGCGAGGCAGCCGCACTCGACGCTCTGTTCAAGGTTTACAAACAACGTGATCCCGGAGTCGAAATCATTAACGCGACAGTCGCCGGCGGCGGCGGTTCCGCAGCCCGCCCTGTGCTCCAAACTCGACTTGCTGGCGGTAACCCACCGGATACTTGGCAATCGCATCCGGGCTGGGAATTACTCGGACAATATGTTGAACCTGGTTACTGCGAACCGCTTAACGATATCTACCAGGCGGAAAATTGGGAAAAGGTATTACCTGAACAATTGGTCAAGCTGTTAACAAAAGATGGAAAGCAGTGGTGCGTTCTGGCCGGTGTCCATCGAGGTAATGACCTTTGGTATAACAAGAAGGTATTGGATAAGGCCGGAATTAAGATTGGCGACACTATCTCCATCGACGAATTCCTTGCAGATTGCGCTAAACTCAAGGCGGCTGGTGTTACTCCGCTTGCGGTCGGTGACTCCGGTATCTGGGCAACCGCTCAGCTGTTCGAGAACACGCTCTTAGGAACGGTAGGACCGACCGGTTGGCAAGATCTCTTCAGCGGCAAGATGGCCTTCGATGATCCTAAGGTGAAACAGGCGGCTCAAAGCTATGGCAAAATGCTGGAGTACCAAAATTCCGATCACTCAGCCCTAACTTGGGACCAGGCTGTCAAGGCCGTTGAGGAAGGACGCTGCGCTTTCTCATCGATGGGTGATTGGGCCCACGGTGAATTCAGTAAAGCCAACCTCAAAGACAATGTTGATTTCGGTTGGGTTTCCCATCCCGGTACCAGTGGTGGATTCATCGTGGTCGCTGACGGCTTTACCCTGGCCAAGAATGCGCCGCACAAAGCCGAAACCGTCGCCTGGTTGAAGAGCATCGGTAGTAAAGAATCTCAGGAAGAATTCAATCCTATCAAGGGCTCGATCCCAATTCGGACTGATGTCGATAAGAGCAAATTCGGCCCGTATCTTCAATGGTCGATGAAATCCTTCGCCAGCGACGCACTCCTGCCCAGCTGCGTTCATGGTGAGGCCGCTCCGGCCGCATTCCAACAGGCTTTGAACGATGCGATTACCCAGTTCGTGGTAGACAAGAATGTAGATGCTTTCTGCTCAGCCTTGGTGCAGGCGGCAAAAGAATCCAATTTTTCTAAATAGAAATCCCTAACAATTAAATGCCGGGGTGATCCTTCACCCCGGCAGGGATCTGGTAGGGCGAGGCTCCCGAATGTCTCCGATGGTTAGCAAGGGATATAGACATTGTCGAATTCAAAAACTCTGTTGCGCCTATGAACGCGCCGAGCCGGGGATGCAGGTTGGGCCACGGCTCGGAGGGCGTACAGATGTAGCAGCATCTTCTGTCTGGGCGAAATCGAATCGTTTCGCCAAATCTTTCGACCGTTCGGGAGCCTCGCCCTACCAGATCAATCTCCTCGTTTTAACTAATGAAGTCTTCTACCGCGAGATCGACAGACACAAAATCTCCTGACCCGGTCGCTGACAACCCTCTGTCTTCGATCCGAGAAACGCTCACGCCTAAACGCCGTTTCTCCAATCGGCTGTTATCGCCCTTAATCTTGTCCCCGGCGATGACCTTGATCGTGATATTTGTGTACGTTTTTATTGCGATCACCATTTGGGTCTCCCTTTCGAATTGGGGCACCCTCAAGGTAGATATGAGCATCCGCCAGCCGCTGGGTTTTACCTATCAGCAAATGTTCATGATGACGCGTTGGCACGCCAACTTGCGCAACGTTTTTGTCTTTACCGTCCTTTTCCTGACATTCTCGCTCGCGTTCGGGCTGCTCCTTGCCTTGTTGCTCGACAGAAAACTGATCGGTTACACTATTTTCCGAAACGTCTTCCTATTTCCTTACGCGCTTTCTTTCATCGTCACCGGGGTTGCCTGGCGCTGGATTTTTAACCCTGAAACGGGGGTTAACGTCCTTTTTGATGCTCTCGGTATCAATAAGCTAATTGAAGCCTTCGGAGGCCCGCCTTTGCATCCGGGGTGGGTCACCGACACATCGGTGCTCTTCTCGTTGAACACCTGGTTAGGAACGATTTTTCCGCCACTTAAGAGCCTCAGCATTCAACTTGGCATTCCCATGGCGCTTATCCCCGTGGTGATTGCGGCCGGTTGGCAACTGACTGGGTTCGCTATGTCAATGTACATCGCTGGTTTGGCCACAGTCCCGCACGAGCTTCGCGAAGCTGCCCGGATCGACGGTGCGTCAGAGCTGCAGGTATATACTAAGGTGGTGATCCCGCAACTGAACCCGGTTACGGTGAGTACCGCTATTATTCTTGGACATGTTTCGCTCAAAATCTTCGATCTAATTTTCGCAATGGCCGGTGGTGCGGGTCCAGGCTTTGTAACCGATGTACCCGGCATATTTGTCTTTGACTATACGTTCAAAGCTACTCGCTATAATTTGGGCGCCGCTGCTTCGGTGATCATGCTGTTACTTGTCTGTTTGATCATCGTTCCCTACCTCTGGACCAATCTCAGAAAACGCTAATTATGTCTCTTTTGCCTTCCGGTATCCGAGCGGAATTGCCTAAGAAATTGCGCGACTACCTAATTTTAGGGTTTTTGATTCTGTGCCTGCTTTTCTTTTTGATGCCTTTCTACGTAATGATCGTAAATGGGTTAAAAGAGGCAACCAACGTCAGCGTTTCCACGATGTGGAATTTGCCTACCCAGTTGAGCGGCGGCGGATTCAAGGAGGCATTCCACCGTCTGGCACCGAGCATGGGCAACAGTCTTTTGATTGCGATACCCGCCACGATTATCTCGGCCTGTTGGGGCTCAGTGAACGGTTACCTGTTTTCCAAGTGGAGATTCCGCGGATCTAACGTCCTTTTTGCCCTGCTCGTTTTTGGAATGTTTATCCCTTATCAGAGCATTCTGATCCCGCTCATCCAGTTCCTGGAGATGATCAGACTGTACGGGACCATTCCTGGTCTGGTGGCGGTTCACGTGATCTACGGCTTGCCTATTGTGACCTTAATTTTCAGAAATTATTTCACTAACATCCCCGATGAGATGGTGGAAGCAGCTCGGATCGATGGGGCTGGCCTGGTTCGGATTTTTACCAATGTTATGCTGCCGCTTTCGTTGCCCGCATTCGTCGTCGTCTGTATCTTCCAGTTTACTAACATCTGGAATGATTTCTTGTTCGGGGTTACCATTTTAACGAATCCGCAAGCGCAGCCGGTAACCGTCGCCTTAAACAATCTCCAGGGATCTTACTCCGTGGACTGGAACGTCGTGATGGCAGGAGCCCTCACGGCCGCGCTTCCTACGGCGTTAGTTTACATCTTTCTG
>DASUWQ010000376.1:0-7186 GCA_036378375.1 Chthoniobacterales bacterium
TTCACAAATTCATGGGCTGGGACCGTCCGATCTTAACTGACAGCGGCGGGTTTCAGGTCTTTTCGCTCTCCAAGTTGCGTCGGATCACGGAAGAAGGAGTCCATTTTAACAGCCACATCGATGGCTCACCCTGTTTCCTTAACCCGGAAATCTCCATGCAGGTCCAGCAGACGCTTGGTTCGGACATCGTGATGGCCTTCGACGAATGCCCTCCTTATCCCTGCGAGTACGAATATGCTGCCAATAGTCTCGACCGAACCTTGCGCTGGGCGCATCGCTGTCGAGCTTGGGCTGAACTGAGGCGCAACGGTGCAACCCCGCTCGTATTCGGAATCGTCCAAGGCGGAATTTATCAGGACCTCAGAGAAAAAAGCGCCCGCGGTTTGGTCGACCTGGATTTCGATGGTTATGCAATCGGCGGCGTGAGCGTTGGTGAGCCCGAGGTGGAGATGATGCGAGCTATCGACAATAGCGAACCATTTCTCCCCAAAGATAGACCTCGTTACGCCATGGGATTGGGGACCCCACCTCAGCTGGTGGAGATGGTGGCTCGAGGAGTAGACATGTTCGATTGCGTCCTACCCACCCGGCTTGCACGCAACGGAACTGCTTTTACCGGCGCCGGCACGCTCAACCTAAAAAACGCTACCTATCGAACCGATCTTCGTCCGATCGAAGAAGACTGCACCTGTTCGACCTGCCGTTCATTTACTCGGTCGTACATCCGTCACCTGATCAAAGCAGAAGAAATCCTCGGTCTGCGTCTCATCACCATTCATAACCTACACTTTTATTTGAACCTGATGACGCAGATGCGGGTTGCCCTCGACGCCGGCACCTTTGCTCAATTCCGCGAAAATTTCGTCGCCAACTACGCTAAGTACGAGCCTCAGGTCGCTGGGCTCGAAGCGGAATCGGAGGAGTAGAAGAAAACTCACGCAAAGACGCAAAGGCGCAAAGGTTCGAACGAAGAAGAGAACGTCGCGGGATTTCGACCTGGTTGCTGGCGTTTGGGTACAGCCTTAGACGCGTTCGAGAGGCTCTGGGCTAAAGCTGACATGCTGGGTCGTTCGCGAGAGCCGCCTCCTAACACGCTGCTTGGACGTTGACGCCAAACAGCAAACGTGTCTGTTCGTCGCTTCCTGCCCCAAAGCGGCTCCCCTCCAGGACTCCGTCCGAACCTTTGCGCCTTTGCGTCCTTGGCCGACGTAGCTAAAGGGGGGACGGGGCGAAGTCTGCTTTGCGTGAGATTTTTCTTCTGCTCTTGGGCTTGCTTTCCCGCTGGGCTTTTCCCTTACGCACGCTAGAGGTAGATCAATGAAATGGATCCTGCTTTGCTGGTTTCTTTTCGTCCCGTTCGTGCTCAAAGCTCAGGAAGCCAATGACGGGAAAATCATGCTGACTGTCATCTTGCGTTATGACGAAACCAAAACGCTCGATGAAATCGACGATCATCTCGCCAAGACCGGCTTCATCAAGAATTTCCCGCCGGAAGGGGTCGAGATCGTTTCCTATTACATCGTCATGGGGGTCGGTCACGTCATCACGCTGAGGTTGCCACCCGATAAGCTAAGGGAGGTTAATGTCGCATTCGAAAAAGGAGTGTGGAGCGCATTCCGAACAGAGTTTTATCCCACGTACGACTACGTTCGTATTTTTAACGACCTGAAGCAAAACGCTCCTGGCCCACAACCCGAAGCCACCACTACCCCGGCCAAACCAGCTTCTTCCCCAACCCCAACGCCAACCCCCACGCCCAGACGCACGAGCCGGCATCGGAGCTCCTAACGGCCCGTCGGCGACGACTGGAGGGGAGCCGCTTACGTCCGTTGTAGCGTGAGCGCACGTCCTTAGCTATTGGATTCGGAACGTTTCGAGGGGTCGTAAACAGGCGGCTCCCGCGAATAACCCACAGAACCGCGCAGCCTAGGAACAAAATCAGAGGCCGTCCCTGGGAGCCGCCCGTTGACCAGCCATTTGACACTTTTCGAATCCAATAACTCGAGATGCACGCTCACGTTACCACGGGCGAAAAGCAGCTCCCCTCTACCCCTCCATGCCCGATTTTCAGTTGACAAAGTAGACTCATTGGCCCAGCTTCCGAGTTCCTTCGGCCCGAGGGCCATAAAAGCGAGCTGTCAGCACTGAACTATGTCCAGTAATCTCCTCGAGGAAGCCTCTAAAGTCATTCCAAACACTGCGGTCCTCATCAACTTGGTTTCCAAGCGGGTCCGACAATTAAGCAACGGCCAAAGGCCGCTGGTCGAAATAGGCCCTCGGATGTCCAATGCCGATATTGCCCTGCAAGAGATCATCGAGCACAAATTAGTGCCCGAAGCGATAGAGCCGAGCCCTAACGGCGCCTAGGCCATTCCTATCGCTATGCCAGCCGAGATCGCCTCAAATCGGCGAGCATTTCATAACTTTCAGATCCTGGAGAAGATCGAAGCCGGTATCAGCCTTACCGGTACCGAGGTAAAATCTATCCGCGCCGGCTTGGCCAACTTGAGCAACGCCTTCGCGCGGATCGAAAACCAGGAGGTTTTCCTTTACGACGCGGACATCCAACCGTACGAACGCGCCAGTCACGAGCAACACGATGCGAAGCGCCCGCGCAAGCTGCTGTTGCATAGAGCCGAAATCGCCAAGCTCTTTGAAGCGAGCGCCGTAAAAGGAAAGACCCTGGTCGCCCTGCGCCTTTACTGGAAAGATCACCGAGTGAAGGTCGAGATCGGTATCGGCAAAGGCAAAACTCACGCAGACAAGCGTGAAGACCTGAAAGAAAAGGCCGCCAAAGACGAAGCCCGGCGAGCCACCGACTCCTTTAATCGCGGGAAATTCTAAGATTTTTGGAGAGTATGGAAATCGCTAGTTTCTGAGGCCAGCGCATTGGTCGCTTCCCTGAGTTCAGTTGTTCACTTCTCTAACTCAAGGGCCTTTTCCAACCAACTCCACTCCATGATTTTGCGCACCTCTCCGAGCGGCTCAAATTGCGGCCAGACGTACCTCGTTAACCGTTCATCGGCCGAATTGATAGTTAGTTGAGCCTGTTAATAACTTGGTAATAAGTTCAAAAGACTAGCGCTTTTCGATCACTCAGATTTACGTCGATTATCCCGTTTAAGCCTCCACCAATGACCATCGGAACTGCTGAAAAGCAGTAAGTCTGGTCCCTTGAGAGAACGACTCCAAACGTCAACCCGATCCATTCTTAAGCCGAAGGTTCAACCCCACTCAAAAGCTGTTTGTCGAGCTGAACCCAGCGAAACCGCTGTTTATCAGCCTCGGGAGCGGGTCGAAAGGAGACCCAGCACCTACATGTCATCGGATCGATTCTCCGATCATCTTTTCCGTCGACGTTTCATCGGTCGTCGTTTAAGAGAGACGGCTTACCACGGGCGAAGCCGGTTCATTAGATGTGCGGTCCCCGCCGGATCGCTTTTGCAGCAGTGCGAACGCCGGCACCATGAAGAAAAACGTTGTTAATAAACACAGCAACACTCCTAAGGCACAGACCGTACCGAGACCGCTCAAAGCGGGATTCTGAGCCGGAATCAGGACCCCGAAACCCGCGAACGTAGCCAATCCGCAGATCGACAGCGGCTTAAGCACATTGGCCAGGTTTTCTTTAAGATCGCCCTCCCGGCGGCTCACAACCAGGAATTGGATGCCGTAGTCGACGCCGATCGCCAGCACCAATGGAAAGGCAAGTGTGTTTAAGAGGTTGATGCTCAAATGGAAGATTTTGAGGGCGGCGACCAGCCCCAACATCGAAAGCAGCAGTGCTGAAGTGTGAATCAGCCAGAGGGAAAGGCGGCGATAGACGATCCAAAGCAATAGCAGGATCAGGAGGCCGACCACCGTAGTGAAAGTCACCAACTCGCCCTTTGCCCAAGGGATCAGATCCCACAATGTGTACTGCCAGCCCGTAATGATGGCTTGTGGATCTGCCCGATGAATGAATTCGCCGAGTTTTTCCTTTTCCTCAGGCGAACGGATCGCTTGGGTGGTTCGCAGCATCCCCGATTCTGTGCGCTGGTCGTCCGAGAAAAATTGGTTGATCAGGAACCACCAACTCGATTTCTCCGGAAAGATCTTTGTCCAGTCAGGCAAGCCAGAGCTTGTTTGTTCGGCCTGTAATTTGTCCAGCAGGACAAATACAGACTGGAAGGCATCAACCGCGAAGCCGTTCTTCTCCAGAGTATCCCTCACGCTTTGCTTCACTTGATTGAAGTCGACCCCCTTTAGTCGAGCCCGATTCTCGTCGATCCGTTGCGGGTTCAACATGAAAGCGGCCGGTGTCGTGGCGAACTTCAAGTAACCCGACTTCAGACCTTCTTTGAAAGTATCGTCCAGGCGATGCCAGCGTTCGTAGGCCTCTTGCTGGTTGTGCGGAGTAACCAGCACCCGAATTGGATCGGATTCCTGCTTCAACTCCGTGCTCATCACCTGCAACGCAATGGCGGCGGGAATCGTCTTCGGCTGCAGAGAAAGCGGGCTGGTATCGAAATTCAGCGGAATAAACGAGCCAAGCGCAATCACTGCGCCGGCGAGCAGAACCGCAACCGCAATCCCGAGCAGAATCCGTGGTTCACGAAAGGTTGCGTTAACAAATTTTGTTGCTCCCAACAGAAGAAAATCCGCCTTCTCCACTGGCTTAACCCGCTTAAAAAAGAGGAAGAGAAACAGTACCATGAACAAACCGGCCATGGTGACTCCTAGCGCCACCAGCGTACCGAGCTGAGCGAAGCCCGCGCTTTTGCTGAAGTTCAGCGCGAAAAATCCGATCGCGGTGGTGCAGACGACATAAAAAATCGCGGCGCCGATATCGCGGACTGAACAAAAAACCGCCTGGGCATGTCCTTCACCCGCTCTTCGCGCCTGCTGATATCTGCCAAACAACAGCAGACTGAAATCAACCCCGAGACCCACCAGGATCGAAAAGAAACCGATGGCAATTACGTTGATGCTCTTGAAGAAGAGCATGCCCAACGCCAGCGACACGAGAGCCGACAGAATCAGGGTCGCGCAAATGCCCAACAAGGGGATAAACCGGCGAAACGCCACGTAGAAGAGCGCGCTGACAATCGCAATGGACAGCACTGCGCTCAAAAAGGCGTCGTATTCCATGCTCTTGGAGATTTGCGCCACAAAGGCAATCCGGCCCGTGGTATAAATCTTCGGCTGATATCCCTTCCAGTCCTTGGTCATCCGCTGCTGGAAATCATCGATCAGCCGCATGGTCGCCTGGCAGCCTCGCGGGCTGCTGTCGGTTTGCCGGACAATGGCCAGGCCCAACTGGTAAAGGTTGTCTTCCGATGCCAAGGAGACGCTCTGAGTCAGCGAGGAATTCGAGGCGAAGGGTCTCATCGCCCGCGCAAATAACCCGATTGGATCCATAGTGGCCTCCATTTGGGTCCGAATCGAAAAATCCTCGTTGATGGTGTCTCGCATTTCGGTCAGCCGTTGTTCGATTTTCGCCGGCTCCAATAATGCAAGAGCGTCGTTGAACTGGTCTTGAGGGAGATTCAAAAGAAGCGACGGAATGACCGACTGGATCTCGTCGATGCCCTCTTGGCTTTCGATCGGCGCTCGATCAAATACCCGCACCACCCAAGGCTCTTTGGCCAGCTCGGCCATGAAATGACTGCGAAATGCCTCCACGTCGTCCGCGTGCCCAGCTTCTCCAAGGAATCCGAACACGACTTGACGCGAGTCGGCGAACTCGGTGTTCATGATTTTCAACCCTTGAACCGACTCGAATTGCTGCGGCAACAGGTTGAGGTAATCCGAATCAAGATTCCGGCGCACAAAAATGGTGAAGATCGCCAGTACGCCAATCCCGATCGCTAACAGAACCAGTAATTTAGTCCGGTGAGCGACGGTGTGCGAGATGTATTGAGCGAGCTTGCGAGTGAGACGGGCAAACGATGCGTCAGTAGCCGATTTCATTAAAAAGTAACTTCAACCCAAGTGCTCCAGCTAGAATCGCCGGTCCAGCGAAATCGGGTTGGTCAAAGAACTACGTTACGAGCCCGATGCATGCAAGCGAGGCGGCAATCGAGCGCTGCCTCGCTTGCGAGTCCGTGGTGCTATACCTGGTAGGGCGAGGCTCCCGAAAAACCCTTAAAGCTACCCGAAGGAAAGGATGTTGCGTCACACGTGGCGGGATTAGGCCGCACAACACGCCGAGCCGTAGAGTTGCGCTGGGTCACGGCTCGGCGCGTCTTTAGGCCTAACCCAGTCGTTCAGCAGGGACCACCAGTCACCTTGGAGGAATCCCACGTCATGCGGGAGCCTCGCCCCACCAAGTTATGCTCACCACGGCCTCGCAAGCGAGGCAGGGCTCCAAGGCGCCGGCCGCTTCCGTTCACGGCTTGCCAGACGTAGCCCCCGAGTCTAAGACGAGGGGGCAGAGTTTGGCGTTCCCGCTCGTTCCCGCTCGTTCCCAGCCGTAGCCGCACCCCACCCTTTTTGACCCGTCCCTTGCCTCGCCATCACTCGCTCAACTGCGTCAACTACCTCCGGCACCGTAATCCGCTCCATACAACGGAAGTCGATGGGACACTCCCTCAAGAAACACGGACTACACTCCACGTGATGCCGGATGACCGTGTGGCCTTCGCCAGTCGGTCCAGTCAACGCAGGCTCCGTCGAACCGAACAAAGCGATCGTGGGAACGCCGAGATGCGCAGCCAAATGCATTGTACCGGTATCATTGGTCAACAATGCCCGACATCGGCTAAGCTCGTTCATCAGCTGAGAGAGCGTGGTCTGACCAACCAGGTTAGTCCCCGCCGGCCCCAACTCAGAAGCGATTTGCTCTCCCAGAGCCTGGTCCTTAGCCGTCCCGAAAATAAGCCATCGTATTCCATGCCGCTCGGAAAGGACCCGGGCAGCTTCTTCGAAGTGCAGCCAGCGCTTTGCCGGACCGTATTCCGCTCCCGGACACAATCCTAGCGTCAACGAGTCCGCCGCGTTCATCGCCATCGGCGGGAGCGGTTCGGCCATATCCGCGCCAATCCGCTCCGCGATTTTAAGATATGCTCTGGAATGGTGCCTGACTGGCTGTGGCGGCGCGGGTTCCGGGATAAACTGGTTCAGAAAGAAATCGCGCCAGGGACGGCGATATCCAACCCGGCGAGGGATTTTCGCTAACCAAGCTTCTAGCCCAGACCTCGGTGAA
>DASUWQ010000377.1:0-2707 GCA_036378375.1 Chthoniobacterales bacterium
AAGAAAATTGTCGACACACTGCGGAATCACCAAATCGATGGAACCCCCGAAAGAAGACGCCTCCGAGCTGGTTAAAAATTCAGTCTTGTATAAGGAGTTCTTGGCCGAGCGCGAAGAGATTCTGAGGCACAAATGGATTGAAAGCGAGAAAGCCGGGTACGATATCGGCTTCGAGAGGGCCTTGCTGGACTGGATTGTTAAGCACCGCTCCGCTTGGCGTGAGCGACGTCAGCGCGCCACTAAAGCGTAGCCTTTTTTAGACCGTCAGATAAAATAGGCAACCTTTAAGGCGATCCAGTGAGGTCGCTAAGGTGAATTATGTCGAGTTCCGTGTTGATCCTGGACGAGAACGAGGTCGCTCGTTCGCTTCGCCGGATTGCCCATGAAATACTAGAGCATAACCCTCACCCGGAGAACTGCTTAGTTGCCGGAATCCCACAACGAGGTGTTGCCCTTGCTCAACGTATCGCCCAACTGATCGGACAAATCGAAGGCACGGCTCCCGAAACCGGGGTCGTGGACATTTCGATGCACCGGGACGACCTAAGCCTGCGTCCCCGCCTGCCCAGCGTCCAGGAAACCAAACTGCCGCTTCGTCTGGAAGGGTTAACCTTGGTTCTGGTTGATGATGTTCTGTTTACTGGTCGGACCTGTCGCGCTGCCATGGACGCGATCAGTTCGTTCGGACGTCCGGCCCGAATTCAGTATGCCGTCTTAATCGATCGCGGTCATCGCGAACTTCCGATCAGGCCGGACTACGTGGGTAAGAGTCTTCCAACCTCCCGCTCTGAGTTGGTCAAAGTCCGTTTAAAAGAAGTCGATCACGAAGTCGATTCCGTCCGCGTCGAGAAACCATGAAAACAGCCGAGCCGACATTGGATGCTAGTGTCCTGTCCCATAAATACCATGGCTTTCGTTGCGATCAAAATGCGCCGTCGGCAAGGCGCGAGGAGGGCGCATATCTGAATCGATACGTAACCGACGAGCAACGCAGCCGCCGGCCCATTTTCATCGCAACCCTCCGGGCCGTGGCCAGTTGGCTGTTTTTCTGCGTTGCTCACTCCTTACGTATCAATTCGGATATGCTCGTCGTTCGCGCCTTGAAAAACAGCCAACTGACCGACGGCGAAAGCCATGTTATCTATGGGACAGGACACTGAGGAAAATTGGATCCGCAAAGATCTCCTGAGTATCCGAGAGCTGGCTCCTCCGGAGATTAATACCATCCTCGATTCCGCCGGAGCCTTTAAGACCGTGGGGGCTCGCGACATCAAGAAAGTCCCCGCCTTACGGGGTAAGACACTTGTTAATTTTTTTGTCGAACCGAGCACGCGAACGCGGACCTCGTTTGAACTGGCGGCATTCAGATTGAGCGCCGATGTCGTCAATATTTCGGCGACCAGTTCGAGCCTGCAAAAGGGTGAATCACTCAAAGACACCGCGCTCAATCTTGAAGCCTTACATGCCGATATTATCGTCTTGCGACATAGCGCGGCCGGAGCTTCGAAGTTCTTAGCTGAACGACTCGCTGCGAGTGTGATTAACGCAGGCGACGGTGCTCACGAGCATCCGACCCAAGCCTTACTCGATGTATTCACGATCCGGGAAAGACTGGGACGGATTGAGGGCCTAAAAGTTGCCATTGTTGGTGACATCCTTTTCAGCCGGGTGGCTCGCTCGAATATCTGGGCGTTGAAAAAGCTCGGCGCAAATGTGTTCCTGGTCGGACCAAGCACGCTGGTGCCGCGCAGCTTCGAATCGATGGGCGTTACGGTGGTTAGAAGTCTGGACGAAATCCTTGAGGAGCTCGATGTCATAAACTTACTCCGGATCCAGCACGAACGGCAGCGTAAAGAGTATTTTCCCAGTCTGAATGAGTATGTCCGTTTCTTTGGCCTGACGAAGGAACGAGCGCAGCGCCTGAAACCTCATTGTTTGATTATGCATCCAGGGCCGATCAATCGGGGCGTCGAAATCGATAGCGATCTGGCCGACGGCCCCCAAAGCGTGATCCTGGATCAGGTCGCTAACGGTCTCGCTGTGCGGATGGCAGTTCTCTATCTTTGCTCAACGGCGGCAAGAAAACAGCGATGAACAATCTCACGATTCGAGGCGGCCATGTGATCGATCCGGCCAGCGGCCGAAATGAGGTCGCGGATATTTATGTGGTCGATGGAAAGATCTCGGCGGAACCGCCGCCAGAAAATTCTCCGGTCATTTCAGCCGAGAATCTCGTGGTAGCTCCGGGCCTGATCGACATGCATGTCCATTTCCGCGAGCCGGGCCAGACCCACAAAGAAACCCTTGCCACCGGGAGCCAAGCCGCCGCCGCGGGCGGTTTTACTTCTGTGGTATGCATGCCGAATACAAGTCCTCCAACCGACGGTCCAAGCGGCGTGGCTTGGATTGTCGATCGGGCTCGCGACACAGCCCGTGTGAATGTCTATCCCACCGGCGCGATAACTCGTGATTTGGCCGGCCAAGAAATGGCCCCGATCGGATCGATGGTACAAGCCGGTATCGTGGCCATTACCGATGACGGTCACTGTATCCAGAATCACGAGCTCATGCGCCGCGCTGTGGAATACGCCCGCATGTTCGATCTGGCAGTTCTGGATCATTGCCAGGACTACAATATGGTCGGCAACGGCGTTATGCATGAGGGATACTGGAGCACGGTCCTCGGGTTACCCGGTTGGCCGCGCGC
>DASUWQ010000378.1:0-2016 GCA_036378375.1 Chthoniobacterales bacterium
GATGGTGGCCGATCCTGAGAAGCCCGAGAACCATCGACGGATGGACGAGACTCTGGACGCGCTGTTCGAGCAAGTCATCGCTTGGGGTGGAGCTATTACCGGCGAACATGGGATTGGGTTAGCGAAAAAACGTTGGTGGCCACAAGCGGTTTCCGGTGAAAGCCTTGCGCTTCATCAGATCGTTAAATCAGCCTTGGACCCAGACCGGATTCTTAATCCGGGGAAGTTTCTGTAGATAAATTCACTGATTACTGACCTACTGATTACTTTTTGTGGCAAGCTCGACGACTTTAAACCAACTAAATGAGCGCCCTTCTTGGCATCGATCTCGGCACTTCAAGTGTAAAGGTGGTCGTCTATTCGACCGCTGGAAAAATTCTCGGTCTGGGATCGGCCGAGTACCCGATTTTAACCCCGCAGCCTGGTTGGGCGGAACAGGACCCGGAACATTGGTGGTCAGCGACGGTACACGCCGTGAGAAGCGCTCTGAGTGCTGCAGGTCAGCCGGAAGTTTTGAGCATCGGTTTTTCCGGGCAAATGCACGGCCCGGCTATCCTAGACAAACAGAACCGGCTGTTAGGGAACGCTATTATTTGGGCAGATCAACGGAGTGGATCGTTGTTGGCCGAAATTGAATCCCTGGTCGGGAAGGCGCGTCTGGCCGAGGTCTGTGGAACCGCGCCGGCTGCAGGATTTCTCATCGCGACGCTTCGATGGTTGCAGCGATATGATCCGGCCCGTTTAGACAGGATCGGTGCGATCCTTCTGCCTAAGGATTATGTCCGTTTTAAGATCACGGGAGAAATCGCGACTGATGCGAGCGATGCCGCTGCGACCGGCTTGTTCGATGTCGCCGGCAGAACCTGGGCGTGGGAGATAATCGAGATTTTAGGTCTGTCGAGAACGATCTTTCCTCAGGTTCGTGATTCGGCGGAAGTTTGTGGAAAGCTGTTGCCAGATGCTGCTACGGAACTTGGAATTAAGCCGGGCATACCCGTTGCCGCCGGTTCGGCCGATCAACCCGCTCAGGCGGTTGGCAATGGATTGATCGAGCCCGGCCAGGGATCGGTAACGTTGGGGACGGGAGGCCAAGTGTTTGTGCCGCTAGCGGCTCCGGTCTTTGATTCTAAGGGAAGGTTACACACCTTTTGTCATGCCCTGCCTTCGCGCTGGTATTTGCTGGGGGCAATGCTGTCAGCTGGGATGGCCCTTCGATGGGCCCGGCAGGTGCTGCGGTGCGACCAAGTCTCTTACCGGGAGCTGGATCAGATGGCGGAGGCAGTGCCAATCGGCGCAGAAGGATTGGTCTTTCTGCCTTATCTTGTGGGTGAACGCTCGCCCCTGATGGATCCTCAAGCGCGAGGTACCTTCGCCGGTCTCACTCTCCGGCATGATACCGGACACTTGATTAGAGCAGTTTTGGAAGGGATCAGCTTTGCTATGCGTCAGATTATTGAGACGATCGAAGAGACCGGCGTGCGCATGGATCGTTGGGTCGCTTCCGGGAATGGCTTAGGGAGTACGCTCTGGCGGCAAATGGTGACGGATACGCTGAATCGGCCTTTATTGCGAGGCGAAGACGCCAACTCCGCCGAACGCGCGGGAGTCGGCGCCGCCATCCTCGGCGGAATCGCCACCGATGTCTTGGGCGGGTTTAAAGAAGCGCAGTCTTTCGCGCCTCGGTTTGCTGAAGTAACTCAACCGGATCCAGCTCGAGTTGAGGCCTACGACCGGGCATATGCTCGCTTCAAAGCTTTGTACCCGCGGCTGAAGGAGTGGTTCTAGAGGTGACACTGGTGTAGCGGATCTAGTCCCGAAGGGACGTAAGGACTAAGCCAGGGGTTTTAACCCCTGGTTAATCGTCCAACACGCGCACGCCCTCACAAGGAACATGGTGGAGTTACCGAGGAGCTTGTGAGCATGGGAACCTGTTTTTTTCATGCGGCGAGTGGGGTGAGTTGATAGCCCATCTGGCGAGCGCTAGCAGCCAGGTGTTTTAATCGGCGCTGTTGATGG
>DASUWQ010000379.1:0-12347 GCA_036378375.1 Chthoniobacterales bacterium
GGCCAACGCCGGCCGCTTCCTCAGCAGTCTCAACTTGCGGCTGCGCGCCATCTTGGAACGGGTTGAGGAACCGTTTGTTGCGACTGCATTTTATCTCATTGTCGATTCGTCCACTAAAGACGCTCAGTTTGCCAACGCCGCTCATCCGGTCCCAGTGCGTCTCAGGCGAGTAACCCCGGGGGCAGAACCGATCACGCAAGACCACGCCAAGATTGGGCCAGCTCTCGGTATTTTCGACGAAATCACCTACCCCACTTTTACTTGCCCGTTCGAGCCAAAAGACTGTCTGGTACTTTTTACCGATGGCCTTTACGAGGTCGATTCACCAGACGGAAAAGAATTCGGTAAAAACTCACTCATCTCGAGCCTCAACCGTATGGCAACTCTGCCAATGGAAAAGCTCTTCCCGGCCATTGTTCACGAGGTCTGTTGTTTTTCTACGCGAGAACACTTCGACGACGACGTTTGTATGGTTGCCGTAGAACGGAGAGAAGTGAGCGAGAGCCAGCGGAAACCAGCACCCCGGACCACGAGCGCCGGATGAGGGAGCGAAACGGCGAATGGGCGACACGGCGCAGAGTCGCGGGGTTTGCGCATCCTATAAGTCCCATAGGTCCTATAGGTCCCATCTGTTGCGATTGCGCTTAGATCGGAAAATTGGCGGGTATCCTATTACCCAAAAACGTTGCGATAAGTGAATTTCGTCTCGGAGGGTTTTCTTTGGCGAGAACAGCAAAATTCGGTCCACATCTTTCAATCTTGAGCGTCAACTTTCCGTGCAATTGCGGCCCTGACTAGGCATCTATTAGCAGGTAAACAACATTGACCGTTAAGTTAGACCTCGATAAGAATCGCGGTCGATTCTCTAAATCAGGTTGAGTTCTTCACTTATGTGGATCTCGAAAATTTATTCAAGCATTGCAGCGATTTCGTTACTAAGTGTTGCTTCGGCTCCCCAAGTCTGGGCTCAGGAAAGCGGCGGAGAAGTCGAATCATTTAATCGGAGCTTAGGACTCGAGGGCATGGGTACCGACCTGGCTAGCGTCGAGCACGAACTTGAGCACGGGAGTCCGGCTAACACGCCCGAAAACTCAAAGACCGAGAATCCGAAAAAGGGACCGGTGCGATTCAGCCGACTGAATCGTTCACCAACCTCACGTTCCATCCGAACCCAGTGGTTACGAATTCGGTCCGCTCCTTTTATTTGTCGCATGTGAATGCCCAGACGCTCCTCAACACTCCGACCTACGATGATATGATCAGCCGGTTCGACGCGAGGTTCGCTAGCTATGGATATTCCAGACACAACGTCGGAGACACAGTCGCGGGCTACATGATCATCGCGTGGGAAATTGTCCATAACGCTGACGCATCTAACACTCCGACGGGTATTCGGAGAGTACGAACGGCGGTTTGTCAGATATTGGAGAAACGCGGGAAAGCCGCCCGACTAACGAGCGAGAACAAACAGAAAATCTCTGAGCTGCTGAAGTGCGTCGCAGAACTGGCCGCGCAACAAGCTCGGCAGGCCCGTCAAACCAACAATGCCGCATCGATGCAACAAGCGGTGAATGTGGCCACTCAGTTTCCGCGCAAGCTCGGGGTTGATCTCCAGCGCTATCAGTTGACCGACCAAGGATTCGTCAAAGAATAAAAAAATTCGGTAGGGACGAGCTCCTGCTCGTCCGTTCGTTCGAGAATGCAGCGGCATGCGGATGAGCGGCAGGAGCTGGCGTGGGTAACTTGCGCGCAATTCAAATCGGGATTAGCTATGGTTAGCTAGAAGGAGAGAGTTCGATTGGATATCTATCTATCGTGCTTGATCGGCGGGGCAGTCGCCCTGGTAGTTCTCGCTTTTTGCGGGCTAGGATTTCATCATGTTGGGGTCCGTCCCGGAGCGGGTCATACCTCACAAGCTCCCGGAGGACATGTCCGCACGCCAGTACACCAGACCGTTCAGCACTCGTCTGGGCGCAACACCCCACCTAACCAAGCCGTAAACAATTTAATCTCAGGATTGCTAACTTGGTTGTCGCCCGCCTACTTGGCTGGAGCAATTATCGGGTTCGGTGCAACGGGCACCCTACTCAAGCCTATCCTTCACGGTTGGTTACAGTTAGGCACAGCTCTGCTAGGTGCTTATATTATTTGCTTTTTTTGCATCCGACCGCTGTTAACCGGTGTCCAGAAATGGGCATCGTTGCCCGCCAAAACGTTGACAGACGCCCTGCTCGAGGACGGCACCGCCGTCACCGATTTTGATGCGAAAGGGTACGGACTGGTCCGGCTCAATCTCGATGGCCAAGTCGTTCAACTACTAGGCCAACTGGCTCCCGAAGAACAGTCAGGCGCTCGCGTCCGTTCCGGCGAGACACTTTTTGTTCGTTCTGTCGATCCTGGCAAGCAACGCTGCGTGGTTTGCCGGACCAACACCTCGATTTTGACCAAGTACTAAAGATTTAGCCCCGCAGCAAAACTTGGTCCCCCGCTAAAGTAAGAAAACCCTTATGCTTCAACACCCTCTATTCGGCGTCGCCGTCGTCGCCGCTGTTCTCATTCTGGCGGCCTTTTTAATTCCCGCATTCATCAGAGCATTTTTACGCGATGTCTCCTCAGGCACCATTCGCATGGTTACCTGGTGGGGCGGCAGCATGAAGATCTACCGAGGTCCAGGGAAAAGCTTCGAATTGCCGATACTCACCAACGGCACCACCATATCGAGCAAGGCGATCAATGTTGATCTCGATATCACTGACCAAACCGCTGATGTCGATCGATCCGGTATTCCAAATCCAATCAAGGTCCGGGTGCTGGCCAGCGCCATCGTATCCGTTGGTGATAGCGACGAATTGATTAAGACGGCGGCCAACCGCTTTTTTGCGAAGACAGACGACGAACAAATGTCGACGTTGACCGACCTGCTTTCGTCCTCCGGCCGTCGAGCGGTTAACCTCCTGACCCATGATCAACTGTTCAGCGCTAAGTCGGGAGGATCAGGAGGATCAGGAGGAAGAACCGCGTTACTGCCTGACCGCGAGGCGCAAGTTGCCCTGCCGTCGACAGTCAGCATGGAAGAAGACGATGACCCGCTAGCGATTATTATCCGCAAGGCATGTTCGCGCGAACTCACCGACCTCGGCCTAGTCTTCAATTCTCTGAACATTAAGGTGGTGCAGAGCGAAGTAGCGGAAGCTCGCCGGCGCCAGTCGGCCGCGGAAGCGACCGCCAATGCCGATATCGTGGCCGCCAATCAGACTCGTCGGGCCAAAGAAGCGCAGCTGGAAGCGGAACGATCGATCTCCGACAAACAGCGAGAACTCGAACAAACCAAGTTAGCCAACGCAGTCTTGATCGCGGAAGCCGAAGCGAAACGCCAAGACGCACTAGCAGGCCAGAAACAGAGCGAGTTACGCGCCACCCAAATTGCTCAAGCGAAGGCCGACTCGGAAGCGATTCAAATCGATGCGGAGGCGAAAGCCAGGGCCGAAGCGATCCGGATCACAACGGTTGCTACGGCTCAAGCTGAAGGAATCCATAAGGTAACCGAAGCGATTCGCGAAGGCGGCGAGAATTATCTACGTTATCGTCAAATTGAGCTTTTGCCTGATATCGCTCCGGCTATCGCTCAAGCTCTAGCCCAAGCCAAGTTAGTTACGGTGCACAGTGGTGCGGAGGGCGACGCCGCGTCAGCCGCAACCGATTCCATCGCCAGCGTTATTCGCACCGTACTTGCGGCCCAGATCGTTACCCGCAACGGTGGGTTAGTCGATTCCGGGCAGCAAAGCACTGTCCAGAATGACGGCGAACGGGTGGAGACAGCGGTGTCGAAAGCCAGATAGGCGAAACGGCGAAGGGGCGAGCGGGCGAAACGGCGATACGCTTTAGTAGCGAAGCTCCGTTTCATCATAGCCTTAGGGGGACGAAGCCCTAGGCTATCATCAGACGCAGCTTCGCTGCTCAAGCGATTCGAGCTCGCGGTGTCGCCCCTTCGCCCCTTCGCCCATTCGCCGTTTCGCCCCCTCGCCGATTCGCCCCCTCGCCGTTTCGCTCCTCTCCTATTCGCTATTCGCGATGCTCTCCGCCGGCAAAACCGTTCCTCTCACCTCGCCTAGACCAATGCGATAACCATCTCCTTGCGCATAGCCGGTCAGAATGACCGTGTCACCGTCTTCCAGAAACGAGCGTCGTTCGCCGTTCGGCAATTCGAGCGGTTCTTTGCCGGCCCAGGCCAGTTCCAACAAACTTCCGTAACTGTTTTTTTCGACGCCGCTCAATGTACCGCTGGCCAAAAGGTCACCCGGCCTGAGATTGCAGCCGGTAACAGTATGATGAGCCAGCTGTTGGTTCATGCTCCAGTACATCTCTTTGAAGTTAGTTCGGCTGATGATGTGAGGCTCGGCCATAGCTGCGGTCTGCAACTTTACTTCGAGAGAGATATCGTACGCGCAGTCTTGACCGCCGCTCAGGTAAGGCAGAGGCGGAGGGTCCTGTTTTGGCCCGGCAACACGAAACGGCTGTAACGCGGCCATTGGCACGACCCACGGACTGATACTCGTGCTGAAATTCTTAGCCAGGAACGGTCCCAGTGGAACATACTCCCAGCGCTGCAGATCTCGAGCACTCCAATCGTTGACCAATACTATGCCAAACAGATGTTGCTGCGCATCGGTCACGGATATCGGCTCGCCCAGCGCGTTCCCTCGGCCGATGAAGTATCCGATCTCTAATTCGAAATCGAGTTCCAGACTTGGCCCAAATCCCGGAGTCGCTGCTTCCGGGCGCTTCGTTTGACCTCGCGGCCGGCGAATCGAGGTGCCGGAAACCACCAGGCTACTTGCTCTTCCATGGTAAGCGACCGGCAAATGAAGCCAGTTAGCCGGCAATGGATTGTCCTTATCCCTGAACATGCTGCCTACGTTGATCGCGTGCTGTTTCGATGAGTAAAAGTCCGTATAATCTCTAACTGCCACCGGCAAATGCATGGTCAACTCTTGGACCGGAATCAGAGCGCGTGCGCGTAACCGGCGATTCCCGGACAAAGTCGCGGTTTCTTCGTCAAGCAGGTATTGCAGCGTCGCTCTCACTTCATTCCAAAGCTCGTGACCGGATGCTATAAACGCGTTTAAGGAAGGCTCCGCAAAAACGCCGTAACTCGGCAGCAAACCAGCTTCCGACAGGGCCGATAAATCCAGAACGCAATCGCCAATGGCTACCCCTACCCGCGGCCCTTTCTCGCGGCCACTAAACACGCCGTACGGCAGATTCTGTATCGGAAACGGATGGTCGCCGGGAATCGGTAAGAAGCAAGGCACAGAAAAATCTCACGCAAAGACGCCAAGACGCAAAGGAAAGAGCCAGAGATTGAATAGCCGCAAAAAAACAACAACCGCAGATTTACGCGGATAAAAGACAGGAGCCGCGAATGGACGCGAATGATTGACCATAACGGCACAGAGAACCTAGACCCTTCTAGAGCCCCTTGTTAGTCTCACTCTGTGTCTCTGTGGTGATCCTTCCTTTCCTTCTGTTCATTCGTGTCCATTCGTGTCCATTCGCGGTTTACCTCTCATCTGCGTAAATCTGCGTCCATCTGCGGTTGATCTTTTTTGCGCTTTTTGTGCCTTTTTGCGGCTATTCCGATTTGTCTTTTCTTTGCGTCTTGGCGCCTTTGCGTGAGATTTTTCTGTTCTTCCGGATCCGGGCTAATCTACCCAGCCTAGCGTCCTAAGGTCATCCAACGGTTCATCAACGCTGCAGCTGCCAAAACCGACAACCAATCGGCGTAAGTCTTCAATTAGTTCGGTTCTAATGGGTAAGTCTAACCATCGAGCAACGTTTCCGTTGAAAACGAAATCTTTGCTTCGTTCATCGGCGAGAATCGTCTCAATATTTTTTGGTGGTAGACGGCAGGCGTAAGCAAACATCGCAGCCATTAGCACGTTGATAAATCCGTGCATATGAACGCCGAGATCATTATTCCAATGGCGTAATGGGTGATGGAGTCCGGCAGTAAATTTTATAGGTACCTGATTATCACGCACCGTCGCTAACACATCGGCAACCATCGGTACAGACGGGAAAGCGGCTGTACCACCCATGCGCAACTTTATCCCCCAGAGAGACAAGCGATGACTTTGAAGAGCGGCTATCGTTGCAGCCAACTCGTCCCGAAACGAGCTCTCGCCCGGCGGCAGCTCTAAAAATACTCGGTGGTCGTTCACTAAGGGCACCAGTTCCTCAACCCGCTTGGCGATCTCACTGGCGTCACCTGGCTTAGGCAACGAAATTTCCAGCGCTTGGATTGCAACCTGAGGATGAGCCGCCAGGAACGATCGGAGCTGGCGGCAATCTTCTTCTAAACGGCCTAACCACAGCTGCGAGTCTTCAGTTTTTCGGGGAATAGCACTCAGACGAAGAGGCGTATCACCAAAAGAGGCGGCTGCCTCGGTCAGCCGATCGATCGGCAAAACAATCGAGTTGATGATCCAGGACTCTCTTCCTTGCAGGTACCGCCTAAACATCTCTATCGTCTCTGATAAGGGAAGGCTAGTGGGCGGAAACAAGCCGGCGTAATCAATACTTTTGCCCAGCAACCGCGCGACGGCGGGCGACCTTGAAACTAGCTGCGTACTCATGAAACCAGAAAGGTTATCCCCTGTTGTACCTTTAGACTACCAATCACAATCAACGATCAGGGTCAATGCGGACCTACTAATCGTCCTTGTACTCGTGGTCGTCCTCGTGCTCGATTTCTTGGAGATTGCAGCACGCAGCTCCATCTGCACTCCGTTGCAGCCTTAAAAAAGACCGCATTTTTGATATAAGCGTCTTTCCCCGAAAGGGATGATTGACGTTCACGCAAAGGAGGACGTCAATGGAATATGATCAAGGAGGAAAGATCAAACAGCGTCGGGGCTACCCCAAAGGGTTTGGCCGCTAAATTTCTCACCCTCTTATGCTTACTAACAGCCGCGACCGTCACGACGGCAACAGCGACCGACTTTAAAGCGCTTGCAGAGCAAGGCTACCGTTGGGTGCGGGTGAATGGCCCCTACGCAACCCCGAACAAAGGCGACGCTGCGAAGCTGGCCGATGCGAAGAGCGCCTCCAGCGATCTTGAGCTTCAGGACAAGGCACATGCTTATTTCATCCTACCTGGGATGCTCGTTTTTGTCTTAGAAAACGACACCGCAGCTGGCCTTTCCCGAGTCCGCGCCTCCGGGATCGTGGTCGATCTTTGGACTGAAACGAAATATCTGAGCTCCCAGCCGCTAAAAGATAGCTACGGAGTCACTGAGACCCCGGACAGCTCCGGACTAGGTCATTTAGGTAGCCCATCGCCAAGCCCAAGTCCGAACGGTAACCCGGCCGCGAATATAGACCGGTCGCTTTTAGACAATCAGTTGGTAAGCCCAAGCCCTTCACCCTCAGCGCCTTAAACCAGGAGCGCCGGTAGGGACGAGCTCCCACTCCTCTGCGGCTTCTTCAACGATGCAGACCTCCGGGCGGATCAGATCCGGAGTCCCAGACAAGCAGGATCTCGTCCCTCCCGAGTTCAAACCGGGAGACAATTCGCTCTCTTCAGTTCATCGGTCTCATAAATCCCAGAAAGCCCGGCCGCAATCGCAGCCCCCGGGCCACAACTTCTCAGGCATTTTCTCCCATTCCTAGCGTTCTCACTCGACAAACGTCTAAGTCTCAATATCCTTGCACGCTCAACATCTCTGAGGCTTGACGTTCGTTACTCCTGGCAATTATTTTCCCCGCTTATGAAACAGACGCTGCGGTATGTCGTTCCGCTGGTTGTTCTTATCCTTACCCTGGCACAGCGCAGCCCCGCTCCGATCATCTATCGAGAAGGCGAAGGCTTCCTTCCCGGTGGAGCCGAAGACATCGAGATCAAGAAGAACGCGCAGGACCAGTTCGATCTCGGGCAGCGTTATGAGGAGCGTGGCGATTGGGGGCACGCCGGCGCTTCCTATCGAATGGTTGTCCACCGCTTCCCTCGCGCCGACATCGCACCTGCCGCCCTGTTCAACTCTGGCCGGATGTACGAAAAACAAGGCAAACTCGAGAAAGCTTTTCACGAGTACCAAACGATCGTTGAAAGATATCCTCGTAGTGAGAATTTCGAGCCCGCTCTTGAAGCCGAATACACGATCGCGAAGGCTTATCTGGACGGGAAACGAGTCGATGTTTATGGCGTCCCGACTTTGCCATCTATGGCGAAGGCAGAAGAGATGTTCAAGAAGATCGTCACCAATGGGCCGTTTAGTAAGGTTGCCCCCCTCGCCCAGTTTGGGATCGGTCAAGCTCTCGAGAAATCCGGTTCTATTACTTCCGCGGTTACGGCCTATCAGCAGGTCGTTGATCGGTACCCTAACAGCGAGGTAGCCGCCGATGCCATGTACCAAATTGGTTATGTCTATTTGCAAGCCAGTCGCGCGACCGGATACGACGAAACCGCAGCGGTCCGTGCTCAAGAAGCATTCGAGGATTTCCTAGTAAAATTTCCGAATAGCCACAAAGCGGCTCAGGCGCAGGACAATTTGAAGACTCTGCAAGGACGCAAATCGAACGATGCTTTCAATATCGCTCGGTTTTATGACAAGCAGCACAACTACAAGGCCGCTTACGTCTATTACAATGAAGTGCTGCAGCAGCAACCGGACTCTCAGCAGGCTAACCGAGCAAAAACTCGGATGGATCAGATCCGGACAAAGATGGGCGATGAGGCACTGAAGATTGGTACCGAGAATCCTGAGACGGGGCAGACCCAAGCCGAGCGCCGCAGGTTACAGGCCCAGGTAGATACGACTTCGCGACCAGATTTCGTGGGACCGCCAGCGCCAAGTCCGACACCGACGCCGACTCCCGCGGCGGCAGCTAATCCGGCCGCGAATACAAACAATCCGAATAGCCCGGCGAGCGGCAATTCCGGGAACAATCCCTTAGGGAATAATCCCACAAACGGTGCTCCGGAGAATCAAAAGGCGCCGCTGGTTCCGCCTAACGATGTGAAACCTGCTGAGCCGAACCTTCCTTCGCAGTAAGGCGCTCGATGAGGTGGGTTGTTCGCTTCGCACTGGTCTCAGTATTTTTCCTTTCTGGTTGTTATACGTTGGGTCCAGTCACGCCCACGTACATGAAAGGCGTGCACAGCGTTTCTATACCGATCTTCGATAACAAATCGTTCGAACCACAGGCACAAGCCGTGGTGACGGATACTTTCATTAAGGAAATGCAAACGGATGGCACCTACCCGATCACCGGTGAAGATGAAGCGGATGCCATCGTCCACGGCGTCATCACCGATGTGATCCGGACCCAAACCAAGGCCGTGGTTGGCGACGTTTTGGCATCCGCCGCGTTCCAAATTACACTCAAAGTTCACATCGAAGTGCTGCGGGGTGGAACCGGACAGGTGTTGGTAGACAAGGATTTCCAAGGCCAGGCGTATTTCTTCGTAGGATCCGACCTCCCGACTCAAGAACACCAAGCGATTCCGATTGCGGCACAAGATTGTGCCAAACAGGTAACCGCCTTTCTAACAGAAGGGTTTTGATCGGTTGTGCTTTATATCGTTGGTTCGCCGATTGGTAATCTAAGCGACATTTCTTTGCGGGCCCTTGAGGTCCTGCGCCAAGTGAATCGGATCGCAGCCGAGGATACCCGACGGGTGCGGATTTTGCTCAACCACTACTCCATCGAGAAACCGCTACTCAGTTATCACGAATTCAACGAAGCGAAGCGTACGGCCGAAATCATTGAGTACCTGGAGCAAGGCGAATCCATCGCCCTGGTCTCGGACGCCGGTATGCCTTCCATTTCTGATCCCGGCTTTCGCCTAATCAATCGGTGCCAGCAAAACCAGATTCCGTTCACCGTGATTCCGGGCCCTTCCGCTGTAACCACCGCTCTCGTCGGTTCCGGGTTACCAACCGACAGGTTTTATTACGGCGGATTTCTGCCAAACAAGAGCGGCCAACGGGAGCGGGAACTGCGCGCAGCCTTACAACGTGAGGCCAGCTCTATCTATTTCGAGTCCCCTTATCGCCTCTTGAAAACACTCGATGCGCTTAACAGCTTAGAGCCGACTTGCCAGATCTGCGTCGCTCGGGAACTGACCAAACATTTCGAAGAATTCCGGCGAGGAACTGTTTCAGCAGTTCGAGAACATTTCGCTGCCCATCTCCCAAAAGGCGAGATCACGCTCGTTATCGCGCCTATCGACAAGAAGGAGCGAGAGCGAGCGGGCGCGACGGAGAACGCCGAGAACCAACAGGAGCATGGGGAAGGTGAAAGGTGAAAGGTTTTGTCCCGTAGGGCGCGTCGGACTTTTCGCCGCGAAGCGGCTAAGTCCGACAGTCCCTAACGAGTCAGAGTCTCTCACCTTCCCACTTTTCACTTTTCACCTTTCACATTTTCCCTGGTTCCCTCAGCAGCTCGATAAAGCCGATTCATGATCGCTTTGCCAATCCCAGTCTCTGGGACTTTTTCCACGTAAATTGCCGTAACCGGCTCTTGATCCATGGCCCGAAGCAGCGAAAAAAGCCTGCTGGCTGCTTCGACCAGGTCACCCGATTCACTTAGCGAATACGCCGCCCGAAACAGGGAGGCTTGCGAACTTTGCCCCCATGCCAATAACCCGGCCTCCCGCGAGTCTGCCGGCACCTGACCTTTTTCTATCAGTCTTACGGGCTTGTCGGGAGCATAGTGACTCGGAGTTTGTCCCGGCGCCTTGATCGAGCCTTTCAAATCAGGCGCTTCAACTGGAGCAAACTCAGCTAAGTCCGCCTCTCCAATCGGTCCTGGCCGATGTAGGACGAGTTTGTTGCTGCCCCTTGGCTCTACAATAGTTGATTCCAGTCCGAGCTTGGTGGGTCCATCATCCACGATCAACGGGATCTTAGAGCCGAGTTCTTCAAGGACATGCTCCGCTTTGGTTGGACTAACCCGGCCGAATCGATTCGCACTAGGAGCCGCGACCGGGAACCCTCCCTTTTGCAAGATCGCTCGCAAGACCGGATTAGCCGGCATCCGAAGCGCGACGGTTGGGAGCGACGCGGTCACCAGATCGGACACCTGCTCGCTCTTCGGCAGAAGTAGAGTCAGGGGACCGGGCCAAAATCGCTCGATCAACGCCGTCACCAATTTCTCTTGCTCAGCATCCAGCCTGCTGAGGCGTTCCACCCAGGAATTGTCCGGGAGATGCAAAATAAGCGGATCGAAAAATGGCCGCTCTTTAACCTGAAAAATGGTAGCAACCGCTCGATCATCTCTCCCATTCCCAGCTAACCCGTAAACGGTCTCAGTAGGGACCGCCACCAATTCACCCACAGCTAGCAGCTTCGCCGCCCTTTCGATGGCCGAAGGATGATTTGCAGGAACAATTTCGGTATTCAAAATCGGCAGAGATGAGCTCCGGCTCATCCGTTCTACGTCTTATACACAGGCCTTGCCCAAATTACGTCAGATGAGCGCGAGCTCATGCCTACCGTACCTACTCCAATTCCGACCGAAGCACATCCTCGGTCTGCCGGCGGCGAAACTCTATTAGCCGGTCTCGGAGGTCGGAGTTGGTTAACGCAAGGATCGAGATTGCGCTTAGGGCAGCATTCTTGGCGCCTGCTTCACCGATTGCCAATGTCATCACCGGAATACCTGCCGGCATCTGAACGATTGATAACAAAGAATCAACGCCGCGTAGGACTCGGCTCTCCACCGGAACGGCCAACACTGGTAAATGCGTATGCGCAGCCAGCATTCCAGGTAAATGTGCAGCTCCGCCAGCGCCTGCAATGATGACACGAATGCCATCTGATTCCGCGGTCTTGGCAAACTCGGCCAATAGGTCAGGGGTCCTGTGAGCAGAAACTACCTTTTTCATTACGGGGACCCCGAACTGCTGCACTAATTCGGATGCATAACGCATGGTCTGCCAATCCGACTTACTGCCCATAACAACGGCCACGCTTTGAGGGTTTCCAGTCGTCATCTGTCAACTATTTTATTCATTTTCGATTTATTGTATCCCTCTGCCGACAAATGTCTTGCATTACTACTTGACGTTTCTTCGCTCAGCTCGTTATGCTCGTGACCCTTTCCTACCAGCACCTATTCATTCCGCAGGGAATTCGGACGATTGGTGCTGACATATTTGTCTAGTCTATGGCTAAAGGCACAGTGAAGTGGTTTAATGAGAAGAAGGGGTTCGGCTTTATCGTGGACCCGGAAGTTGGAAGTGATGTCTTCGTTCATTTTTCAGTTATTCAAGCTGACGGCTTCAAGACGTTGAACGAAGGTGAAACCGTCGAATATGAGTTGTATCAGGACGAAAAAGGCGC
>DASUWQ010000380.1:0-10954 GCA_036378375.1 Chthoniobacterales bacterium
CACGGTAAGCGCTGCTATCTTTCTCCGTAGGATCGTAGAAACGTTCGCCCAAGAAACGCAGACGGCGATCGTGTAAGACGAAGAGACCGCCTCCATCACGTTTGGCTGCCTGCAAGGTCCGATCCACCCATTCCGGATAATTGTGCCGGTTCATGTTGGTGTCGTACCCGAAGTGGGTGATTGGGAATAACTGTTTCTGCAACCGGGGTAGCACGCGTTCGAGTGCAGGAGTTCGCCAGCCGCAAGGTGGCCGAAAAAAATGAGACTTAAACGAGAGGCTATGCAATGCGCCGGCAATCGTTGCATCGCAATCGTCGATTTCTTTCTCCAACGACTTTTCAGAAAACAGCGCAAACGGTTGATGCCAGTAGCTGTGGTTAACTAGCAGATGCCCATCGGTCATCATCCGGTCTAGTAGCTCCGGCGCGTCGCCGATCGATTTACCACAAACGCAAAAAGCGCCTCGAACGGATTCTTGTCCTAGAATGTCGAGCAATCGCGCGGTTGTAGCGTCAATTGGATTCGGCCCATCGTCGAAAGACAATAGAATCTCGCCATAGGAGACACCGACTGTTTCAATCGAATGCCAGATTGTGCATTGCTGACGTAAACTATGGAGGAAGGAGTTCAAGGAGTTCAAGCAGCACCGAGGTCCCAAATCGGCCGGATTGCAAGCGATAGAGGACGCGGTTCCCTAAGCGCTAGCTTTGGCCGCTCCCGAATGTTGCCTGGTGATTTGTGAGTAGTGATTGGTGTAAAGCACGGCGTACCGGCGCCGCGACCGATCCAATCACCATTCACTAATCACTAATCACCTTTTTATAGCTCCCTCTCGATCATCATCTCGTCGATATACCGGCCTTTGATCTTCGCATGCCGTTTAGCGGTGCCAATAACTTCGAAGCCAATGCGTTTGTAGAATGCGAGTCCAGCCACGTTATCGGCGCGGACAAACGCAGAGAATTTCTCGTAGCCTTTGTCCTTGGCTATTAGTCGAGTTGCTTCGAAAAGAAGCCGGCCGGTCCCCTGACGGTGTCCGGATAGGGCTACGTAAGTACCGATCACACCAACATGCGCGAACGCGTTGGTGTAGGTTGCGAAGGGCTCGACGTTTTGAAAGCCAACGATGGCTCCGTCGTCGGTTTTTTCTGCGACATTGAAGACGCCGCGGGACGGAAACGCACTGATAAAAATTCGCTCCTCTTCTGCGGTGAAAACTCGGTCTAAAGCGGTGGACGTGCCCGCCTGAATGAGTGGATTCAAAATGTTAACAATTCCCTCTGCGTCCTCGACGCGGACTGGTCTGATTCGGATCATGTGAAGTAGAATCTCATTCTACTATCGCAGACAACGAAGTGCCACAACTCCCGGGGGGAGAAGCTTCCAAAAGGACCGCTTCAGAGCAGACTTCACTTTAGAGGACCGGCTCTTGTTTGAGCAAATTAGTGCCGACAAGGCGGATGAGAGATGCATTGTAGGAGTTAGTTAAGATGAACGTCCTTGAGGTTCGACAATTAGGGCTGAAGGCAATCCCAAACATGCGCCTCAATGTAAGAAGACACCCATAAATCGTGCTCTCTGGCTCGCGCGATCCGATTCTCGAGAGAATAAGTCAGAAAGGCCGCTGGTAACTCATCGTAGGTGAATAAGCGGTCCTGAACGGGCTCGTACGAGTAAGTAGAGGACCCAAACAAGGCGAGTGGCGGAGGATACAATCCTTTGCTCCAAACCAAAACGAAGTGGTCCGGATACATAAACGTCACTTGATCGCGAGCGAACCGGGACATATCAAGTCGAATGCTTCGACCATCCCGGTACATTGATAACGTCCGATCAAACGCCCCTAACACCGCGTAGAAAGGCCGGCCGGCGGGCATGACACCGAATTTCTCGTAATATTTCTCGATCAACAGATCGTCAGCTGCTCGTCTGATTTTGAAGAACTCCTTTCCTAAGGCAAACCGGTTGAAAGCCGTCGCTGCGTCCTTCTCTGCAGCAATCAGATGATCGAGCTCTGTATCGGACAGATCGCAAATATTCTTAAACGGTCCTCTGTCCGCTTCATAATAATGCGTCAAAAACGACGGGATCCTTTGATCTTTCAAGCGAACCTCGATGTTGCTACCGCCAAAATCGGCCGATCATCCGGCAGCACGGTAGACGCCAGCCTGCTTCTATCAAGAGCTGAGTGTGCCTTCCACGTCTGGGACGACGCTGGCTTTGCCGACGGCTTTTTAGATACTCACCGAGCAGCCTCCTAGCCGCGATCGCGCGCGGGTAGGTAGCGAGCGGTTAAGACGGATATCGGCAAGCCGATGCAAAACATCAGGGCGAGGACACCGTTGACGAGCGCGGCAACCGTGGTTGTGCTTTTGGGATGGGGGACGCCGGAAACCGGAAGGACAACGAAATTCATAACCAGATAGATAACGTTGCCGTAGATTAAGCCGCTGAGAATGGGGCGCCGGGTGAGGATAGCGATTTTGCGGCTCGCTATATAAAAGAGTGTGGTCCAGCCGAGTGCTATCAGGTAATGGAGTACGAGACCCAAACCGGTGGTAGCCACGCCTCCATGGAAAGAGGCCGCGCCGATCAAGCCGCTCGCAATATATTGGAGCACCATTACCGAGGTTATTCCGCGCAGGACATTGAAGATAAGCGCGTCAGCCATATCGAGCGTTCCAGCAAAAAGGCCGATTGCCAGAACTCTTAGCGCAATTTTGGTCGCCATAACTCGTAAGAACTAACCGAGTACCTTCACGAGTTTAAGAAAATCCGCATTGGTACCATCATTTATTAATGAAGTGGCTATTTCGCCGGGCATTTGGTTGAGACAACTTAGAGACGGTAGGGATGAGCTCCCGCTCATCCGTGATTCTTTACCTCCCAGACGATTCTACTAGCCGGTTGCGGCTTGTCCCCACCGAGCATGGCGGAAGAGCAGGAGCTCATCCCTTCCGATGCAGACAGCACCTCTCGGTACCTTAAATATTTGTCCGCCGTATAGAGATCATGAATGGTGACAACGGAAATGCCGGAATTTTTCCGATCGCCAAAAACGCTGGAGCGTATTCGCCCGGGTTCACTTTCCAAGGCGTCAAAACCACACGCACATCGGCGCAACTAACCTGGACGCCTGTCGACAGTGGAATTCGTTATTTGGTTTTCTCCCAAGAAATTTACGGCGTCTATTTTACGAAAAAAAACAGGTTTGAGTTCGTAGGCCTTCAACCCGGAACAACTTACAACGTTTTTGTATTGGTAGAAAAACGGGGTCCGGAATGGATTGCATTTACCTCCTTCGAGACTCCGGAATAGGTTAACTTTGGTAGTTCTTGAATCGCGAAAATTCCACGGCGCCGACCGATTGGTCTCGTCCCGGCGGCTGCTGGACTAGCATAATCTCCGGGTTGCGGCTACCGCGTTGCCCACTAACCCCGACGGAGGGGAGCCGCATTAGAGATGTGCCGCTGCAGATTCGGAGCCGGTCTATCGCCCATCGGTTCAAAAAGACGCGTCCCGCCGCGGCTCCCTTTAGGCGTGGCAGGGTTTATCGTTCCTTAGTTCCCAACGTACTGCATATCCGTCCCATCCCAGGGTCGCGTCTATCGCAGCACCATGCCTAAAAAGATTCGTCGGCGTCGACACCCGGGCGAGCTCTAACACGGAATGCAACGCCCCTCCGTCCGTTGTTCTTTAACCGCCCTCGGGATGCCGTACCTGGCTGGCTCCTACCGCTTAGGTTGACGCGCAGGCGCAGCCGCGGGAAGGCAGCGCTGCACGGTAGGACTATTTCGGGCTCAGAGACTGTCTTGAATGATTGCGGCGAGTCTCCTGACACCATCATGGATTCGCTTCTGGTCGACGCCGCCGTAACCAAGGATCAGACCCCCTCGGGCCGGCTTTTTTTGACAGCAGATCGATAAGGGCCATGAGGCAATGCCTGCCGCGGTGGCGCGTTGCCAGACGATCATGTCTTCGACCCCTTCCGGGAGCAGACAAACTAGATGCATACCAGCTTGGGCGCTGACTATCTCAACCGCGGCACCCAGTTGTTTTTCGATCTCTGCCACCAGCAGTTCGTTACGTTCCATATACAGCACCCGCATCCGCCGGATATGCCGGGAAAGGTGTCCTTCTCGGATAAAGTCGGCTAGTACAACCTGTTCCAGCGTGGAATGAGTAATATCCGAAGCTTGCCGGATCCGGCAGAAAGCGGAAGCCAGGTCGGATGGTATGACCAGGTAGCCAATCCTGAGAGCTGGAAATAACACCTTATTAAAGGTGCCTACGTAGATTACTCTCCTATGCGTGTCCAATCCTTGGACTGCTGCGATCGGACATTTGCAGAAATCACACTCACTGTCGTAGTCGTCTTCCACGATCCAGGAGTTGTTACGAAAAGCCCACTCTACGAGCATCATTCTGCGCTCTGCACTCATGGTCATGCCCAGCGGGAATTGGTGGGACGGAGTGATAAACGCGGCCCTCGCTTTGGGGCAACGCCGAAGACCTTCTTTCACGTCCAAGCCCTCGCCGTCAACCGGCACCGGGATCTGGCTGGCGGTTACACTCTGGAAAGCTTGAATTGCACCTGGATAGGCCGGTTCTTCGATCCAGACCTGGTCACCAGGATCCAGCAGCGTCCGTGCGGCAATCTGAAGACCTTGCTGAGAGCCGTTCACGATCATCACCTGGGATGCGTCGCAGCGTACTCCTCGGACCGTTGTCACGTATTCGGCAATGGCTTCCCGGCAAGGCCCGAATCCCATGCGATCGCCATACATCAGCATCTCTTTCTTAGGCTGTCTCCAGTGCCGAGCAACGAGCCGCGACCAGGTCGATACTGGAAAATGATCGAGCGCGGGTAACCCAACCCGGAACGCGTCCAGACCAAATGGCAGAGTCGGGAAGGGAACCAGCTTAGCGCTGAGTTGGGAAATCTGGCGCGATCCGGAGCATTCAGAACGATCGATTGGTCTTGGCGGTTTGCTGATACCGAGCCGGCCTACCTTTTTCGGGATCGACTTTGTTACGTAAGTTCCTGAACCGGTGGAGCTTTCGATATAGCCTTCGGCGGTTAACTGTTGGAACGCGTACAACACCGTAATGCGGGAAACCCTTAGCTCAGACGCGAGGTAACGCGTCGAAGGAATTTTCTGCCCAGGATGTAATTGACCGGTTCGTATCGCTGATCGAAACCAATCGCATAGCCGGTGATACATCGGCCCCGATTTCTCCCGCTCGAAGGTAATTGAAGGGAAAAAGCCGGCAGTGAGCTGCTTCATAGTCCAAGGAGACGACGGATGAGAACCGCCGCTTAGGACAGACTGGGCCGATTTTTTTTGAAAACACCGCAGTCGCCATCCGAGCGTTGATGGCAACTGCGCGTTGAGCCTAAGACACCCAGGGGCTTCGATGACGTTACCGATCTAAAGCGCGCCAATAGCCTCTCGGATCCGGCTGCGGCCCATGCGCGTCAAGCTAAGAGGCTGGAAGGCGGGAGCCAGCCTGGTACGGGCATCCCGATAGCCGTTAAAGGACAACGAACGGAGGGGCGTTGCATTCCGTGTTAGAGCTCGCACGGGTGTCGACGCCCACGAATCTTTTTAAGTATGGCGCTTGGATAGACGCGAGGCCCCTTGGGTGGAACGAATATTCAACGCGTTGGGATCTAAGGAACGATAGAACCTGCCACACCTAAAGGGAGCCGCAGCCGGACACATCTTTTCAACCTATGAGCGATAGACCGCCTCCGAATCTGCCGGCGGCACCTCTCTAATGCGGCTCCCCTCCGTCGGGGTAGTGGTCCACGCTATAGCCGCAACCCGGAGGTTATGCTAGTCCGGCAGCTGCCGGACCGCCACCACTGCGAAACGAGATTTAGAGGCTATCTCCAATAATCGCGGCAAGCTTCTTTACGCCATCCTCGATTTGCTTTTGACCGACGCCGCCGTAACCAAGGACGAGGCCCCCTCGTTCCGGGCTTCTTTGGTAGCAGATTGATAAGGGCCAGGAAGCGATACCTCCCTGGGCAGCGCGCTGCCAGACAATCGTGTCTTCAACCCCAGAAGGGAGCAGACAAACTAAATGCATGCCGGCTTGGGCGCTGACTAACTCCACCGTAGAACCGAGTTGCTTCTGGATTTGAGTCGCCAGAATCTCGTTTCTCTCCATGTAGAGCACACGCATTCGTCGGATATGGCGGGCTAGATGCCCCTCTTGGATAAAGTCCGCCAGTACGGCTTGCTCCAGCGTAGAATGAGATAGATCCGAAGCTTGCCGAATCCGGGAGAAAGCAGAAACCAGATCGGAGGGCACGATTAAGTAACCAATTCGGAGCGATGGGAATAAGACCTTACTGAAAGTGCCGACGTAGATTACCCTGGCATTTGTGTCCAAGCCTTGGACCGCTGCAATTGGGCGTTTGCGGAAATCATACTCACTGTCGTAGTCGTCTTCCACGATCCACGAGTTATTGCGGAAAGCCCAGTCTAGGAGCATCATTCTGCGCCCCGCACTCATGGTCATGCCCATGGGGAATTGGTGCGACGGGGTGATGAATGCTGCTCTTGCTTTGGGACAAAGTTTTATCCCTTCTTTGACGTCCAATCCTTCGTGATCGACCGGCACGGCGATCAGGTTTGCGGTTACCGCAGCGCAAGCTTGAACCGCGCCCGGATAACCGGGTTCTTCGATCCAGACGTGGTCACCGGGATCTAGCAGCGCCCGCGCGGTAATCTCCAAACCTTGCTGGGAGCCGTTTACGATCATCACCTGCGATGCGTCGCAACGGACACCTCGGACCGTCGTCACGTATTCGGCAATGGCCTCCCGACAGGGCCCGAATCCCATGCGATCGCCATACATCAGCAATTCTTTTTTTGGCTGTCTCCAGCGACGCGCCACCAGCCGGGACCAGACGGTGACCGGAAAACGATCCAGCGCTGGCAACCCGACCCGGAACGCTTCGATCCCAAACGGCAGAGTCGGGAAAGGAGATATTTTTGCGCTTAGTTTGGAGATCTGGCGGGACCCGGCGCACTTAGAATGATTCATCAATCGCGGCTGCTTGCCGAATCCGAGCCGAGTTACCTGGTCCGGGATCGATTCTGCGACGTAGGTTCCCGAGCCGGCGGAACTCACAATATAACCTTCTGCGGCTAGCTGCTGGAACGCGCACAAAACAGTGATGCGAGAAACGTTTAACTCAGAGGCTAGATAACGAGTCGAAGGGAGTTTGTGACCGGGCCGTAGTTCGCCGGTTAGTATTGCCGATCGAAACCAAGCGTATAACTGGCGATACATCGGGCTCGATTCGTCGTTTTCGAAACGGATCGAGGGGAAAAAGCCCGTGCTGGCCGGTTTCATAGCTAGCCGAAGTGGACCTACGACCTTTTCAGAAAGCGGTCATCTTGTCGACCCAGTTTTGCAACTAATTTCTGCCCGAATAGTCGCCAATCGCCTCCGGTCGACCGTTCGCGTTAAGCAACCTCCAAGGAACTACTACTTCGACGAGGCCAACTACATTCAGTGATTCTTCAAGTTCTCGATAGAGAAACAATTCTGAGATTTTAAGGATATCGCGAAGAACGAGAGTGGTCATATCACTTATTACGGAAGTGGTCATTTTACTGAACTAACCATCGCGTATCGTTGACGTGCGAACGGCCGGATTCCGGCTACCTAAACCAGTCGAGAGAAAGTTAGGAATTACCCATGAAAGCAAACCTGCATGGGGCGGCGGTTATGGCGATGACCGCGGCCGTAATCATAATGCTCAACACGAGCAGCCAAGGCCAGACAGCGGCGTCCTCCCCAAATCCGGCTGCCGGACAAACGAATGACCAGAGTGCGAGTGCGAACGCAAACCCTCAAACTAGCGGAGGCGAGCTCGAACAGGTTACCGTGACCGGTTATCTGATACCGCGCGTGGGCGAGGGTCCACAACCGGTGGCAACGTTGAACCAGGACTTCATTCAGAAGCAGGCGTATCAAACGATTAACGAGGTTTTGAATAACTATCCGGGTGGTCTCAGCGGGCAAAACGCGCAGACCTTTGCCGGAAATAGTAATTCCCCCGGCACATCAGCCTATAACCTGAAATCTTTGCCAATCGGGTCCACACTGGTCTTGATCGACGGATTTCGCTTTCCTTCGGCCGCGATCTCGATCAACGGAGGAACCATTCCGTTTGTTGATATCAACGCCATCCCGTTGGCAGCAGTGGACCGTATCGAAATTCTAAAAGACGGGGGCAGCGCCACCTATGGTGACGATGCCATCGCCGGCGTGGTCAACGTTATTACCAAGGAGGATTACAATGGGGCTGATATCGTCAATTATTTCGGCGAGAGCCAGCGCGGTGATGATGAGACCTATCACCTTTCCATGACGGGAGGCGCCAGCCAGAAAACGGCTTACGGTAAAGTCAGTATCGTGGCCACGTTTGACTATTACGATTCTTCTCCGATCGATTCGAAAGATCGCTGGTGGTCCAATGACAGCTTTTTTTCGAGACTTTCTCCCGGTAAATACCCAAACGCCGCCATAACCTTCGGTGCTCCTAATGGGGGCTTTCAGTATATTGGGCCCAGCACGCCCACTATCCCGACCGGCACCACTTTTATTGTGAAGCCGGGGACGACAGGCCCAGTTATTACCCAGAACGACTTCAACATTAACGGTACAATTGGCAATGTCTTTATCCCTCAAGGTAATTTTCTCACCCAATTGTTAGCCCGGGAACGGCGTTACGGCGGGACGGTCAATCTTGATTATGACCCGACCGATTGGCTCAAATTTTATGATCATTTCATTATTCAACGTACTGAAGAAACTAGCACCACGCCCAACCAGGGCTTCAGCGGTGCCGATCCTGCCCCCGGCCCTGTAATCATCCCTGCGAATAACCCGTATAACCCTTGGCACGTGCCCTTAGTGCCATTAACCCCAGGGTTATCTCTGGCCGAATTTGGGCCATGGTATACTGACACCATCAGCCGGACCTTCCGCAACGTTGTCGGCACCACCATCCAACTTCCCTGGAACTCATGGTACATTGACGCTGCCGCTGTGTACGGAGAAAACGATGCCAGCCAATTAGTCCACAACTCCGTGTTACTCCGGCAGTTGCAGGAGGCTGTTAATGGGACGCTTCCTCAGCTTCCGGGCGTTTTTTTTAACCCCTTCACCGATGAAAGCTTAGGCCATCCCAATGCGATCTTTTATCCGTATCTCAGAACGAGCCAGTACGAAGATAATCACACCGATTTAATCCAATATAGGCTGCTCGCTGGCGGTACGCTCTGGGCGCTGCCGAGTGGAGACTTAACCGCAGCTGGTGGACTTGAGTACCGCAGCGAATCGTTAGTGCAATCGAACGATGTAAATAGCCGCAATTTTAATATCACCTCGGATGATTTTCCTGGTCACCTGCTCAGCAGCGGTCGATGGGTTCAGAGCATGTACGGCGAACTATCTATCCCGATCTTGGGAGACCGATGGTCTTGGCCGGGCTTAAGGAGCCTGCAAGTCATCTTGGATGAGCGCCTGGACAACTACAGCCATTTTGGCAGCGCGGCGAAGCCAAAAATTGCCGTCCTCTATAAGCCCTGCGATGACATTACTCTCCGAGCCACCTATTCCGAAGGCTACATCGTTCCATCACTTGGGCAGCTGTTCTCGCCCCAGACCCAGTTCTTGACCACCGTGTTTGACCCGGTCAAGGGAGTTGAGGCTCCTAACGTTGTACTAACTCAGGGAGGCAACCCGAACTTGAAGTCAGAGAACTCGTACGGCTACTACCTCGAGGCAGTGTGGTCGCCAGGATCGAAAGACGAAAATAGCTGGTGGCATTGGGCGAAGGGATTCACCGCCTACTTTGACTGGTACCAAGTCGAACTTCGTAACGTGATCTCGTTGCCCGCCCCCTCCACGGTGCTCGCTGCCAATCTTCCGGGGTCCGTCATCCGGAGTGTGAATGGCGCACTCGAACAGATTTTCGCAAATTACACGAATCTTGGCACCCTGCTTGTCGATGGGATTGAGTTCGGTGCTAGCTATACCACGAAGGAATTCGGTTGGGGTAAACTCGAACTTGACGCCAACGCCGCCTATATTTACAACTACTCTCTGAAACAGTTGGAGGTGGAACCGAACGGCTTCGCGCAATTCCTGGTTACCAACCTGACCGACACTGCGGGCGGTTCTTCATCGACCCCTCCCGGGAGCGGTCCCGACTTCAAAATCGTGGCGAGCATTTTCTACTCCAAACATGTTTTCGGCAACGATCTGTTCCGTACCGGTTTTACGTTGAACTACGAAAATTCGGAGTTGGACAATACAAATGATGGGCATGGAACTATTCCTGCAGGCGATGCCGGCTTGACCGCGCCCGGATATGTCCACCTAGTCGGTAGCTGGACCACGGTTGATTGGCAAATCTCCTATGAATTCGGGCCGCCCGCTGAGGTTACTCCGGAAACGCCGAAGCCCGGCTACGATAAAGAAGGAAAACGAGTCATCGGCGAAAAGGCGATTGCGCCGGTTCCCGAAGGTCATGGTTGGAGTTGGCGGCGCTTGCTGGATAATACGACCTTCACCTTTGGTATTAAGAACCTTTCTGATGCTCACCCGCCGCTAGCGTTCGTCGGCAACGGTGCTTATCAAGGTTACGACACTTACGCCGCGAACCCGGTCCAAAGGTTCTTCTACGGGCAAATCGAAAAGAAGTTCTAAGTTTCCGTCAGTCTCATCTGCGTTTACCTGCGCGAATAGATGGGAATCGGACCTTGGTTCTCTATCATAATCGAAGGGAAGAACTCTCGAGACCATTAACCTGAAGGACACGGCGGTCGGAAAGACAGCTTCGTAGGAGCGAAATCTTTATAGCAACGGCAACACCATTGGCGACAAGCTCCGCTAGGAGCGGCATATGGGAAGGGGCTTCGAT
>DASUWQ010000381.1:0-6630 GCA_036378375.1 Chthoniobacterales bacterium
CCGGGTGTTGAGAGAAAAATATTTCCCCGACAAGAGTAAGATTCGCCCGGCTGATCTTGCCGAGTTTTGCGGCCGCTACTTCGGTCCGTACGCCGGCTACGCTCAGCAATATTTGTTTCACCATTGGCGGCTGACCTATCGTAATGAGAAGGTGAAAAGTGAAAAGTGAAAGGTGAGAGGTGAAAGGTAAAAAGCGCGCGAGCCGCGCTCCCATGGCCATACGCTCTCCTCGAACTCCTGCAACTCCTTGCACTCCTTGAACTCCTTTATCGACGTCGCACTTTGTCCTTCTGAGATTCGCCGATTCGAAAGTATCGATCTGAGCGACACAACCGCTGTCGTGTTTGATGTTTTGCGCGCCACCTCCACGATGATCACCGGGCTTGAGCATGGCGTGGAGCGGTTTTTCCCCGTTGAGACCGTTGAGGCAGCCCGAGCATACAAGGTCCAGGATCCGCGTCTTCTCTTGGCCGGCGAACGCGGCGGTCTTCCTTTAGAAGGGTTTGACCTCGGCAACTCGCCGGCGGAGTTCAAAAGGATACGCGGCAAAAGCGTCGTCCTCACAACCACCAACGGAACCGTTGCTCTTCATCGGGTCCGCCGCGCCAAACGGGTTTATGTAGGGGCTTTACTGAATCTAGATTCCCTGGCTCAGGTGCTCGACGGCGAAGGCTCAGCAGGCGTGTTAATCGTGTGTGCTGGCACCGGGGAAGACTTCGCTCTTGAGGATGCCATCGCCGCGGGAGGCCTGGTGGACCGCTTGTCCCATAATTCACTTTCGGATGCGGCCGTGCTCGTTAAGAGTTTCTATCGAGAATCCAGCGCCGATCTCCTTTCATATCTCCGCCAGTCAAGGAATGGGCGCTCCCTGGCCGGCCTCGGCAAACTCAAAGACATCGAAGAATGCGCCCGCTTATCCGTCACCAAGACCGTTGGTGTGATGGAAGATGACGCCATAGTAACGTTCGCATAACGAGCTACGGGCATATCGGCGGTCTGGCGCCGATCACATAAGTCCCATGAATCCTATAGGTCCCATCCGTTGCAGCACCTCACGTTTGGGGTTCTATCCGCCGTTCATCCGCGCGCAGCTCGCCCTCACTCTCCGCGGCCAGCAAGCTCCACACTCCGCTTGCTCCCAGCTCACTCTTGACTACAATACGCCGAAACCCAAGAAACGATCGTCTACCGGCTGGGGACAATCGACCGTCCCGATAAGGCTTGAGGGTTTTAGGCTGAAGACTTAGGCTACCGCGTTTTTCCGATGTCGAAGAGGAAGAAAATTACGTTAGCCGTTATCGGCTCGATACTCCTTCATCTGTTTCTTTTCCTCGCGGTAGTTGGGTATTACACAATCTTTCCGCCTCCAGCGAACCCGAAGGGAACCGACAATCAGCAGGATACGCCGCAGTTGACGCTTCTCGATACGCCGCCGGATAAGGCGGAGCAGCAATATGTCCGCACGGAGGATGATCAAAAGACAGATCAAAAACAGGACAATGCCCCTTTCCAGTCCGACAAAGATACTGCTGCTGCATCCGAGAAACAGAGTAACGAGCAAGCACCGCTACCGACCCAGGATGGTAAGAGTCTCGAATCGCTAATGTTCAGGAATAACGACTTCTCGTTGGCGATGAACGGTCAGGACTACTCTCGGAATAGCGCCGACGGCGGTCAGAACGCGGCTTCGACTCCGGCGCCCACGCCGGATACCACACCAACGCCGGCTCCTACCGCCAAGGACGACGATATCGCAATGTTGCGACCGACCCCGACGCCGCTCCCGACTCCGAACCCTAACAAGGCCACCAATAACCAGAACCGCCCAGGTGCACCCCGAACCGCTTATCGGCCACAGAATATTATCACCCGTATGCAGGGGAATATCGGGAACCGCGGCCGCTCTTCCGTTTCGGCTATGGGAACTCCTCAAGGGAGGTTCCAGAAGGCGGTCGAGGATGCAGTCGGATCTTTATGGTATTACTTCGTCTCACAGCGCGCCGATTTGCTTTCCATTGGCACCGTGCGCGTTGAGTTTGTGGTCAGTCCCAGCGGCGAGGTAGTGAGCGCCCGAGTGGTGAGCAATTCTTCGAATGAAACTCTGGCAACCTGTTCGCTACAATCTATCCGCCAAGCCAAGATCCCACCCATGCCCCAGGAACTAATTCCTTTGGTTCCTGAACGCGGACTCGAATTTACCTTTAGCTTCAATTACATGTAACTACCGAAAATGACGTTTTTAGCTTTGTTCTCAAGCCCGACCGATTTCATCGTTAATGGCGGGGTCTTCATGTGGATTCTCTTGGTGTGCTCGTTCGTCGCCATAACCGTTATCCTGTTGCGTTTGATCGCGTTGCGTAAAGCAGCGGTAATCCCGCGGTTAATTGAGAAATCGATCGTTGGCTATCGTTCCGGAGAAAGCCTGGAGTCCATACGAAGATTGGTACAAGACGATGACTCCGCCATGGGACAAATTCTGGATGCGGTCGTTCGTTCTGCGAATGCGACCAAGGCCGAGACACTAGAGATAGTCCAAACTCGAGCCCGCCGGGAAGTGGTTGGATTGGAAGCCGGACTGTTTATCCTTGAGATCATCGTCGGTATCTCTCCGCTTCTCGGCCTCCTTGGCGCCGTCACGGGTCTGGTTAAGGTGTTTTCCAATATCGGCTCGGGCGTGACGTCAACTACCGACCTGAAAGGGATCGCCTCCGGTATCAGCGAGTGCCTTAGCACGACCATCGTCGGATTGGCCATCGCCATCCTTGCGCTGATCGCCTGGTCGACTTTTACCCGCAGAGTGGAGACCCTCGCGATCCAAATGGAATCCTTGGTTACTGAGCTGGTCGAAAAATTCCACCAGCGCAGAAGCGAGACTGACTCAGATCATCGACCGGAAACGCTCGAGGAGGTTACTCGATGAGGTTCTACGTTAAGCGTCGAAAGACGCCGCAAATCATAATTGTGTCGTTGATCGATATCTTTGCGATTCTCCTGATCTTTTTCATTGTCACCACCACCTTCAAGACGGCTCAGTCGCAGTTATCCATTAACCTGCCTGAAGCAAAGACTGCCAACCAAGGATCGAGCAGCCAGGAGCCTTTGGTGCTCGCGATCACTCCGGATGAAAAGCTTTATCTGGGAGACAAGCAACTGGCTAGCGTGGATGAGCTTGCCTCCCGGCTAAAAGAGCATCAAGAGAAGTCGCCCAATCAACCGGTTGCGATGAGCGCCTCTAAAGAAGTATCATTCGGTTTCCTGGTCCAAGTTTTGGACGCATTGAAACAAGCAGGAATCAAAAATTTGCCAGCCTTTACTCAACCTAGAGATACGAAATGATTCGCGAAATCGTCATCTATGGTGATCCGGTTTTGCGAAAAAAAGGTAAGCAGATCGACGAGATCACAGAAGAAATCCGGACCCTGGCCGAAGACATGATTGAAACCATGCACGACGCCCACGGTGTCGGGCTGGCCGCGCAACAGGTTGGGGAATCCATTCAGCTGACGGTGGTCGACGTCTCGGATGCCGAGAATCGGCCTAGCCGGATGTGGATTGACGGTCAGGAAGTTGATCCGAAAGAACACATGCCGATGATCTTGATTAATCCCGAGCTCGATCTGGGCCGGGAAACCGAGGTAGGTCCCGAAGGTTGTCTTAGTTTCCCAGAAATCACTGCCGATATTTCTCGAGCGGAGCACGTGAAGGTTAAGGCTCTCAACCTCGACGGTAAACCGGTCTCGTTCGAAGCCGAAGGTTTATTGTCGAGAGCGATTCAGCACGAGACCGACCACCTGAACGGCATACTGTTTATCGATCGCATGAGTTCAGCGACCAAAGTGACGTTAGGCAGCAAACTCAAGAAACTCGCCGCCGGCGAGTGAGGCCCTGGATTTGTCCCGAAGGGATTTAAGGACTAAGCCTGGGGTTTTAGCCCCAGGTATCGACTCAAAATGGCACCCGCCCTGAAAGGGCGGCAGAACGGGTGTTTCATAATCGGCCAACGGAATAATCAAGCCGCGCCCATCACCCTGCCGCCCTTACAGGGATTCTCAATGGGAATGACTAACCCGGGGTTGAAACCCCGAGCTCAGTCATTACGCCCCCCCTTCGGGGCAATCAATCGTTCCCTGCGCTCACGGCGGTCCCGCGCGTTCCCGGCGTTTTTCGCCCTTACACTAAGCTATCGTCTGAACCAGACCCGAAATCATCGGACCCGCCGAAATCGTCGTTCTGACCAAGATCGTTGTCAGCCGTCAGATTGGGATCAAAGTCAATGTTTTGATTCTGATCCAAGTCGTTCTGAGCAACCTCTGGCTGATAATCGGCACGTTCCTTACCAGTCTCGCCTGACCCAGGAGACTCATTGTAGTAGTTGTTCACAATCTCGGTGTTCTCCGTCTCGCCGCCTGCCAACCCTCGTTCGCCGAGCGCAGGACCAAAAGCACCGGCATTGTGGCCGATCAAGCTCTCGATTCCTTGGAAAAGCGCGGCGCCACCAGCGACCCCGGCTGCCGTTGTCAGAGCGCTTTTTAAGAAGCCGCCTCCGGAACTCGGCGCCAGATTCACCGTAGATGGATAGGGCATGGCTTGGGGAGCTGCCATCGGCACTGGGGGAGGAGTGCCCGGTGCCCCCGTGCCTGGGACTTGCTGATACTGGGGCTGTTGCTGGTACTGCGGTTGCTGCGGTAGTGGAGGCGGCGTCGCCGGTTTGTTACCCCCGAATAATCGGCTTACGCCTGAAAGGAAACTGCCACCGCCACCGGCAGGAGCATTTTGGCCGCCTGCAGCCAAGCGGTTCTCCAGTTCGGCGATGCGCGCCTGTGCGTTAGTAAGCGCATGTTCCTGCACGATCACTGCTTGCGCCAAAAGATAAGGCGCCGCCGGAAGCGCTGTAGTCTTCGCCCGGATCAACTGTTCAGCCTGAGGATCCTTCGGCGTGCCATCGGCTTGCCGCAATCGCTCAAACAAATTTTCGATCAAATTCTGTTCGTCTGGAGTCATACAGATTGTGAGATTTACGATCCAATACTTCGACAGGAAAGCTACTGGGATCGTTCGAATGATTAATTTACTGCGATTCCCCCCTCTACTTGGGGGCCTTCTTCTTAGTTTCGGAATAAATAGCTGTCCGGCTGCACCCGATGGCGCCGAAGGGCTTCGGCGAGCTCAGTCGAGTCGTTTGCCACAGGCGGAAACGGATGCTGACCACACCAATCTCTTCGGAATTTCCTTGCTGGTCAAGTTGATGGCGGCTGGCACCGGGGAGAACATCGTTATTTCACCTCTTAGCCTCGAGCTCGCCTTGGCTATGGTTTATACCGGCTGTAGTGGGACTAGCGCAGACGAGCTGAGCCGCGTCGTTGGATTCAGTTCCAAAACTGATTCTCAGGAGGTCCTTTTCCCTGGGATTAAGCTTTCTTCTACTCTTCCTCCCACGGTGACGTTGAAAATCGCGAATTCACTCTGGTGCGACCAGTCCGCCAGACTGCAGCCAACATTTGAGGCGAAGGTAAAGGATCTCGTTGCCCCGCAGGTCAAATCCGTAGATCTGGAAACCGCGGACACGATGAGAGCGATCAACGATTGGGTCGCTAAAGCAACTGAAAACCGAATCACCGATCTCATCCAGCAACCGCCTAAACCACCCCTGGTGTTGGTCGATGCGGTTTATTTCAAAGGCGCCTGGGAACATCCCTTCTCAGCCACTCAAGATTCTCCCGGTCAATTCAACCGAGAACGCCGCGGACCCTGCCAGGTTACCATGATGAAATGCAGTCTCTCAGCGCCCTATCTGGAGACAGACGATTTTCAGGCCGTCAAACTTTCGTATAACGGCGGCGGATTGGAGATGCTCCTGGTACTGCCGGCAAAAGCAGCCGGGTTGAGTACCGCTCTGCAAAGTCTGAGCAAAGGTTCCTGGAAACAGACGATCGACAAATTTTCGGAAGCTTCAGGGACGATTAGTTTGCCAAGATTTAAGGCGACCTTTCGCGACTCTCTGGTTTCGCCGCTGACCCAATTAGGCATCAAAGCCATTTTCGAGCCGAGCAAGGATTTCGCTCCGATGTTTGAAGACACCCGGAAGTTCTACGTCTCAAACATCATCCAACAGACCTATCTCCGGGTCGACGAGAACGGAAGTGAAGCCGCCGCCGCCACCGAGGTCCAAATAGAAGCAAGTGCGATTCGTCTACCAAGCAAGAAACCGTTCAGCTTGGTATTCGATCGCCCGTTCTTTTTCGCGATAATCGACGACCAATCTGGCCAGCTCATTTTTGCCGGCATCTTGCGCGATCCCGACCAGGCAAAGCTGTAGCGAAATGTTCGCACTTTGCCGTTTCGCTGGCTCCCTTCGAGTCCCATAAGTCCTATGAGTCCCATAGGTCTTATCCGCTCGTTGGTCTTGCGAACCGCCGAATGTTCGCAAATCACCACCGGAGCCCAGGACGGTACTGCGTCGCATGGACATCCGCCTCCATTTACCGTAAACCGTGAACGCCGAAACCGAACCGCAGACTGCCAGCCGCCAACTGCAACCACCATGAATCTCGCAGCATTTCCGAAGCGCCCCCTCGGATTGGCCGAGGGCACCGGCACGGCACGAAAAATAATTATCCTATTACTTAGCGG
>DASUWQ010000382.1:0-3572 GCA_036378375.1 Chthoniobacterales bacterium
CATCAACAGCGCCGATTAAAACACCTGGCTGCTAGCGCTCGCCAGATGGGCTATCAACTCACCCCACTCGCCGCATGAAAAAAACAGGTTCCCATGCTCACAAGCTCCTCGGTAACTCCACCATGTTCCTTGTGAGGGCGGTATGCTTTTTTTGGCCTTACCCGGGGTTAAAACCCCAGGCTCAGTCCTATTATCCCTTTGGGATAAGTCCGAACCGGAGAGTTCTATGCTAGAGATGCGCGGTATTAGGAAGCGTTACGGCGCTATTCAGGCGAATGACGGCATTGACTTAACGGTCGGTGCCGGCCGGATTGTAGGTCTTCTCGGCGAAAATGGCTCCGGGAAAAGCACCCTGATGAAAGTGTTGTTTGGGGTGGTCAAACCAGATTCAGGAACAATCCGGTTCCGGGAACAGGCCTTAGTTAATCATACTCCGCGCGAAGCCATCGCGGCTGGGATCGGCATGATTCATCAACACTTCATGTTGGTCGACGCGATGACCGTTCTGGAAAATGTGCTGCTAGGTTGGAAACGCGGTATTCCAGTGCGGCGATCCGAGGTTGCCGATCGCATCCGAAAGACTAGCGCGGATTTCGGGCTCGACCTGCAACCTGACGCCCTGATTGCGGACCTCTCATTCGGTCACCGGCAGCGAGTAGAAATTGTGAAAGCTCTGTTAGAGGGGGCTGATCTCTTGGTTTTAGACGAACCAACTTCCAATTTAAGCCCGCCAGAAATTAAGAGCTTGTTAGGCATCCTGCGTAAGTTGGCTGAGCAGGGGCGAGCAATTATTTTCATCACCCACAAACTTGGCGAAGTGTTCGACGTATGCGATGAGGTCGTCGTTTTGCGGGATGGGCAAGTAACCGGTAAATCGGCGATTGCGGGTGCGACCAGAAAGGATTTGGCGCATATGATGGTTGGACGCGATATCAGCGTTGGACTAAGCCGAACCGCTTGCCAGCCAGGGAAAGAAGTCCTGGTGGCCCGGAAGCTTTCCTGGCGGGATTCGGCAGGCCGGGAACGATTGAAAGGTATCGACCTAACCCTCCATGAGGGCGAAATCCTGGCTGTGGCAGGAGTCGACGGAAACGGGCAAAGCGATCTGGTCGACATCTTAGCTGGGTTGAAGCTTCCCAGTGAAGGCACGATCGAGCTAGCTGGTCGAGACATCACCCGAGCCACGGTGGTTAACCGTCTGAGGACCGGTCTCGCTTATATCCCAGTAGATCGCGCGAAGACTAGTCTGGTGCCCGGTATGACCATTGAGGAAAATCTGGGACTACGCGACTTCGATCGACCACCCTACCGGCGCGGAATTTGGCTAGATCATCGAAAATTTCGGGAACGAGCCAAGGCCAGGATCGCAGAGTTCAGTATTCTCGCTCGCCAGCCGGATATGCCGGCAGGGATGCTGTCCGGCGGTAACCAGCAAAAAGTGGTGATTGCTCGTGAGATTGGCCGTGAGCCCAGAGCCTTGATCGCGTTCCAAGCCACTTGGGGGCTCGATCCAGGCGCGACCCGTTTTGTCATCGACCAGGTCATCGCGATGCGAAATCGGGGAGGAGCCGTTCTTTATATTGCTTCCGAGCTTGACGAGGTTTTAATGGTCGGAGATCGCATCGGCGTAATGTCAAACGGACGCTTAATCGGAGTAGTACCGCGGCAGGAAGTCGATCTAGCCCAGATTGGACTTATGATGGCCGGCGGTCTCGATAATTCCGATGTTACTGCCACTATAAAATCGTGAGTATCTCGCTAGGAGAAGAAGAGCAGCAGGATCAGACTGCACCGCTGAATAAACCGGCAGGTTCAGCCGGAGGTGCGGGTGCGGATTCGCCCCGGGTCGCCTCGGATGTTTTGCGACGGCTGGGACTGGCGGTATTGGCGATAACCCTCTCGTTTGTAGTCGGCGCGATTTTTATCGCTATCTCCGGAAAAAATCCGGCGTTGGCTTACTGGTCATTGATCCGAGGAGCCTTTGGTTCGATCGACTCGGTTGCCTTCGCTCTGAATAAAAGCACTCCGTACGTGCTAGCCGGTGTCGGCGTGGCTCTTTGTTTCCGGGCTCGTGTCATTAATATCGGTGGCGAAGGGCAAATCGCGGTTGGCGGCATTGCCGCCTCCTGGGTGGCTTTGAGCGGTTCTACTTTGCCTGGGTTCTTATTGATTCCGCTGGCAATTCTCGCCGGCAGTTTTGCCGGGGCGATTTGGGCAGCGGTCCCGGCGGCGATGCGGTTGACTCGCGGGGTTCACGAAGTACTCGGTACGCTGCTCATGAACTTCGTTGGTGTCCTTCTGGTGAGCGAAGCGTTGCACGGACCGATGGGGGAAGTTGGCGCCGGGTTTCCCCAGTCACCACTCTTTCCGGAACAGGCCTGGTTGCCGGCCTTGATCCCTGGTACCGATTTGCACATCGGAATTATTCTCGCGGTGATCGCGGTGATCGTTTGTCATGTCGGATTTTGGCATACGCCATGGGGGTTCCGGTTACGCCTGATTGGGAGTACTGAAACCGCTGCCGCTTATGCTGGTGTCTCTGTTGCCCGCGGTTTTGCCGGTGTCATGCTCGTGGCCGGTGCCTTGGCCGGCGTTGCCGGATCGGTTGAAGTGCTGGGAGTTCATTACCGGCTGATCCAAGGATTTTCTCAAGGGTTCGGATTTAATGCGGTGGCGATTGCTCTACTCGCTTCGCTGAATCCGGTGGCTGTGTTGCCTGCCGGATTATTTTTCGGTTTTCTTGAAGCAGGCGCGCTGGCTATGCAACGCGAGATCGGTGTGCCTTCGTCCCTGATTTACGTGATTCAAGGATTAACCATGATCTTTGTGTTATGCGCACTCGGAATCGGTTCGCGCCGGCAGCGAGTGTAAACGTTGAACCAGATTCTAAAGCCTCAACCAAAACGGAAAAATCTTACGCAAAGAGGGACCGCGAATGGACGCGAATAAGAAACGCGAATGGACACGAAGACAAAAACGAACCGCAGATGAACGCAGATTTACGCAGATAAAAATTCACAGGGGATCACACACAACGCACGAAGATCGTTCTGGCTTGTATCCCTGGTTTTACCTTTGCGCCTTTGCGGCTTTGCGTGAGATTTTTATATGCCCTTCGATTCGGGTTTTGCGCTGAACCATGAATTTCGACGTACTAACTGAGCTGTTAGCGGCTTCAATCCGGATCGCAACTCCGCTCTTGCTCGTTGCTTTGGGCGGCGTCATTTCCGAGTTGGGAGGCACTTTCGCGGTCGGTGTTGAAGGGATGATGTTGATGGGCGCATTTGGCGGCGCGGTAACGGCGTTGGTGACCAAAAACCTGGTGCTTGGTCTTCTGGCGAGTTTTATTTGCGCGGTCTTACTCGCGGCCGTTATCGCTGTGGCGACAGTCAAATTCCGAGCCGATCACATGGTCACCGGACTGGCGGCGAACATCCTGGCGCTGGGGTTAACCGGTTTTCTATTGCGCGGATTATTCGGTGGCAAAGCGCCAGTGATGGTTCTTCCTACTATTGGCGCGATTCATATTCCTTGGTTATCCGAACTGCCGCTGGTCGGTCCGATTCTTTTCG
>DASUWQ010000383.1:0-6637 GCA_036378375.1 Chthoniobacterales bacterium
CGGTGGGATCGGTGCGCCAGGTTGACCGGGTTACCTGAGTGAATTCAGGGTTCTTGCTTGCCTCGATCGCGATCGCAATCGCGCGCTCCTTAGTGATCACCGCAGCCGTCTTAGGCGCCTCAGTCTCGCAGCCTGCCAAGATAAATAGCGTCAAGAGAAGGAGTACATACCGCATCGGGCGATATTATTGACTTAAGGACAGAGTTTTCCAGTTGAAATCGGCGCTCGTGCGCGCAACCCTGGGGCGCTCGGGAAGAAGTGGTTGTTGATTCGTGATTGGTGATTGGTGGGTTTTCGCTGTCGACGTGTTGGACATTGCGACCTATCCACCGTAACAACGAGCTGAGGTCGCCCGGAAGCTAGGCGGCTCCACGATTTACGATGCAGACTCAGATGACCGCATGCGCACAACTCTACCAATCACTAGTCACTAATCACCAATCACCTCAAATGGGTTCACTGGCTTACTTGATGGGCATTGGATTTGCCGGCCTGGTGCTGGGTTCATTTGCAGGATGCTGTATTTACAGGCTGCCACGCGAGATCTCGCTCTGGAAACCGGCGCGCTCTTTCTGCCCTCACTGCGAGACACAATTGAGAACGATCGATAATATCCCCGTTATCAGCTGGTTGCTATTACGGGGTCGGTGCGCTCATTGTGGCAGGCCGATCTCGGTCCGGTATTTGATCGTCGAGTTGCTTACCTCGGCTCTCTTTGTGGCTTTTTCGATTCGGGTCAGTTGGCCAGTAGTCATGGCAGACCTGGCTTTGGCTTTAGTTCTTGTAATCGCGACATTCGTAGACCTCGAATTCCTGATTATTCCGGACGAGATCACGTTTTTCGGAATTGGTCTGGGGCTGATCTGCAGTTTTTGCCTGCCATCGTTGCATGCCGTCTCCTCGGGGCTGACGAGCGTTGGTCTGAGTGTAGCCGGGTGTTTAGTTGGCGGCAGCATTCTCTATCTCGTCAGCGAGGGCGGTAAGTTGTTGTTCGGACGATATAAAATATTGCCCCCTGCCCCGGTTCGATTCTCACTCGAAAACAGCACAACAGAAAATCCGCGGATTCTGTTGGATGGCGAGCCGTTCGACTGGGCAACCCATTTTTTCCGTTCGCGAGATAAGATTCTGCTTCGAGCCACCGAGGTAACCATCAATGGGGAGAAATGCCAGAATTTGGACCTTCGTTTTTTTCACGACCGACTCAAAACCGCGCGGCATGATCTTCCTTTGGAGGAGATCCGAGAATTGTTCGGGCGGACCAATCGGGCGGAGTTTCCACGCGAAGCCATGGGCCTCGGCGATGTGAAACTGGTTGCCGCCATTGGGACGTTTGTGGGTTGGCAAGGAGTTCTCTTTACGATTCCGATTGCTGCTTTTCTAGGTTGCGCTTTTGGCATCATCGCGATTCTGCTTCGGCACAAGAGCTTGTCAGTCCGGGTTCCATTCGGTCCGTTTCTCTCGGCCGGAGCCGTGCTCTGGATGCTTTGCGGGCCGGAATTGGTGGGGGTGTACGAGCGTCTTATGGGGCTGGGTGGGTAATCACGCGCACGCTCGGAGTGGCGGGCAGGAATAACGCGTGGAAACATGCAATGAATAGGACCTATGGGACCAATAGGACTTATGTGTTCACCGACTGGCCGAACGCTACAAGGGAGCCGCGGCAAACAACGCGATTGGGACGAGAGACGCCACGCGTTGAATAGGCCATCCCGGGTAAGGGAACACGGAATGCAGCTCCCCTCCGGTCCGGTGGTGGCAACCTCTCACTCCCCACCAATCATTTCTCACTTCCCACCGCCGCTGCGTAGCAGCGTGCGGGCGTGTTCCAACGCCGACGACGTCCTGCCCCCTAACATCCTGGCTAACTCGTGGAGCCGTTCGTTACCCTGCACTTCTTGAAGGGAAGTACGGGTTCGTCCGTCGATGACTTCCTTGCTCACAAAGAAATGGGTACGGGCGCCGGCTGCTACCTGAGGCATATGGGTAATCGCAACCACTTGCCGGTTTTCGCCCAGCGTCTGCATCTTCTTTCCAACCGAAGAGGCAATCTCACCTCCGACATTGGCGTCGATCTCGTCGAACACCAGTAAACCGATCAAATCCTGCTGGGCTAAAGCCGTTTTGATCGCCAGCATCACGCGAGAAATTTCTCCGCTGGAAGCGATTGCCCGGAGCGGTTTCAACGGTTCGCCCGGATTGGGAGAGAAGAGAAATTCGACCTGATCAAGCCCGCTCTTATTCGGTTCGTTCAGAGCTTCCCAAACGATGTCGAAGCTCGCCTGAGCAAACCCTAAGTCTTGCAAGTGCCTGCGAATGCTTTCGGCAAGTTCCACTGCGCCGGCATGCCGGATCCGGGTCAATTTGTGAGCAATCGATCTTACTTGCTGTTGAAGGCTCTCCGCGTCGAGACGCAATTTTTCCAGAATCGATTCCCGATGTTCGCCTCGGCTAAGCTTGGTCTCCAGTTCGCCGGCAAGCTCCAGTAAACCTGCTTCGTCTCGTCCGTGTTTGCGACTGAGTCTTTCCAATAGGTTCAGCCGTTCTTCCATCATTTGAAGTGCTGCCGGATCCAGATCAACCCGTTGCTGATAAGACACCAAAGATCGTTCCAGCTCCTCCAACTCGACGGTGGCACGTTCGTGACCTTGGACAAACTCCTGCGTTTGCTCATCGATTTTTTCGAGTTCACGGAGCAGCCGGGTCAATTCCCCCAGCTGGGTCAACAGAGCGTTCTCCGATTCAGAAAGCAGGGCGATACCGGCGCCAGTCAGCTCCAAAATACGGCGCCCATTTGCTGCAACCGAGTATTGTGACTCTAGTTCGGCGCGCTCACCAAGCCGGATTCCGGCGCCACGAATTTCGGTTAACTGATGCCGCCACAGGTCCAGATTGCTACCCCCCGTCTCGGCCTCGAATTCGTCCAGTTCCTTTTGGGTTTGTTGCCAGCGCCCGAATACCTCCGGATAAGAACGAAAGAGGTTTTCGTTTCCGGCGAACGCATCCACCAAACGGAGCTGATATTCCTTGGAGAGCAGAGATTGATGGTCGTGCGGTCCGTGAAGATCGACCAGACCGTCACCGACATCTTTCAGGAATCCTAACGTGGTCTGACACCCGTTGATAAACTGGCGATTGGTACCGCTTACAGATAACACTCGCCGAATGAGGAGCTCGCCGTCCTCGCAGGGATCAACCCCTTCTTCAGCCAAGATTGCATTGATGCGATCGACGTCCTCCAGATGGAACAATGCTTCTACGGAACATTGTTCTTCCCCGGTCCGGATAACGGATTTGTCGGCCCGTTCGCCGAGTATCATCTTCAACGCTCCGATGATAATCGACTTACCGGCGCCGGTCTCACCGGTAACGGCATTAAACCCGGCTGCCAGCTCCCAATCGAGCTGTTCAACCAAAGCCAGGTTACGGATTCGCAGTGATCGGAGCGTTGCGGGCACTGGCAGGTTATGTAAGGGTCCGGCGACCTTTTTTCAATAGATGCTGACGGCCACTTTTCTTGGCACAGGAACCTCCGTGGGTATACCGGTTCCACTATGTGACTGTTCGGTCTGCCGGTCCTCGGATAGTCGGGACCAGCGCTGGCGGTCCTCCGTGTATATCGAGACCCCTAGCGCGAGTTGGGTAATCGATACCGCAACCGAATTCCGGTTACAGGCCTTGCGGGCAAATATCACGCGGCTGGACGCTGTCATCTATACTCATGCCCACGCGGATCATATTCTAGGGTTCGACGATCTTAGACGGTTCAGCAGCGCTAACGGTGACGAGATGCCGATCTATGCATCCCGGGAGACACTCCAACATCTGGCTCACACGTTCGAGTATGCTTTTAGCGGAGAAGCCAGGTTCCCCGGATACGTTCAACCGGTGCCGTACACTATCGAAGGACCTTTCATGTTGGGTGACAATGAGGTGATCCCGATCCAGGTCGAACATGGCAAGATTCATACGTTAGGATTTTTGATTCGACAGCAAGGGCGCCCAATCTTTGGATACGTCAGCGATTGTAAGATCATTTCTGACCAAGGATTACACGACTTGGCCGGAGTCGAAGTATTGGTATTAGGGACTCCGCTGAAGATGTCACGCTTCTCGCATCTTAGTATTTCCGAAGGGCTGGGGCTGATCTCGTTGCTAAAGCCAAAACGCGCGTTTCTCACGCACCTTAGCCACGATGTTAGTCACGTCGAGACTAGCAAGACGCTCCCAGAATCGGTCTCTTTGGCATACGATGGGCTGCGATTGGAACTGTGAACCGCACAGCAAGAAGACAAAACCTCGCGCAGAGGTCGCAGCGGACGCAGAGGTAAGAGCACGGTGAATTTCTATCCACCCAAACCGGAGGGGAGCCGCATTCCGCTTGCCCCCACCCCGGCATGAAGTGCGGCGGCATCGCGTCTTTAGTCCGAAACCGGGTTGTTAGCTGCGGCTCCCTTGAGCGTGTGGCAGGCCGACACCTGCGATCTCCGGTTGCGCAACGACGGTTTTCGGGGCGTCGCGGCAGCGGCACAATCAATCTCTTTGCTCGCACTCTCTGGTCGGGCGCGCACTCCGACACGGCACACGCAATGCAACGCCCCTCCGTCGGGCTCCGGTACAATACTAAGATCCGGCAGATCATTCTTGTTTCCTTCGGCCAATGCAATAACAACAATCATAACTGTTTTTCAATTTTGCTTGATGATATAACTTTTCACATTAATGTTATTATCTGTGGGTTCGTTCTCGTCGCTTTATCTTCGGGCTTTAGAGTTCTCTGCGGTCGAGGAACAACCGGCGATCAGCCAGCGCTGGTCCGAGCTTGAGTATCAGGCGCTTTGGTATGCGGGAGCATTCGGCTCAAACTTTCGCGCGACCAACGGTTCCCTAGTCGAGGTTATCCAGTTTGGATTTTGGAACCGGGAACCGGGGCCTGATTTCGTGAATGCGGTTATCCGAACAGATGGCGCCCAAGAGTTTAAAGGTGATATCGAGCTGGATATCAACGTGGCGGACTGGGAAAGGCACGGGCATGGCAGCAACCCCGCTTTCCGAAATGTCGTTTTGCATCTTTTCTTACAGAACTCAGGTTCTGACTTTTTTACCCGGACCCTCGACCACCGAGAAGTGGTGCAAGTTCAACTGAAGACCACGGGACTGGCGATAACAGATACCGAATCGACCTTGGCGAAACCTGGTGCTTGTTGCGGTCCGCTGTCTAACTTGCCGGAGGCTCAACTGGACCAGGTCATTGAGACTGCAGCCAGGATTCGTTTAGAAAGGAAGGCACTGGCGTTGAGACGCAGCATCCGAATTCATGGAATTGATGAGGCGCTTTTCCAGGCTCTCGCGATTGCGTTAGGCTACAAATGGAACAAGATCCCCTTTCTCATTATCGCCCAGAGGACAACGCTCGCCCGGCTACGATCCGATCGCGCAGTGGCAGAAGCGATCCTTTTTGGTTTATCCGGTTTCTTGGAGCAATCGCTGTCCGCAGATCAACAAGAAGACCACTATTTAAGCGCTTTGTGGACGCACTGGTGGAAGTTGAGGAGCGAGTTACACGATTTGGTGTTGCGAGCAGATCTCTGGCGATTAGGCGGCAGCAGACCGAACAATCATCCGCACCGACGGCTCGGCGCACTGGCGCAAATCGCATCTGGCTGGTCTGATTTTCGAAAACTGACTACGGATCTGGACGCAGCCGCTGACTGGTTCCAACAACTGTCGCATCCATTCTGGGATTTTCATTACACCCTGCGATCAGCGTCTTCGTCCCGGCGAATCAGTCTCATTGGCACCTCCCGAATTAAAGACATCGTAGCCAATGTCTTATTCCCTGTGCTGATGATTTCAGGCAATGCCGATTGGACGGCCTTTAAGTCTATGCGAGCCGAGCTTGGGAATACTCTTTTGGAGATTGTTTGTTTACGCTTATTCGGGGACATCGATCGCGGCGCGCAGCATGCGCATTTTCTGTATCAACAGCAGGGTCTGCTGCAAATCTTTGAAGATTTCTGTTTAAACGACCGAACCAATTGCCGAGCATGTAGGTTCCCCGGGTTGATTACGAACTGGCGAGGAAAAGACGTGAAAGGCGAAAAGTGAAAAAGGCGACCACCCCAAATCGGAGGGGCGTTGCATTCCGCTTTCTAGTTCTATCACTAATCGACGCCAGCAAATATTGTAGCTCGCCCGTTCGGAAAGACGCGACGCCCAGGGGCTTAGGAATCCTACGTGTAGAGATAATAGCACACTATCATTGAGTTATGATATTACCTCAATCGAGAAAACATCCACCCCATCTTCCGTCTCTGGACCGCCCGGCTATAGTCTTGCTCCTAACGACTTGTACAAAGAACCGAAAGCCAATCCTGGCCTGCGATGAAATGCATCGTCTCTTAAGAAATGCTTGGAAACTTCACGAAGATTATCCCGTAGGTCGTTATGTTATTATGCCGGAACACATCCATCTGTTTATCGGTGAGAACAATAGGTCTTACGTTTCCTTGCCCACTTGGGTCGCAAAATGGAAGGGATACGTGACGCGTCGTTGGCATCGATCTAGCGATCGGCCGATCTGGCCGCGAAGTTTTTGGGATCGGCAGCTCCTTGGTGCGGCGGCGTACGAATCAAA
>DASUWQ010000384.1:0-5834 GCA_036378375.1 Chthoniobacterales bacterium
GCCATCGATGCGACTGGTAAAGCTCTTCCAAACGAAACCCTGGAAACTTGTTCGGACAGCGATGCCATCCTGTTCGGGTCCGTTGGCGGGCCGAAATGGGAATCGCTTCCGCCTAATGAACAGCCTGAACGGGCCGCCCTCCTGCCGCTCCGTAAACATTTCAGTTTGTTCGCCAATTTGCGCCCGGCAATTTGTTTCCCTGAGCTAACGGCAGCTTCACCGCTTCGGCCCGATATTGTTGCCGGCGGGTTCGACATCCTTTGTATCCGGGAGCTGACCGGCGGCCTTTATTTTGGCAAACCGAAAGAGACTCGAGAAGAAAACGGCGAGAAGGTCGCGATCGATACCATGGTTTATAGAGCCTCCGAAATCGAACGGATCGCTCGCCTTGCTTTCGAAATCGCTGGTACGCGTCGAGGGCAACTAACGTCGGTTGATAAAATGAACGTGCTCGAGAACGGGTTGCTTTGGCGATCAATTGTCAAACAGATAGCCGGGTCTTACCCCGCGGTAGAGCTAAGCCACTTGTTCGTGGATAACGCGGCCATGCAGTTTATCCGCAGCCCGCGAACGTTTGATGTGGTAGTCACGGAAAATACATTTGGGGATATTCTGAGTGACGAATTGGCGATGTTAACCGGCTCGATCGGAATGTTGCCCAGTGCCAGCCTCGGGACCGGTCAACGCGGACCGTATCGATTCGGGCTTTACGAACCGAGTGGAGGATCAGCTCCGGATATCGCTGGTAAAGGGGTAGCAAACCCGATTGCCCAGATCCTTTCCGCTGCCATGATGTTGCAGTATTCATTCGGGTTGGACGCGATCGCCAAAAAGATCGATGACGCCGTGCGGAAGACCATCGCCGCTGGTTACCGGACGCGTGACATCGCTTCGCCGGATTGCAAAATAGTTGGCACCACCGAAATGGGAGCCGCCATCCGCGAGAACCTGGTCTAACAAAGGGATTTCACCGCAAAGACACAGAGGACACGGAGGGAAGCCAAAGCTGAAGCAAAGATTCACAGATTTTCACAGGGGCTGCGCTTCGGCCATCGATTTGACCCATAAGTCCCATTAGTCGCATAGGTCCTACCCGTATTACTCTATGCCGCGCCTCCCGACCGCGAACTGTGAACTGTGAGCGGCGAACCCAGCTACTCGTCCACTGTCACCGCGACCGCCTCGCGCGTTGCGGCCTTTCGATATTCGCGATTCAGTCGCGAAATAAAGGTTCGATTGATCTCCGCCGGACACACGGCCTCGCATTCGTAATGGTTCGTGCAGTTGCCGAAGCCGAGCTCATCCATTGCCCGCACCATGTTGCGAGCACGGCTCCTTCGCTCGGGCTGTCCCTGCGGCAGCAATCCCAGGTGAGAAACTTTGGCAGCAACGAATAGCATGGCCGAAGAATTCGGGCAGGCGGCGACACAAGCTCCGCAGCCGATGCATGCGGCTGCTTCCATCGCCAAATCTGCGATCGGCTTGCCAACCGGAACTGAGTTCGCTTCGGGCGCAGACCCCGTTCGCGCCGTGATGTACCCTCCTGATTGGATGATCCGATCGAATGCGCTTCGATCCACCACGAGGTCTTTCACGATCGCAAAAGGAGCTGCCCGAAATGGCTCGATCCAAATGGTGTCACCGTCCTGAAAACGGCGCATATAAAGCTGGCAGGTGGTCTTTGCTTTGCCTGGTCCGTGCGGGATTCCATTGATCACGAGCGAACACATCCCGCAGATCCCTTCGCGACAATCCGAGTCAAAAGCAACCGGATCCTCGTTACCTTCAATCAATCCTTCGTTAACGATATCAAGCATCTCGAGGAAAGATGCTTCGGCCGGGATGTTGTTCGCGGCGTAATCGCGAAATCCACCGTCAGTATTGCGGTTCGGTTGTCGCCAGACTTTGAGCTTGAAATTCATTTTAGGAGTTCAACCTGCGCTCTCTAAGGGAAAATTTTTTCGTTCCCGGCGTTCACGCTCGTCCTCGGCGCTCCCGGCGTTCTCATTTGTAACTCCGGGTGGCTAGCTTGACGTTCTCGAAAACCAACGGCTCAACATTGCGAACCGGTTTTGAGTCCGTCCCCGTATATTGCCAAGCCGCGACGTGACAGAATTCTTCATCGTTGCGGACCGCTTCACCCTCTTTGGTTTGATACTCTTCGCGAAAATGGGCACCGCAAGATTCCTCGCGTTCCAGTGCGTCTAAACACATCAACTCTCCGAATTCCAGAAAATCGGCTACTCGGCCTGCCTGTTCCAGCGATTGGTTCAATTCCATATCGCCACCTTGTAGGTTGAGATTCTGCCAGAACTCTTCCCGCAAGCTGGGAATCTTCTGCAAGGCCTCCTGTAAACTTTCTCGGCTTCTGGCCATACCGCATTTCTCCCAAAGCAACAAACCTAGTTCCCGATGAAAGGAGGTAGCGGTCCGTTTTCCTTTAATAGATAAAAGCTTGTGCACCCGGTCCCTGACTTCGTTCTCCGTCGCCTTGAACTCTGGGCGATCAACCGAAACCTTTTTGCCCAACTGTGTGGCTAAATAATTCGCGATAGTGGAAGGAATGACGAAATAGCCGTCTGCCAGCCCCTGCATCAGCGCGCTCGCCCCGAGTCGATTCGCACCGTGATCGGAAAAGTTGGCTTCCCCGAGCACATGTAATCCCGGGACGTTGCTCATCAGATTATAATCCACCCACAGGCCGCCCATGGTGTAGTGGACCGCAGGATAGATGCGCATCGGCACGTGGTAGGCATCTTCGCCGGTTATGTTGTGATAGATATCGAAGAGATTTCCGTACCGTTCCCGGATGGTTTTCTCGCCTAGCCGACCGATGGCTTCGGCAAAATCCAGATAAACCCCGAGACCACCCGGGCCGACACCTTTGCCTTCATCGCAAACTTCTTTAGCGCTTCGAGACGCGATATCGCGCGGCGCCAAATTTCCAAAGCTCGGATATTTTCGTTCGAGATAATAATCGCGCTCCGAGTTCGGGATCTGGTTCGGTGGCCGGTTATCGCCCTTGTTTTTTGGCACCCAGACCCGGCCATCATTCCGGAGCGACTCGGACATCAAGGTCAACTTCGATTGGTAGCTGCCGCCGACCGGGATGCAGGTGGGATGAATCTGGGTATAACAGGGATTGGCGAAAAAGGCGCCTCGTTTGTAAGCGCGATATGTGGCCGATACATTGCAACCGCGGGCATTCGTTGAAAGATAGAAAACGTTACCGTAACCGCCGGTCGCCAGCACCACGGTATCTCCGGCGTGTGAGCTAATCTCTCCGCTCAATAAGTCGCGAACTACAATCCCTTTCGCATGACCATCCACAAGGACGATGTCTAGTAGCTCGGTGCGAGGAAACATCTCCACGCCGCCCACTGCGATCTGATGAGCCAGAGCTTGGTAGGCGCCGAGCAAAAGCTGCTGCCCGGTTTGGCCGCGTGCGTAAAAAGTCCGGGAAACTTGGGCGCCGCCAAATGACCGGTTCGCCAACAAACCTCCGTATTCTCGCGCAAAAGGTACTCCCTGCGCTACACACTGGTCGATGATACTGACACTGGCCTCAGCCAGCCGGTAGACGTTCGCTTCTCGCGAGCGAAAATCCCCGCCTTTGATCGTGTCGTAAAAGAGGCGGTAGATGCTGTCGCCGTCGTTTTGATAGTTCTTGGCTGCGTTGATGCCACCCTGAGCAGCGATGCTGTGCGCTCGCCTCGGCGAGTCTTGAAAACAGAAGCATTTTACCCCGTATCCAAGCTCCGCCAGGCTGGCCGCCGCCGAAGCACCCGCCAAGCCGCTGCCCACCACGATGATATCAAACTTCCGCTTATTGTTCGGATTGACTAACTTCGATTCGGCCCGGTGTTTGGTCCATTTCTCTTCCAGGGCGCCGGCGGGAACTCTTGCATCCAATTGCGTATTCATCGCATCCGCTATTTGATTAGGCCCAGCAGAATTGTAACCGGTATAGAAACATACCCCGCAAAAATAAGCCACGAAAGCCAACGGCCTCCGTTCGAGATAAATCTGCCGATCCTACGATTGTTAATGCCCAAAGTTTGAGTCACGCTCTCGAACCCATGGCTCAAGTGAGTCGCCAAAAAAAAGATGGCCGCGGCGTAGAACACAGCTATCAGCGGCTGGCGAAAGCCGAGGACAACCATGTGATACACGTCGTGCCGGCCCAGCGCGTCGTGCAGATTCCGGTACTCCGGGTTCGTCCACATAAGTGTAAATTGCAGCAGGTGATACACGACAAAACAAATCACCAATAAGCCGGTATAGATCATTGTCCGCGAGGCGAGGGTGGACGCCTGGTGTCCGGATTTTGCGTATTTCTTGGGCTTGGCCGCCCGGTTTTCCATGGCGAGTTGAATCGTCGCCACGATGTGAACCACCACCGCCAGAATCAGGATGATTCGTTCAGTCCAAAGGATCGGGCCCAACTCCTGCAGTAGCTGCGCGTAGGCGTTCAGCCGGTCCTCGCCGAGATAAATCTCTAAATTTCCCAGCAAGTGTCCAACGACGAAAAAGATCAAGTAAAGCCCGCTGACCGCGACGACGATTTTCTTACCGATGGAAGACTGATAAAAGGCGATAAACGGATTCGCTGAGAACCGTTTGACCGGAGTAGGGGGAGCGGTCGCCAGCGCCATATTTTGTATATTATTAGAAAATCTAATAGTGTCCAGCGCGCGTCGCGTAAAAAATGGTCTGCATTTTTTACGCGATGCACGCTATGGCAGCAGACGGATGCGGCGCCTCTACTGCTTTTCACCTTTTACTGCTTACTGCTTACTTCTCACGCACCAATCACTAATCACACTCCCCGCCGCTTGGCCAATCTGGAGCGTTCTGCTATTATCATGCGCGTGTCGTCGGTGAGAGTTTTTTTCTTTTGTGGTTTGATCTGTTGGATCCTCTGTTCATGTACGCCGCAGGATGAAGATCATCGCATCGTGGTGAGCGTGGCGGATCAGGCCATGGATCTTTACTACCGGGACCAATTCATTGCTCGTTATCCGGTCTCAACGTCCCAGTTCGGAGTAGGGGATAATCCCGGAACGTGCGCTACGCCGCTCGGGCATTTAAGAATCGCCCAAAAGATTGGTGATGGTGCTCCGTCCGGAATGGTGTTCAAAGATCGCAGGCCAACGGGCGAAATTTTGGTCCCTAACGCGCCTGGGCGCGATCCGATCGTGACCCGCATCCTGTGGCTCAAAGGACTAGAACCCCAGAACCATAATGCTTACGGACGCTACATCTACATTCATGGGACACCGGTCGAGAACCAGATCGGAAAGCCGGCCAGCTACGGCTGTATCCGGATGCGTTCCCAAGACATACTGCGAGTCTTTACCACCGTTGGTATCGGCACCCGGGTTGATGTTGTTGAAGACCGCTTACCAGTCGAAACCCAAGCCATTGCTCAGGCGGCCGCCGGCCCTGCCGTGTCTTCCGTGAGACGGTAACGGCGAGATGAAGCTTCATTTGTCCGAACCGCCTGGAGGGAGCCGCTTTAGCCCGTTGCTCGTAACCCGAGCTGATCACACAAATGATGTGGTACGGCCGAGGCGTTTCTTTAGCGGGCGGCTCCCGAACCTTTCGTGGGTTGTTTCACCTGGTCGCGTCACTCGTGCTCGTGCTCGAAGGGTTTGGAGTCGGACTTGTTATACGGAATCTTTAGGTCTCAGGACACTCGTGGATAGCTCCGACAACCCTTCGAGCACGAGGGCGAGCACGAGCACGAGGAGGATTCTGCGAAGCGCACACCTACGCAGCAAACGCGGGGTTTCAGGAAATTGCGCGCAAACGGGGCTCAGGTAAAAGCAGCT